>CAZFNC010000006.1:6130-34229 GCA_964520485.1 uncultured Synergistaceae bacterium | reverse complement strand
AGCCAGTCTCACGATTTTTCGAGCGGAGAGCTTTCATCCATACGTGCCCTCTCCCGTTCAAGCGCGTCGAGAACTTCTTCTCCCGTCGAACAGAAAGCGATCGACCGCGCGGCCTTTTCGCCGATAAAACCGCCGCCGACTCCCGCGTCGAGGAGCAGCCGGAGAGGACCGAAAAAACCGTCCAGATCCAGCGCCGCGATGGGCGCACGCAGTTGCCCCAGGCTGACAAGCGCCAGAGTGTCAAACAGCTCGTCATACGTGCCGATGCCGCCCGGGAGCACCGCGAAAGCGTCGCTTTCCGCCTGCATGAAAGACTTTCGCGCGCGCAAGTCCTTCGTCACGACAACGCGCGCACAGCCCTCACAGAAAAATTCCGGCGATGAAAAGATTTTCGGCGCGACGGCGATAAGTTTTCCTCCCGCCGAGAGCGCCCCGCGCGCGACAGCGCCCATCACGCCGTGCCCGTATCCGCCGAAAACCATCTCGTGCCCCCGTCGCGCGAGTGACCGGCCAAAGTTGAAGCCAACGCGCAGGAAGCGCGGATCGATTCTTTCCGAGGAAGCGCAGAAAACACAGATTTTCACGGCGTGTCACCATCCAAAAAGCACCCGACGGGACGTTTCGCGAGCGTCATACAATTGTCGGAATTGTCATTTTTCACAGATTGTATTATAATCAACATAGATACACCGATTCATACGCTGAGTCTTATACATAAAAGAAAAAAAGGAGGAATTTCATGAAGTTCACCGTAGCTCCGCGAGTCTTTGAAAGGATACCCAGTCTCTTCTTCGGCGTCGTCGCAGCGTACGGTATCGACAACAGCGCCGATTGCCCGCCGGTGAAAGCCCTTCTTAATGAAGCTGTCGCCGCCGCCTACGCCCGCTTTGACGGGAAAAAAGCCAAGGACGATCCGGCGATCCTCCCCTACCGCCAAGCGTTCACCAAGCTCGGCATCAACCCCAACAAATTCATGAGCTCCGTCGAGGCCATGTTCACGCGCGTCGCCAAGGGGAAGGGACTGCCGCATATCAACCCTATCGTCGATCTCGGGAACGCCCTGTCGCTGAAATACGTCCTGCCGATGGGCGCTCACGACATGCGCCAGGCAGACGGCGACATCGAAGTGCGCTTCTCGACCGCAGAAGACACGTTCATGCCTTTCGGGGAAAACGCCGAGGAACACATGCCGTCCGACGAGCTGGTTTACGCCGTCGGACACAGAGTGCGCACGCGCCGGTGGATCTGGCGACAGAGCGAGATCGGCAAGATCGTCCCGTCCAGCACGGACATTTTCTTCCCCATCGACGGTTTTGTCCAGATCAACAGGGACTCCATTCTCGCCGCGCGCGACGAGCTGGCGGAACACTGTCGTTCAACCTTCGGCTGTACGGACGTCCGCACGGGCTTTGTCGACAACGAACATCAGAGCGTCGAACTGTAAAACTCTTTTATCGGCCCGTGCTAAAACCGTCGGAAAGGACTTTTCCGACGGCTTTTTCTGCTTTTCGAAGAAACAAGTCGGCTGCGGGCGTTCGTTCGCGCTCCCCGCAAAGAGCTCTTTCAGAACGCGCGCATGCGGCCCATTACTTCACTTTTGCCGCATCAGAGACCGCCTCTCCGTCCTCGTCTTTCTTCTTGGGAGCGTCAGGGCGGATAAAGTACTTGATGCAGGGCCGTCCGCCTGTCTCGTAATCGACGGAACTGTCGATCTCGCCGATCTCGGCCAGATAGTTGAGGTAGCGGCGCACAGTCACCTTGGAGAGGCCGACAACGCCTGCGAGCGTGTCGCAGGTGCAGGTCTCGCCCTTCATCTTTTCGAGGTGCGAGCGGATCATGTCGAGCGTGCGCTGCTGCAGCCCCTTTTTCAGGTCGCGCACGGGAGTCTGCGGCTGAGGCGCGCCGACGCTGACGAGCGTGTCGATGGCATCCTGGTTGAGCGTCGAGGCGTCCTTAAGAACGTGCGCCTTCTTGCGGTATTTTTCGATCGCCTCCATAAAGCGCTCATATTCAAACGGCTTGACGAGATAATCGACAATGCCCAGCCTCAGCGCTTCCTCGACGTTCTTGACGTCGTTGGCAGCCGTCACCATGATCACATCGGACTGGATGTCCGCCCTGCGGATCTCGCGCAGGAGTTCCAGTCCGTTCATGACGGGCATGTACACGTCAAGGATAATCAGATCGGGGTCTTCTTCCTTGATATAAGCCAGGGCGTCCTTGCCGTTGTCGAACACAGCGGCAACCTGAATGTCGTTGGCAGTGTCGAGATAACGTCTGTTAATCTGCGCGACCATCGGGTCATCTTCAACGATAATTGTCTTAATCACTTTTTTCCCTCCTTCGTGAAGCACACGGATATAGATGTGCCCACGTCTTTTTCAGAATCAATCTGCATTTCACCGCCGCTCGATGCAAGTACAGAATGAATCAGCCTCATGCCTGTCCCGCGATGACGTCCCTTCGTGCTGAAACCTCCCTGTCTGACGCGTTCGATCTCTTCGTCGGTCATGCCGAGACCCGAGTCGTCGACAGTGATCATCAGTCCCTGTTCGTCCTCGTGGACGAGGAGCGACACTTCGCGTTCTCCGTCGTCCTTCGCCTTGGCGTTGACCGCCTCGATGGCGTTCTCAAGAAGGTTGCCCACCAGCGTCTCAAACGCGTTCCCCGTGAGGAAGCGGCTGTTCGCGGGTACGCTGCTTGTGCCGATGAGATTGAAATTTATGTCAAGTTCCCGGCAGTGGGACATCTTGCCGAGAATCAGAGCGGCCAACGTCCTGTTCTGGATCTTCTGAATCACGGGGTTGATCACTTCTGAATGTTCGCGCGAGATTCCGGCGATGTATTTTTCCGCCTCTTCGGGCAAGCCGATGCGAAGGAGGCCGAGGATCACGTGCAGTTTGTTCATGAACTCGTGCGTGTTGCTCCGTAGCGCGTCGACCATGTGATTGACGCCCGTCAGTTCCTCCGCCAAGTGCGTCTGCTCGGTACGGTTGCGTAAAATGGCCACGGCGCCGACGATCGTCCCGTCCTCGTTCAAGGGGATGCGGTCGCAGAGGACGTTCACGTCGCCCCAGGTGATGCCGTTGTTGTACGAGGGCCGGCCGCTTCGCAAGGTCTCGGCGATGCGGATTTGAGGGTACTGTTCGTCAAGTTTCTGATTGCGCAGATCGTCCGTCTGCTGCCCCAGCAGAGACATCGCCGCCCTGTTTGCCATGGTGACGCGCCCTTCGGCGTCGACGGCGACAATGCCCTCTTCCAGCGAACCGAGCACCTCGCCGCGTTCGAGGAAGACCTTGGACAGCTGCCCTGGCTCGTAACCGAGCAGAGTCCTTTTAATGCTGCGCGCCGTTATCCACGCGACGGCGACGGCGATGACGAGCACTATCAGAGCCACGCGCAGATGACCGATGATAATTTCACGACGCTGCGGCAGGATCGTTTCCAGCAGAGAACCGACGAGCACGAAGCCCGACTGCGCGTTCGTCCTCGGGTTGATCACTGGCACGAAATAGCGCCTCTGCGCTCCCAATGAACCCACGGTGCGCGAATAATTGCGTTTGCCGCCGAGAACGGCGCGCACGTCTTCGCCTTTTAAACGCTCGCCGATGCGCCGCGTGTCGACGTGGTAAATTCTCTTTGAACGCATGTCGGCAATCGTGATCTCGTCGAGGTCACTGAGACCGTCAACAAGACGATCCAGGTAGACGGTCAACTCTCCCCCGCATCTGCCCTCGCGGCAAGCTTCGATGACAAGGGGATTGACCGCCAGCATCTCGCCTATGTCGTGAAGCGTGGTATCGACTCTGCGTCCCTGAAGCGTGAGGTTCAGGCGCAGAACCATGAACATCGTCAGCCCAAGCGTCAGCAGCACCAGAAACAAGCTGCCGAGCATAAGCTTTTGCGACAGGAGCAGTATGGGAGTCTTGTTCTTCGAGTTCATGTTTTTTCCTGATCTTCCAAATGTCACGGCTCAGGGCGCAAAAGAACCCGCTTTCAGCCGTCCGCGAGAGCAAAACGAAACGGACGGCCGGGGTGTTGCGGAAAGCTGCCGCGCGCCCGACTTTCTGACACTTCGGAGCGGAGAACACAATATTTCGGCGATTTCCATCGCCGCGTGGAATGGGAGAACACGCCATTCAAGGCGAAATGAGCTTTGAGAACCTTGAAAAGTTTTATGGGAAAAGCTCGCTGGAACAATATGCATATAGTAACACAAAAGACGATTAAAATGCAATAAAAAAAGTACGATGGAGACGCAAAATTTTAATATTGTACAAAATATCTATAATGTTATAAAAAATTAAACAAAGATCTCCCGCGCGGTCATAAGGCGTTTTCGCGCGCGTCAGAACGTCTTTTTTCGCAATTTGACCTGTCAGTTCTCTCTCTTTTGCATGCTTTAAACGGTGAGAAAGCGCTCTTTCCTACTATATACCTATAAAAAATAAAGACGATAGTCTTTATTCATTTTATCGATGGATTCTTGAAAAAAAACGTGCCGTAAGAACGAGGCGGGCGGCTCGTTGGCGATCAGACGACGGGCGCTAGGGATGAAGCAGCGCGGCCAACTCGGCGGGGAGCTCGGACGTGACGCCGGGGCCGAGAGGCAGTCCCATGGAGATCCAGGCGATAAAGAAGACGATCCACGCGATCTGCATGAAGAACGCCACAGGAATCAGAGCCGAAATCAGCGTACCGATCTTGAGGTCCTTGTCGTACTTGGCCTGCGCGACGCTGAGGACCATCCAAATGTAGGGCATCGTCGGCGTGAAAGCGTTGGTCGGCGAATCGCCGAGACGGTACAGAAGCTGCGCGAAGGCGGGATGGTAGCCCAGGAGCATGAACATGGGCACGAAGATGGGAGCGAAGATGGCCCATTTCGCGGAGCCCGACGACAGGAAGATATTGACGAACGCCGAAAGCAGGATGAACGCGACACACATCGGAAGTCCCGTGAAACCGACGCTCTTGAGGAAGTCAGCGCCGGCGATAGCGATGATCGTGCCGAGGTTCGTCCAGTTGAACAGCATGTTGAACTGACCGGCGAAGAAACAGAACACGATGTAGGAACCCATGGCTCTCATCTGTTTGACCATGCCGGAGTTCAGGTCGGAGGAGTTCTTGATCGACCCTGAAGAGAAACCGTAGGTGACTCCGCAGAGCGTGAAGAAGAAGAACAGAAGCGGGATCAGACCGCTGAGCAGCAGTGAGCCAACCGCGGTGCGCGAGCCGTCAGGGTTGACCTTGGCCAGGGGGCCCCAGAAGTACCCCGCAACGACGACGGCGATATAGAGAATCGCGACGATTCCCGAGTTGCGCAGTCCTCTGCTCTGATCGGAGGTCAACGCCTCGATCTTCTCGCTGACCTCGCCTTCGTACGCGCCGAAACGGGGCTCGACGATCCACGTGCAGACGGCGCCGATGACGATCGCGCAGAGAAACGTGGAGGCGATCATGAAGTACCAGTTGCAGGTGACTTCAACAGTGAACGTGGTGTCGGGCATGAAACCTTTGATGGCGATGTTGGTCAACCCCTGGAGCAGGGCGTCCGTGCCGGCGATCATCAGGTTGGCCGAGAAGCCGGCCGACGCTCCCGCGTACCCGCAGATGAGTCCGACGACGGGATTCTTGCCCACACCAAGGTAAGCGAGCGCCGCCATCGGAGGGATGACGATACTCGCCGTATCAGAAGCGACGTTGCCGAGCGTCCCCAGGAACGCGACAACGAACGGCACGAGGACGGGAGGCACGTTGCGCATGAGCTTGGTAATCAGCGTTTTCAGCAGTCCGGCTTCCTCGCAGATGCCCATGGCGAGCGTCATCGTGATCACTAGCCCCATGGGGGCGAAACCTGTGAAGTTCTTGACGAGGTTGTTCAACAGCCATGTAAGCCCTGCGGCGGAGAACAGGTTCCGTGATGTGACGATCGCCTTGGCGGAATCCCTGGCGGCGGGATTGACGATGGAGAAATTCGTCGCCGTGAGGACCGCGCCCGCGACGGCGGTGATCAGAAACAGGTAGATGAACAGGATCGAAGGAGGCGGGAGTTTATTTCCCACTCGTTCGATAAAATCCAGGCAGCGTCCGCCCAGCGACCTTTTCTTCGCTACGGCGTCGTTCATATCTTTCAGCTCCTTTCAACAAAAGCAATCAAACGGGACGATGTGAAACGTTTTCCCGGCACCCTCCCGTCCGCGAGACTCCCGCGCGGGGAAATGGCCTGAAAGCGGGTTCGCGTCCGTTATACGGCAATACATCGAAAAAACGTAATTTTCCAGACTTACCGACGATGAAAGAGCCGCCGAAGCGCGCGTCGGGTACGCTCAGTCCGTCGGCAAAGGCGCGCATCGCGCGAAAAAAGCGGGCTGTCCGCGCGAAACGGACAGCCCGAAACGGACAAGACAGCCCGTTTTCTCCTTCATGACGCAACTAGGGGTGAATGATGGCGGCCAGCTCGGCGGGGAGTTCGGACGTGACGCCGGGGCCGAGAGGCAGTCCGCAATAAACCCAGATGACGAAGAAAATGATCCACGCGATCTGAAGATAGAACGCGACTGGAACCAGGGCCGAGATCAGCGTGCCGATCTTGAGGTCCTTGTCGTACTTGACCTGCGCCACGCTGAGGATCATCCAGATGTAAGGAGTCGTCGGCGTGAAAGCGTTGCTCGGCGAGTCGCCGAGGCGGTAGACCAGCTGAGTAAAAGCGGGGTGGTAGCCCAGAAGCATGAACATGGGCACGAAGATGGGAGCGAAGATGGCCCACTTGGCCGAACCGGACGACACGAACAGGTTGACGAACGCCGAGAGCAGGATAAAGGCGATGCACATCGACATGCCTGTAAAGCCGATGCTCTTGAGGAAGTCGGCGCCCGCGATGGCGATGATGGTGCCCATGTTCGTCCAGTTGAACATCATGTTGAACTGGCCCGCGGCAAAGCAGAAGCAGACGTAAGCGCCCATGCCCTGCATCTGTTTGACCATGCCTTTGTTGAGGTCGGCGGCGTTCTTCACCGAGCCTGAAGTGAAACCGTAAGTGATTCCGCAGAACGTGAAGAAGAAGAACAGGATCGGGATCAGACCGTTGAGCAGCAGCGAGCCGGCGACGCTGCGCGTTCCGTCGGGGTTGACCTTGGCCAGGGGCCCCCAGAAATAACCGGCGACCACCAGCACGATATAGAGAATCGCGACAAGGCCCGAGTTGCGCAGCCCCTTGCTCTGAGCAGGAGTAAGCGCCTCGATCTTCTCGGTGATCTCGCCCTGGTACTTGCCGAAACGGGGCTCGACGACCCAGGTGCAGACGGCGCCGATGACGACGGCGCACAGGAACGTCGACACGAACATAAAGTACCAGTTGCAGGTCACCTCAACCGTGAAGTTGCTGTCGGGGATAAAGCCCTTGATGGCGAGGTTGGTGAGTCCCTGGAGCAGGGCGTCGGTGCCCGCGACCATCAGGTTGGCCGAGAATCCCGCCTGAGCGCCGGCGTAGCCGTTGATCATGCCGACGACGGGGTTCTTGCCCACGCCGATATACGCGAGCGCCGCCATGGGAGGAATGACGATCATCGCCGTATCGGAAGCGACATTGCCGAGCGTGCCGAGGAACGCGACCACAAAAGGAACGAGGATCGGAGGCACGTTGCGCATGATCTTGGTCACGAGCGCTTTCAGAAGCCCTGCTTCCTCGCAGATGCCCATGGCGAGCGTCATCGTGATGACGAGACCCATGGGAGCGAATCCCGTGAAGTTCTTGACCAGGTTGTTCAGCAGCCAGCTGAGTCCTTCAGCCGTGAACAGGTTCTTCGACTTGATGATCGCCTTGGCGGGATCCTTGATAGCGGGATTGACGATTGAGAAATCCATCGCCGTGAAGATCGCGCCGACGACTGCGACGAACAGGAACAGGTAGACGAACATGATCGCGGGGGGGGGCAGCTTGTTGCCGACGCGTTCGATCACGTCAAGGCAGCGCGTACCCAGCGACCTTTTCTTTACAGCAGTGTCACTCATCAGTTACAACTCCCCTCAACAGAAAAGATTGAAATTGTCCGGCGCGAAAAGCTCTCCCCTGCTTTTGCGCAGCCGCGACGTCCTCCCATGAGAACATCGCAATGTTGAAATTTTAACACTTGCTCTTCTTAAATTCAACAGATATTTTATATTTTTCCGTGTAGATATGATAAAATAAAGGGCGCAAAAGGACAGGAAGCGCAAAAACTGACATGAAAGAGGTCGGAAACGATGGAACTCAACTTTTTCGGGCTTCACCTTCAACTCTGGAAACTCCACAGCGCCGCCCAGTACGCGCAGTTTCTCTTTCTCCTCGCCGGAGGCGCGCTCGTCCTCGCCTGGGTGACGCTGCGCATGGGCAGGGGCCGCAGCGATGAAAAAGCCCTGGCGCGCGTCTGCAAAAAACTGCGCCGTCTGGGAGGCCGTTCCGCCGTCATCATGCCGGCGGCGAGTCTCCCGCAGGGAGAAGGCAGGGCCGACGCGCTCTGCGTTTCCCCGCGCGGAGTGTTCGTACTGCGCTGCGTCGGCTGGGGCTACCGCGTCTACGGCAGTTTGCGCGCGCACGAGTGGCGCGTCTCCGATGCCAGGGAAGACCGCCTCATCTCAAACCCTTACGCACAGGCTGTGATCGCGGCCGAGGCAATCGCCGCGCGCCTGTCGGAGGCGGGGATCGACGTGCCTGTCGAGCCGCTGATCGTCTTCGCCGACCCGTTTGAGCCTTCGCCGCGCCTCAGTCTGGAAGGGGGCTCTCACACCATCGGCTACGCGGAACTGAAAAAATGGCACGCGTCTCTGCCAAAGAACGCCCTCGACAGGGAAACGTGCGCGGAAATCGTACAGACGTTCACTCCCGCGAAGGCATGAAACCGTGTCGCCTCGCAAAAAAACGCCGTGCCGAAAGCGAAAACGCTTTCAGGCGCGGCGTTTTTTCGATGCGCGGTCGTCTCACTGCCGCAGTTCGCAGCCGTTTCCAAAACAAGCGTCGCCGTCCTGCGTTCTTATTTCACTTCGTTGTACAGCCGCGTCATGTACTGGCCGTAGCCGTTGTTCTTGTCCGCTTCGCCGTACTCGCGCAGTTTTTCGGCGGGAAGGAATCCCGCGCGGAAAGCCGCCTCTTCGGGACAGCAGATAATCCGCCCTTCCTCGCGCTCCACGCGGGCGACGTAGTTGGACGCCTCAAGCAGACTTTCGTAAGTGCCCGAGTCCAGCCAGGCGAATCCCGCAGGGAAGACCTGCAGGTCAAGCGTGCCGGCTTCCATGTAGCGGCGGTTGACGTCAGTGATGGACACTTCTCTGTCGGCGGGAATCTCCTTGCGCAGTTCGCGGGCGATCCGCATCACCTCGCCGTCGAAGAAGTACAGCCCGACGACGGCGCAGTTCGACTTGGGGTGCTTCGGTTTCTCCTCAAGCGAGATGACTTTGCCGTCCTTGTCGCACTCAGCCACGCCGAATCTCTCGGGATCGGGAACGACGGAACCGAACACGGTCGCGCCCACTGTCTTCTCGGCCGCGCGGGCGAGCATCCCGGGGAAGCCGGGGCCGTAGAAGATGTTGTCGCCGAGAATGAGCATGCAGGGATCGCCGGCGATGAAATCCTCAGCCTGCACGAACGCGTCGACAAGACCGTTGGGGACGTACTGGATACGGTAGGAGATGTTGACGCCGAAGTGCGATCCGTCGCCCAGCAGACGTTCGAACCCTGCTTTGTCGGCTTCGGACGTGATGAGCATGATGTCGCGGCAGCCCGCCTTAATCATCACCCAGAGGGCATAGTAGATCATCGGCTTGTTGTAGACAGGGATGAGCTGCTTATTGACCGCCAGGGTCATGGGGTGAAGCCGCGTGCCGAGACCGGCCGTAAGAACAATGCCTTTTCTTGCCATGAGAATGGGACCTCCTTCGTAAAATGTTCTTAAATTATAACTTTTTTTCTCGCTAAAATCCAGTGGTTTCTTTTATAAAGCTTAAAAGTGGTGCTAAAATACCCAACGGGAGGTGAGTTTCATGAAAAAAGCTCTTCTCGTCAACGGCAGTCCTCACAAAAACGGCTGTACGTTCACGGCGCTCGACGAGATACGGCACGCGCTGTCAGAGCGCGGCGTGGAAAGCGACCTGCTGTGGCTCGGCGTACAGCCTGTCCAGGACTGCGTAGCCTGCGGACTGTGCGTCTCCGCCGGCAAATGCGTTCTCTCCCCGCACGACCCTGTCAACGAGACAGCGGCAAAACTCGACGGATACGCCGCCATCGTCGCCGGCTCGCCCGTCTACTACTCCGGCCCGGACGCTCGCCTCTGCGCGTTTCTCGACAGGCTTTTTTACAGCACGAAAGGACGCATGACGGGCAAAATCGGCGCGGCCGTGGTATCGTGCCGCCGCGGGGGCGGCACCGCCGCGTTTATGCGGCTCAACCAGTATTTCCTGATGAACAACATGGTCGTCGCCGGCTCACAGTACTGGAACGTCGTGCACGGCAACGCTCCCGACGAAGTCCGCCGCGACGATGAAGGTCTGCAGGTGATGCGCACGCTCGCCGAGAACATCGCCTGGCTGATGAAATCGTTTGAAGCCGCCGAGAGCAAGGGAATCTCCATGCCCCGCTATGAACCGCGCCTTCGGACGAACTTCATCCGCTGACGGCGCGCGCTGTTTATCGTCCAACAACGCAATAATGGCGGTGTCGGCATGTATAGTCTGCTTACGCCGCCTTTTTACATGCCGTGATTTTCCGTTTTCTCCGCTGCTCGTCCTATAAGAGTCGCGCAGACGCGCGCATTTTTAGGAGGCGTCATAGCGTTTTCCGTGCGAAAGGCGCGCCAGATCGACGAGACAGACGCTTTTTTCGTCGTAACCCGACGCCAGCGCGCGCGCAAGCGCCGCCGCCGTGTCCACGCACGTCAGACAGGCGGCTCCGCGCTCGACGGCGCGGGCGAGCAACGCACGGGTTTCGGGACGCTCTTCCGCGCCGGGCGCGCCGGCCATGATCACGCAGCGGACAACTTTCCTGTCGAGCAAGTCGAGAACCTCGTCCATGTTTTTCGGCGCGCCCACACCGGCGCCGGACCTGTGTAAGGATACAGAGCCCCCGTCGGCCGTGAAGATCGCGCAGCCCAGCGCGGAGAGCCTTTCGGAGAGATCGGCGATCTCGCGTCCGCACGGAGCCCGCGCGCCGAGAAGGATGCCCCTGGGAATACGACGCATGTCATACCCTGCGGCGAGAAACCCCTTGTAAAGCGCCTCGTCGTAGCTTGCTCCGACGCCGAGCACCTCGCCCGTCGATTTCATCTCGGGGCCAAGGCGCGCGTCCGCTCCGGGAAGTTTGTCAAACGAGAACACAGGAACCTTGACGGCTTTGTACGGGCAGGCGCGATACAGCCCCGTGCCGAAGGGCAGATCGCGAAGCGCCGGCGCGCCGGGGTCGATCGTGCGGAGCATCACCCGAGCGGCGATGTCCACAAGCGGCAGTCCCGTGACTTTGCTGACGAAAGGTACGGTGCGGCTGGCGCGGGGATTACATTCGATCACATATACCTCGTCTCCGCGCACGACGTATTGGACGTTCACGGGTCCGACCACGCCAAGTTCGCGGGCGATCTTCGCCGTGCACTCGACTATCTTTCTCTCCGCGCGATCCGAAAGCCCCCTCGCGGGAAACACGGCGACGCTGTCGCCCGAATGTACGCCCGCGCGCTCGACCTGCTCCATGACGCCGGGAATCAGCACGTCCTCTCCGTCGCAGACGGCGTCGACTTCCGCTTCGACGCCTTCGATATAGGCATCGATGAGGACGGGGCCGTCCGCGCCGAGAGCGAGGATGCGCTTCACGTAGTCCTCGACTTCCGCGTCGCCGCGGGCGACGATCATGTTCCGACCGCCGAGAACGTAAGACGGCCGCACGAGGACAGGATAGCCGACGCTGCGCGCCGCATCAAGCGCCTCCTCAAGCGTGTTCACGGCGAGCCCACGCGGGCGGGCAATGCCGCACCGCGCGAGGATCGCGTCGAACTTTCCCCTGTCCTCCGCCGCGTCGACGGCTTCCGCCCTCGTGCCGATGACGGTGACGCCGTTTTCGCGCAATGTCCCGATCAGCTTGACGGCGGTCTGACCGCCGAAAGCTGCGAACACGCCGAGCGGACGCTCAAGGCGGACGACGTTCATCACGTCCTCGGGCGTCAGGGGCTCGAAGTAGAGCCTGTCCGCCGTGTCAAAATCTGTGCTGACGGTCTCCGGGTTGTCGTTGATCATCACGACGGCGTAGCCGAGGCGTTTAAGCGTCTGCGCGCAGCGCACGGCGGCATAATCGAACTCGATGCCCTGACCGATGCGGATCGGCCCGCCGCCGAGGACGACGACGGCGCCCCGTGAATCGCCGGCTTCACGACACTTCGCGATGTACTCCTCGGCTTCGTCCGCGGCTCCTTCACCCGCGGATGCCGCGGCGTAAAAGTAGGGCGTTTGCGCAGGGAACTCCGCCGCGCAGGTATCAACCATCCGATAGACGGGCGCGAGACGCCGATTCACGCGCGCGCCGGCAAGGCGTTCGACGGCGGAGTCGGGAAAGCCAGCGCGCCGCGCGCGACGGTAAAGCTCCGTCGAAAGTCTGCCCGACGCCGCCCGCAGTTCGCGCTCGACTTCACACAGGCTGGAAATCTTGTGAATGAACCAGAGGTCGATCTTCGTGAGATCGTGGACGCGCGCGGGAGCAGTTCCGCGCCTGAGAGCTTCGGCGACGACGAAAAGACGGAGATCCGTCGGCGCGCGGAGCATCTCCTCGATGCGCGCGTCGTCCAAAGCGGCCAGTGAGGGCAGGCAGAGGGTATCGGCGCCCGTTTCGGCGCCGCGCACCGCCTTCATCAGGGCTTCCTCAAACGTCGGCGCGATCGACATCGCCTCGCCCGTCGATTTCATCTGCGGCCCGAGCGCGCGCGATGCGGAACTGAACGTGTCAAACGGCCAGCGGGGCATCTTTACGACAACGTAATCGATCGCGGGCTCAAAAAAAGCCGTCGTCCTCCCAGTGACGGCGTTCACGATCTCGTCAAGGCGAAGTCCCACAGCCAGCTGCGCGGACACCTCGGCGATGGGGTACCCCGTCGCCTTTGACGCCAGCGCCGAACTGCGCGACACGCGCGGGTTAACTTCAATCACGGCATATTCAAAGCTGTCGGGGTCCAGCGCGAACTGGACGTTGCAGCCGCCCTGCACGCGGAGCTCACTCACGATGCGCAGAGCGGCGCTCCGCAGAGTCTGATACTCTCTGTCTGCCAGCGTCATCGCCGGAGCGACAACGACGGAATCTCCCGTGTGAACGCCGACAGGGTCGAGGTTTTCCATCGAACAGACA
The DNA here is from genome assembly GCA_964520485.1 of uncultured Synergistaceae bacterium. Taxonomy (GTDB): domain Bacteria; phylum Synergistota; class Synergistia; order Synergistales; family Dethiosulfovibrionaceae; genus Pyramidobacter. The sequence continues at coordinate 20,878 of CAZFNC010000006.1, read as the reverse complement.
GCCACGCAGTTGTCGCACCTGTCGCGCATGACCTCAAACTCGATTTCTTTCCAGCCGGCTACCGAACGTTCGACGAGCACCTCCCCCAGCGGCGAGACGTCGAGACCGCGCCGCGCTATCCGTTCCATCTCTGCGGGCGACGCGGCGATGCCTCCGCCCGTTCCTCCAAGCGTGAACGACGGGCGGACGATGACGGGATACCCGATTTTCGCCGCTGCCTCCATGGCCTCGTCAAGGTTCGCCGCGATCGCGGACGGAATCGCCGGTTCGCTGATCTTTTCGAGCATCCGCTTGAACTTTAGCCTGTCCTCGGCGTTCTCGATCGTCTCAAGGGACGCGCCAAGCAGTCTCACACCATGTTGTTGCAGCCAGCCGCCGCGTGAAAGGCGCATCGAAAGGGTCAACCCGTTCTGCCCGCCTATTGTGGAAAGCAGCCCGTCGGGGCGCTCTTTTTTGATCAGCCGTTTGAGAATCTCGACCGTCAGCGGCTCGATATAGACCTTATCGGCGACGTCGCCGTCTGTCATGATGGTCGCAGGGTTGGAGTTGACGAGGACCACCTCCACGCCCAGAGCGCGCAACGCCTTGCACGCCTGCGTTCCGGCGTAGTCGAACTCGGCGGCCTGGCCGATGACGATGGGGCCGGAGCCGATGATCATCACGCGTTTCAGGTCTTTATCGATCGGCACGGCGGCGAACCTCCCCGACGGCGCGCAAAAAGCGTTCAAACAGGAACGCCGTGTCCCGCGGCCCGGCGCTCCCCTCCGGATGAAACTGCACGGAAAAAGCGTTGATGTCCGCGTAGTCGACTCCCTCGCAGGTGCCGTCGTTCAAATTGACCCAGCTGTTCACCGCGCCCTTCGGAAGAGTGGCCGCGTCGACGGCGTAGCCGTGGTTCTGGCTCGTGGTGAACAGACGCCCCGTCGCGGTCTCCCGCACTGGCTGGTTGTTTCCGCGATGACCGTATTTCAGCTTGACCGTGCGGGCGCCGCGCGCGAGGGCGAGGAGCTGATGCCCGAGACAGACGCCGAACAGCGGCAGGCCGCTCCGCGCGACGGCGCCCACGTTTTCGACAAGGCCGGTATACGACACGGGATCGCCGGGGCCGTTTGAGAGGAGAACGCCGTCGGGACGATGGGCGAGAATCTCGTCGGCACGCGTTCCAGCGGGTACGACAAGCACCTTGCAATCGCGGACCGCAAGCTCGCGCGCGAGACCGCCCTTGAACCCGAAGTCCCAGAGAACAACGCGGCGCCCGCCGTCGGGGTTGACGAGGAAGGGGTTTTTACAGGTTACGGAAAAAACGCTGGACGACAGATTCCTCGCGGCAAGACGCCGAGTGAAGTCTTCGATATCGGAGGGCGGTTCGCCGAGAATAGCGGCGTTCATCGTGCCGCTTTCGCGGATCTCGCGAGTCAGGCGGCGCGTGTCAAGGCCGGTCAGTCCCGCGATCCCGTTTTTCTCCAGCCAGGCGGCCAGCCTGCCGCGGCTTCTAAAATTCGACGGTTCGTCGCACAGTTCGCGCGCGACGTAAGCGCTCAGGCTCGGGCGACGGCTTTCGAAGTCGGCGGGGATCACACCGCAGTTGCCGATCAGCGGGAAGGTCTGCACGACAATCTGTCCGTGGTAGCTGGGATCCGTCAGCGTTTCCAGGTACCCCGTCATGCCTGTGGTAAAACAGATTTCCGCCGTCACGTCGCAGCGCGCGCCAACCCTGCGCCCCTCGAACGTCTTGCCGTTTTGAAGGACCAGCCAGGCCTTTTCGTCCACGTCCATCGACCTCCTTCATTCCGCAAGGCTTGAGGCGCCCGCGTCCCCGTTCCTCCGCAAAAACGGTTTTACACGACGATGACCGCGTCTCCCGCTTTCCGCCGAAACCGCGAGGGCCGTTTTTCGAGCGGTCGACGCGCGAGTGTCCGTCCGTGTGGTACAATACAGGAAAACCGAACGGGAGGCGAACTTTCATGAAATTTCATTTCATCCACGTCAACTTCAACGTCCGCGACCTCGAAAAGAGCATGAAGTTCTACGAGGAAGCGCTGGGACTGAAAGAAGTCCGCCGCAAGGAGACGGACGCGTTCACGATCGTCTATCTCGGCGACGGCGTCACGGATTTCGAGCTTGAACTGACATGGCTGCGCGATCACCCGCAGGCCTACGACCTCGGCGAGCAGGAGTTCCATCTCGCTTTGCGGACCGACGATTTCGCCGCCGCGCACGAGCGTCACGCCGCCATGGGCTGCATCTGTTTTGAGAACCATACTATGGGCATCTACTTCATCCAGGACCCCGACGGGTACTGGATCGAAGTGCTGCCGACGCGCTGACTCCCTTTCGCGGCCTGCGCGTCTTTTAAGGACGGCGCGAGGGTGTCCGCCGCGCACGACAATCGGAGACGACTCGCGCAGCGCGCCGTCGGCGACACCGAAAACGAGGCGGAAAAGTTCCCTGAACACAGATATTTTCTCATATACGTCCGAAATCGGATAAACCAAAGGGCCGCGCAGCGGGAAGTTTTACCGCGGCGCGGCTTTTTCACGCGGGAAAAACTTCAGACCTTCCGCGTGAAGACGCATTTTCCGGCGTAGACGCAGCCGTCGCAGCGCCGCGCATTTTCGGGCCACGGCCCTGTCGCCGCCTGCCTCGCCTGCTCCTTCAGTGCGTCCTCGAGCAGCGATTCCTCGCCGGCGGCAAAAGGCTCAAGGCGGCGCTCGACACCCTCACGCAGGTTCCACAGAGCCAGATCGAGGTCGAGAGCGGCGTACTCCGGAAAGGCGCGCCGAAGAGCGAAAGCATAGAATTTCAACTGCGCCGAGTAGAAATCGTCCATCCACCCGCGAGAAGAACCGTTTTGGGGTGTACGGGTGGTCTTGTAATCACGCACGCACAGGCGCGCGGGCCGTCCCGATCCGTCATTTTCGACCCAGAAAACGTCAACGGCGCCGACCAGGTCGAATCTCTCGAGCGGAACGCGGAACTGGAACTCTCTCCGCAGCGTCCCCGCCAGCAGCGAGGCGCGAAGCCGATCGAGGAGTTCCCGTCCGCCGACCGTCTCAAAGCTTGCCAGAAAACCGGCAAGTTCGTCTTTGGCGCGCGGGTCGCGCCAAACGCCGCGAAACTCGGGACGCAGACAACCGCCATCCAGTCCCAGGATGCGATGATAATCGCCGGGCGTAAAGTTCCATCCCGAAAGGATCCAATGCGCAACCGTGCCGAGCCCCGCGCCGCCCGCCGAGGCGGAAGACGACGTGGCCTCGCCGCCTTCAGCTTCCCAGCTCAGATCCAGGTTCTGCCGGTACCTCATGCGCCAGGCGGCGGGGCACATCGACCAGAGCGCGAACGACGTGGCGCTGACGCTGGAGAGCAAACGCTGCCGCTCGGTCACAAGGGAAAAGTCCGCTCCCTTCGCTTCCTCGCTCCCGTCCGCGGTCGCGTTGTGCACGCGGCAGCTTTCGACCTGCGCGATTGAGACGGGCTCGCCCGAGGAGACAAACTCTCCGCCGGCGCATTCCACCGACATCAGCGATCTGTCGCCTTCGGAAACGTATTCGCCGTTTTTAGGCATTATGCCGCAGAGGATCAGGCCGTCGCGCGCGCGAGTGAGAGCGACGTAGTAGAGACGTTGGCGCTCTTCGTACTCGGCGCGATCTTCAAGTCGCCTGTGGAGCGCGGCGAGACGACATTCGCGCTTTACATCCCACTCTTCGGGAAAGTCCGAAGCCACTGCCATGAGCGAGCGCGAGGGTATAATCCCCTCTCTCCCTCCGCCCCGCCGCCCGCGGTACTCAAGGCCGAAAACGGTCACAAGGGGAAACTCAAGGCCCTTTGAACCGTGGATCGTCATGACCGTGACGACGTCGCCGCCGCTTTCGACGGCGGCTTCGGGATCGGGCGTGTCGGCTCTCATGGCGCGGCGCAGGTAGGCAGCGGCTCCTATGGGAGAAGCTCCCACGCCGGATTCATATTCCTCAAGGAGCAGCACGGCACGGCGCAGATTGGCGACGACGCCCGCGCGCTTCAGCGGGTGGACGTTCTTCAGACATTCCCCGTGCGCCAGTAGATCCGCAGCCGCCGACGACGGCCCGCGCATCAGCGCTGTACGTCGCAGATCGCTCAGTCGCCGCGCAAGGTCGGGACAGGCTCGTGCCAAAGCGGTCATCGGCTCGGGGAGGAGCTTGGGCAACAGAGCCTGCGCCTCGTCCTGGGGCAGGCCCGAAAACGGCGAACAGAGAAAACCCGCGGCCGCCGTCGCGTCGCGCGGGTCCGCAATAAACTGGATCAGCGCGCAGACGTCGCGGATCTCGGTCCGCGAATAAAAACTACGGCTGCCGGAGAAGACGGCGGGAATGCCGGCGCGTGAAAACGCGCGCCGAAGGCTGTCGTAAGCGCTGCGCGTCGGCGTCAGAACCGCCATATCCCCCCACGAGACAGGCCGAAGAGCCTTGCCTCCCCAGACAGCCGCTCCTTTCAAGTGCAGGTCGGAAAGGAGGCAAGCGAGACGGCGCGCCAGTCCGTCGCGCACGTCCTCTCTTTTGAAAGACGGATTCCCCTCTTTGTCAAGACCGAACTCCTCCATCAGGCGCACGCATACAGGCAGTTCCGTCCTTTGGCGCTCGTCGATCCACGAAGGGGCGCTTTCCAGACTCCGCGGCGACTTTAGGGGCTGGTACGGGACGTTCAGCCCCTCGCCCAGAGACGTCTTCCACACCTTCTCGAACCTGCGGTTGACGGCCGAAAGCACCTCCTCGCCGCTGCGGAAGGAGACCGAAAGGTCGATGTAGTCTCCGCCGCCGTTTCGGGCCTTGGCGATGTATTTTTCAAGGAGCGCCGGCTCCGCGTGACGGAAACGGTAGATGGACTGCTTCAGATCGCCCACGATGAACAGTCTCGCGCCCGACGCGGCGCGAATGGCCGAAAGCAGGCCATCCTGCTGTTCGTTTGTGTCCTGGAACTCGTCGACCAGCACCTCGGCGAAGCGCGAAGCGTAGCGTGGTTCAGTCCTGAGCGCCCGCTGAGCCAGCGAGATCATGTCCGAAAAGGTCAGGGAACCTCGCGCGGCCTTGAACGCGTCCCATTTGCGCCAGCACAGCCAGGCAAGGCGCGTCAGCAGGGAGCGCAGGCGCAATTCTTCCTCGGAAAAGCCTTCGTTCGCCAGTTCCGCCAGGGGGCGGAGCGCTAACGTCCTTTTACGCCATTCCGACAGATCCTCGCCCATCGCTTCCGAGACGGCCAAGGCAAAATTACCGCGGGCGTATGTGACGACTTCCGCAGCTTCGTCGACGAACGCACGACAATTCACTGGGTCCGTAATGTCGCGATCCAGCCATTTTTCGCGAAAAGGCGCAAAGCGCTTCGAGAAAGCGGACGCCTTGTATTTGTCGGGATCGACGTCAAGCGCGAACGCCAAGGACGCTCCCAGTTTCGAGTACTCGCACCTCAGAGAAGAGCGCAGGACTTCAAAGGCCTTATCGGGCAGCTTTCGCGAAGCGTCGAGGATCGTCTCAGGCGTGCACCCCAGATCGGACATCAGCCCCTCAAACGCGCGAGCGAAGTTCGCCACGGCGTCAGGCCCCCAGCGAGTGACAGCATTCGCGACGTCGGGGTCGCCGAGCAGCTTCTTCGCGGCGGAGGCGAAGTCCTGATCCATGCCTCTGATGAACCAGCCGCTTTCGAGCCTGTCGAGGGCGCCGCTCAGCTCGCTCCAGAACTCTTCGCTTTCGGGGTCGGAGAGCAGACGCGGAGAGGGCTCGACCGGCAGAGACAGTCCAGCCTCGCCGATGACACGCGCGCCAAAGCCATGGATCGTGGAGATATACGCCTGATCCAGCGACTGAAGGGCTTGGGCGCGTCGGCACGACAGTTCCTTGCTGGCGCGCAGGTCAGGCTCCAACGAGGAAAGGAGCCCTGCGATACGGCCCCGCATCTCGCCCGCGGCTTTTTCCGTAAAGGTCAGCGTGAGAATGCGGCGCACGTCCTGCCGCGTCAGCGCCGTCCAGACAAAACGCCAGGCGAGAGTCCATGTCTTTCCCGTGCCGGCGCCGGCGCTGACGACCGTCAGAGGCCCCTTTGCCGTGATCGCCCGAAGCTGGGCCGGAAGCCCCTGAGAGGAGAGAAGTTTTTTCAACAGCGAAAGGTCACCCGCGCCAAGGGGCGGCAGTTCAGAGCAGACGCTATTCATCTTCTCTCCCCTCCTCCTCTTCGTAGTCGCCGCGGAACTCGCCCCGGCGGCACAGAGCCGTGTAAGGACAGCGATCGCATTCATCGCTGTCGTACGACGGCGGGTAATTCCCCGTCTGAACGGCGGCGGCAAGACGCGCCATGAGCTTTTCCGCCGCGTCCATCCGATCGTCTTTCGTAGCCTTGCCCGATCCCGACGGGCACAGGGCTTTCTTCAGGTCATCGTCGAAGAATCCCGAGACGCCTCCGTTTTTCAGCCCGATGTACCCCCACCCGCCGCACCGGCCCGCGTGATCCGCTTCCAGCGCCTGCGCATAACAGGCCAGCTGCAGCGCCTGGCGGTAGCGCTTTGAATCGGAATTGCCGGCCTTATAGTCCCAGAGCAGGAAACGCCCGTCCTTCAGCCTGTCAAGCCTGTCATACCTGCCGGAAAAGGAGACGCCTCCGACAGTCAGCTTCGGCAGATTCCCCTCGCACGCGACGCTCTCGCGCAGCGGCCGCAGAAACTCCTCAAGCTTCGCCTGCAGACGCGCGCATCGTTCGGCGCGCCAGAGCAGGCTGTCGCGCTCGCGGCGCAAAGCGGGAGATTGAATCAGTTCGGGATACTTCAGCCGGATCGCCTCGTCGAAATACCTTGTCGTCAGGCTCACGAGGTCTCCGCGGCAACCGTCCGCGGCATAGCCGCGCCAGACATGTTCCCACAGCGAATGGAGAGCCGTGCCGCCGCGTTGGGGATCGTATTCCGTCGTTCTCGGCTGCTCGGGCAGACGGAGCAGGTCGCGCAGGGCGAATTTATAAGGGCAGGAAGCGTAATCGTCGACGCAGCTGAGCCACACGGCGTCAACGTGCAGCGCGAGACTGCCCGGGCGAGTGCGCGCGGACGGCAGCATGTGTTCGCGGCGCAGATCGGGAGACCGCGCCTCCAGCGGGACGAGGGCGTCCTCGTCCGCGGCGGCCAGCAGGCCGTCAAGTCTGCGGACGACATTTTTCGGCGCGACTTTCACCCATCCGTCGCGTTCCGCCGACGCGAGTAACGACGTCCGTTCCAAGGGCCTGTCCTGATCGTCGGTTGAACTGTGACAGACGAACGTGACGCGCTCGCCGCAGGCGAGCAGACGCCGGAAGAGAAATTCTCGCTGTGCGCGCTGTTCGGCCAGCAGTGGAAGGTGGCTTATGTCAAGGTCAAGCCCCAGCTCGTTGGATTCGTGCAGACGTTCCTTGCGCGTTTCGTCGAGGACGGGCGACTCTCTGAGGTTGCCCGGCCACCTCGCCGCGTCCGCTCCGAAGACAAACCAGTACGGAGATGAAAAAAGCGGCGGCGGTGCATCAGTGAACACGTCCATGCAGTCGGCTTCCGGATGCCCCAAAGCTACGGTCGTTCCGTCGGCCCACGCTTCCAGGTAGGCGCGTGCATCCGCGCCCTTAAGCCGCCGTTCCCCGAACTCGCCGATGTCACGGACGAACTCGCGGAGAAAAAGGATCTTGCGGTCAAGTTCGCGCAGCGTTTCCGAAAAGACGGCGAGAGACTCGTCCAGATCCGGACTGTCGGCGATCCGCCGAGCGACGGCGAGGGCGCGTTCCCCCGCGAAAACGCGCAGCGCCGTCAGCAGTTCAAGCGCCGTGCCGCCGGAATCGAGCGCAGCGACAAAGGCGGCGCAGCTTTTAAAATCGTCCGTACAGCTCGGCGCTTCCGTGAACAGCGCCGAGCTCCAGCTTTTTTCCCCTCGGGGACGGAGAGACAGCAGTCTGTGCGCGTCGATGGAGAAACCTGACAGCCACGGGGAGGCGAGCAGCCTGAGCGCGGAGTCAGTCTGCCAGCCTCCCGCCGACGCGTCCAGACACGACGTAACCATCTGCCACAGCGGCGTCTGCGTCACTTTCAGGCGGCAGTTCCAGCGGACGGGCAGTCCGTAGCGGGTAAAGACCTCGCGTGCCGTTCCGAGGCAGGAAGCGGGGACCGAAGCCGCCACGTTGTCCCAGCCGAGCCACTCCCCCGTCTCCGCGAGCGGACCGCGTCCCTGCTCCCACAGCGTCAGACACCTCGCGGCGTTTTCAAACTCCTGACGCGGGTCGCCGCCTTCCATGAACGTCACGGCGAAAGGCTCCCGTTTTGAAAGCGATACGCCGCCCACGCGTAACTGCCGCGCCGCGCCGAAACCCTCCTCAAGACCGCTCACAGGGGCGTAGACGCGCACCTTCGCGCCTTTTTTCTCAAGAGCGCGCAGCAGCAACAGCTGCGAGTGCGTGAAGCTGGAAAAGCCGACCAGCGTCATTTCAAGGCTCCGGCAGAGTTCGCCCGCGCCGCCCATGTCGAGCAGGCGTCGAGTTTCCGTGGTGATGCCGCGGCTGTCGGAGAGATTTCTCTTCTCGAGAACCGACATGTACTGTTTGTACACGTCTATCAGCAGCCGCCCGACGGCATCCCGTTCGCCGAAAAGACCTTCCAGCGCGCTCGGGGGAACCTCTTCGCGGATCAGCTCATGAATCTGCGAGGCCAGAATTTTCAAAAATCCTTTCGTCCCGACGCCCTGCGGCAGGCCGGCAACGCGCGCGCACGAACGTCTGAGCAGCTCGCTCAGAACGAGCCAGTGATCCGGCGGGTCTATCTGCACGCGCGGGCGCGGCACCTTCAGTCGTTCGGAAAAACTCCTGTAGATCTCGTCCCAGCGGCGCACACGATACGACCACTGCGTCCCCTCGAGCATGTGCGCCAGAAGCTCGCGGTCGCCCGATGCCGCGACCAGAAAAATCCTCTCAGAAACCGGAGGCAGGGCGCGGAGAGCGGGAACGATGTCGGCCACTCGGCTGTACGCGTACAGTTCAAACGGCACGGCAGACCGCCCCCGAGGAAACACGCGCCCAGTCCCTGCGGATCACGTCGAGCGTCGTGGAAGGAACGAGCCGCGCTAGTTCGTCTGAATCGACGCCTTCGCGCGCCAGAAGATCGCGCACGCGCGTGGCGCTGACCGGGGCGCCGCACTCCTCTCGGCGGGAGATTTCCGTCACCTCGATGCCGAACGGCGGCAGGAACGTCTTCATCGTCTCGTTGTAGAACCTCGTCACGGCGCTGAACGGTTCCGTGCCGACGAAACGCCGCGTGATGCCGAGCGGGTGGGCGAAACACCTCGCGAAGATCATCAGGTCAAGCTCGCACTTGACGGAATCGACACGGGCGCGATCCTTGAGAAAATAGTCGGGGAAAGTCGCTGCCGAGATCAGGTAATCGCCCGTCGGATGCACGTACACATTTTTAAGGTGCTCCGTCCCCCGGCGTACCATCTCCATGCGCGCGGCGGCGGGAAAGAGGCTTTTCTCCGCCGAAAGCACGAACACGTGCAGCGCGTCGCACCGCGAAGCGGCCGTCTCCATCAGGTACTGATGCCCCAGCGTGAAAGGGTTGCAGTTGACGACGACGGCCCCGTTCACGCCGCCCGCGGCCGGACGGTCGAGAGACTCCACAAACCGTTTGACGCCGTCGCGCCTGTTTTCCATGAACAGCACCTCGGACGTCTGAACGATGGGGAAAAATCCCAGATCGTCGAATATCTGCCTGTTCGACGGTTTGGTGAACACAAACAGGTGCGATAGGCCGGCTCCGATCGCGTCCGTCACAGTCTCGCTGACGACCGACGCGGCCAGCCCCTCGCCCTGGTGATCGGGCGACACGCCCACGCATTTCAAAACCGGTCCCTGCCTCGACGCCGTGGCAACGATCTCGCCGTCGTCGTCACACGCGCACACGGACATCTCGACGCCGTCGTCGTAGAGCAGCCCGACGGACGAAAGGAACTTTTTCAGCCGCTCAAGCGTACGTCCCGTAAATGGACGTCCCTGCATCATATCCATAGCGTTGCCTCCGAATCTTTGTGGGGATTGGCGTCGTCGCCGACAGTACCCGCTTATTGTACACGAACGCCGCCCAAAACAAAAGGGAGAAACGGCGTTCCCCTCCTCTCAAAAGCGGCGCGTTTGTGATATGATACGCGGGGAAACTTCACGCGCTGACCGCGCCTTTCCCAACACGTCTGTATGGCACCGTAAAACTCAAACGGAGGAATTCAATGAGACCCAAATACCTTTTCGCCGCCGCGCTGTGTCTGCTTCTGTGCTCGATGCAGCCACATCATGCCGCGGCAGAACCGAACGGCCCCGCCGGAGCCGACGAAACCTCGCGGCGCCTCGCGGACGCGGCAGGGGCTGCCCCCGCCGACGCCGAGCCGGCCATTTTGTCATCTCCAGCCGCCGAACCAGCCGTTGACGGGGAAGCCGCCCCGCTTGAACCGGCGCGCCTCAAAGGACGCGCTCCGCTGATGATCGCCGCCCAGAACGGAGATATCGCCGCGGTGAAGGCGCTGCTTGACGGCGGCGCGCGCGTGAACTCGCGCGGCGTGAACGGCACCACGGCTCTCATGGACGCCGCTTTTTTCAGCGGAGACGCAGAAATCCTGCGCGCGCTGATCAACGCGGGCGCCGACGTCAACGCGGCTGACAAAGACGGCTTGACGTCGCTGATGCTCGCGATCTACGCCAATGATAAGACCGACGCCGCGGAAGCGCTCCTGCGCGCGGGAGCGAACGTTGGAGCCCGCAGCGAATCCGGCTGGACACCGCTGATGTTCGCCCTGCGCACGAACAAGCCGACGCTGTTCATCGACGAGATGTTGCATAAATACGGCGCGCGCGCAGAGGAACACAGAAACGCCCGCGACGGCACCACGCCGATGATGATCGCCGCTCAGTATTCAAGCGACCCGCAACTGATCGCGATGCTTTACGAAGCGGGCGCGGAAACGACGCGCAGTCGCAACAACGGCGACCAGCCTCTCCACTTTGCCGCCCGCAACGTCACGGGAAACGGAGAGGCGGTCGTCAGACGGCTGCTCGAGTACAGAGCCGAAATTGACTGCAGGAACGGCGCCGGCTGGACACCTTTGATGGTCGCGGCGATGTTCAGCGACGACGCGGACGTGGTCAAAGAGCTCCTAAACTCAGGGGCGACCGTCAACGCGCGTAAGAAAGATCTCATGACTCCCGTCATGCTCGCCGGAGCCAGCGCGGCACCCAACGCCGTTGAGATCGCTCGTCTCCTGGTTGACTCGGGCGCCGACCTTGAGATGACGGATGCGAACGGGCGCACGCCGTTCCTTGTGGCGCTCCGCAGCGGTCATTCGGCGGAGATGGCGCGTTTCCTGAACGACACCGTTACGGAAAGCCGGAAACGCAAAGAGGAATCGGCGCAGATGGCCGAACCCGCGTCGGAGGCCATCGGCATATACGCCACGATGATCGGCCTGCCGGTCGAAGGCGTTCCAGCCTCTTCGGGCGGTACGACGCCTCCGGCAAGCAGTGATCGACACGACGCACCGTCCGACTTCAGAGCGCTGCTTTCGGAGTTCCTGAAGGCGGAAGCCGCGAAGAACTCGCGCTCTATTGAGGACAGCAGAGAGGAAGAGGACGTCTCCGCCGCTTCAGACGACGTCCGCCCCGCGTCCGGCGGCACGGAACCGGCGACGGAGGGGAAACAGCCGGAGGAACGTCGGCAGTTCCCCCGCGCTCACCACCACGTGACACCGTTGATGCTGGCCGCCGTCAATCCCACTGACGCCGCGCCCGACATCATCGCCTGGCTGATTGAACAGGGAGAAAAACTCGAGGAACGCGACGAGAAAGGACGCACCGCGCTGATCTGTGCCGTGCGCTACAACGAAAACCCGAACGCGGCGCGCGCCCTGATCGAAGCCGGCGCGAACACGAGAGTTACTTTCAACGGCAACAGCTTGCGCCGCCTGCTCCGCTTCAACAAAAGGATGAGCGCGCGGGACAAAAAGGCGCTCGTGAGCCTGCTCAGAAATCCTTCCGCCGCGAGCAAAAATTCTTAGCTGACGCACGCGACGCAAAAAACGCCCGCCTTGGAAACCTTTCCGAGACGGGCGTTTTTATACAATAGGACGGTTATTTCAGATCAGAGCCGCCTTTTGCCCCTGTGCGCGGCGTCCTCACCGAAAAACGTCTTGGGGCAGCTATACGTCAAAAACTGGCACGCGAATCTCGGCGTCTTCAGCCTGAAGCGTTCCGTCGCGTTCCATCAGCGTCGGCGTATACGGCGTTCTCCGCCTGGGCTTCAGCTTGCCGGGACGACCGAAAGGATTCTCCAGATTGTCATTGCCGAACTTGAGGTTGCCCGGGAAAGCGTTGATGGCAAACGAAAGCGTTAGCCAGTTGTCGTCGTTCTCAACAGTCTTGTCCTCATGCCAGATCAGCTCCCAGCGTGTGCAGCAGGAGTTATCGTATGTGAGAATATAGGCCAGCGTCGTCAGATCGCGGGGCTTCTCCGTGATGTCGATGATCGCCTGCAGCGAGAACATCAGCGAGGGGCCGAGCTTCACGCCGATGCGCTGATAGATGTCGTCCTCGTCGACAAGATAGTCCCAGCCGTTACCGAACGCAGAATGACCGGAAGTGCGGCGCTGACTGTAGGCCGTCCCGAACTCCCAAATACCGGTCGACGCCCTGAAACCGACGATGCCTGTCGTGATTTCATGCCTGTCGCTGCGGTCGTTTTCATAACCGTAATTCCAGTAGTCGATCTTAAAAAACGGCGAGAACGTCCACTTGCCGGTTTTAAAGGGATAGTCCGTGTAGTAATCGATGCCCCAGCCGTAGCGTTCGACAAATTCGCCGTTGTACTGACTCCGGCGAGAGCCAGTCTCCTGAAAGTGCCCCCAGTTGCCCTTGAAGCGCGCATATTGAGAGAAATCCCCCATGTGTAGACCGATCCACGGAGCCGTCACAGCGATTTCAGGCTTGCGCCAGATGGTCGTATCGTAGGCTTTTCTGCCGGCCCGTTTGACAACCGATCTCTCCTCGCGCTGAGCCCAGCCGACGTCCAGTCCCCAGTCCCAGCGTTCCATCTTCATTCCCCAGAACGGACGGTCCTTGGTCTCCCTCAGATCCTCGTCATAATGATGATTGTTTCCGGCATAGACGGACATCCAGTTCGTCATATTCTGATCGAGACGGTAGTCGTACTCCGATATGCCTTTGGTCCACAGGCCGCCGCCGATTTCAAGCTCTCCCGTGTTCCAGTGCGATTTCAGTTTTGCTTCGAGGCCGTAGCGCATGTCGCTGTCGTAGTTGGGCAAAATCGTGAACTGCGTGCTTTTACGTTTTCCCAGGTTGACGTTGACGTTAAACGGCAGCGTCATGATGTAGCGTTTGCCGATGTAGAGGCGCGGCTTGCGCAGAACGATGACGCGCCCGGGGACGATCACGGCGTTTTTTGATTTGAATCTGTAATGCGGTTCGTCGAGACGGCAGGTGGTGTATAGCGCGTCGTTCCATTTGACGATGGAGTCTGTAGGACTGCTTTTTTTCAGGTACTTGCCGTGCACCCATTCCCAGTCGTGAGCGGACTCTGGCTGAGCCGTTTCGGCATCGCCGCCCTTGATGTAAACGTTTCCCGAGACGACACGGACCTGTCCCTCGGCCTCGCTCAGAAAACCTTTCGCCTCGTTGATATGATATTCAAAGTACGTGCCGGCGAACACGTTCCCAGGTCGGGCCACGCGAATCTTCTTCCCCTCGACGGAATAGGCGCGGATGACGTTCTCCTGAGTGTCGAACGCAACCCTGTCGGCGTTCAGCGTCATGTCGGTATGCTTCACGACGGCGTGACCAAAGACGTTGACAGTATGGGATATTTCGTCAAAATTGATCTCGTCGGCATCGAGCTTGACGGGAAGCGTTCCGGGGATCTGCAGCGGCAGTTCCATCTGCGCCGCGTCCAAAACGGCAGCGCGGAAAAGAGACGCCAGCGCGATCAGCAGGAAGAGAGGGAATCTGCGTTTTTTCATTTTGTCCACCAAACGATGTGACCGCATGTCACATGGATGTTTTTCAATCTGCTCACCACCGCGGAATCGCACTCAAGGCTGTACACGTCGCCGATGACGGTAACGCCCTTTGGAAAATCCCAGCGGTCGTCCTTCTGCGTGTGATGCGCCAGCGGGGTTTCCCACTTCAACGGATACCGCTCCCGTTTCCAAATCCCGTCCGCGTCGTTGAGCGTCAAATCTTTCGTTTTGCCGTTGTAGTCGCCGGTCACAGCGTTGACGGTGCGAAGTCCCGACTCGCCGGTGATGACGGCCGTCACGTCAAACATTTTCTCGACGGGAAGATCGCGTATCACGGTGCGGGCCTCGATGTCCCAAGTGTCCTTTCCGATAAAGCGCGTCATCTCGACGCCGCCGATTTCCCAGCTTGCGGAATTATCCGCGGCCGTTTTGACGTTGACGAGCCCGTAATCGTCGTGCAGGCTGTCTCCCCACAGATAGAGCAGAAAAGCGAGCAGCGCGGCGACAACGGCTTTGATCATCTTATTCTTCAACACATGAGTGTTCCTTTCGTCTTTCGATCAAGCGATCCCTAGAGGTTGTCCAGTTCGGCCTCCTTTTTCTGCTGCGCGGCCGTCTTCCCCTGAGTTGAAGCGCCCGACCCCGCGGACTCCGTCTGTCCCTGCGCCGTTTTCGCGGGCGCCGTCTGTTCCGCTCCCGCGCCATCGGACGCCTTGAT
>CAZFNC010000006.1:0-6030 GCA_964520485.1 uncultured Synergistaceae bacterium | reverse complement strand
GCGCCGTTTTCGCGGGCGCCGTCTGTTCCGCTCCCGCGCCATCGGACGCCTTGATCTCGTTGCCGCTGATGACGTCGTAATATTTTTCCGCGAGAAGCCCTTTGAGAGGCTCGGGAACGGGATAGGCTTCCACGTTCTGAGCGGAAGCGGTCTCGGCGTAGAGGATCGATCCCGCGGGGACGTCCCTCGCCTTGCCGCGGACAAAGAAACCGCCCGCCAGTCCGACGGGGCCGAGAGCGATTGCGCCGACGAGACTCGTCCCCGCGGCGGCCGCGTAGCTTGCCTCAAACTTTTCTGCCTTTTTCGACGCGTCGCCCGTGGTCAACGGGAGCGTCTGGCTGCCGAGCGTCTTCAGTTCCCTGACGGAAAGGGTGATTTTGGACGGCCGCCCGAAACTGCGGGGTTTCCTCACGGAAGTGACGACGGCCACAGCCGGAGCTCCCGCCGGCACGACAAGTTTCCCGTCGACGCTGATGTTGTGCGAGAGCCGCAGGAGCACCTTGTCTCCCTTTTTTGTTACAGACGGCTTCAGCGTCTCCATCAGCTGGAGACGCGCCACAGTACCAGCCGGAAGCGTAACGGGCTCGCTGGTCACGGGATCGGAAACGACCATTCCAAGGACACGCTCCACGCGCATGGCCAGAGGGCGGTCGGCCATGGCGGCGCCCTCGAGGTGCGTTTCGACGGCGGGTACTCGCTCGTTCAGAGGCTTCGAGGCGTTATTGAGGATTTCAAGCCCCCACTCCGCCACGCTCATCTTGTAGAGCAGCGAAGGCTGCCCGTTGGCGCCCTTTTCCACGAAATCGATGTGCGCCGACTGGCGCTCCGCCAAAGTGCCCTGGAGCTTTGTCCCGTAAAGATCGCGTTCCACTTCGTCGAGACGTTCCACGAGGCTGCCCGTACGAGCCTGACCGTATAGAACTTCCTCGAGAACCTGTATCTGCTGTTCGCCTTCCGTGTTCAATTCAGCGACGGTGGCCGTGCACATGAGGGCGCAGAAAATCAGCGCTGAAAGGATTCTTTTCATATCGCACATTCTCCTTTTCGTCATCTGAGATAGTTCATCGGATTCGTGGGCCTGTCCCTGATCCTCACTTCAAAGTGGCAGTGCGGTCCCGTCGCCTGGCCGCTCGAACCGACGGTAGCGATAACGGCGCCTTTTTGAACGTACTGCCCCTTTCTGACGTTCAGCGACTGCGCGTGGCCGTAGAGGGTCGTATAAGTGCTGTCGTGGCGTATGATGACCGCCCGTCCGTAACCGTGCATCCACCCTGCGAAGATCACCTGTCCGCCGCGCGCCGCCCTGATCGGGGTGTAGCGCGGCAGGGCGATGTCGATGCCCGCGTGGAACCTGCGTCTGCGTCTGATCGGATGCCTCCGCCAGCCGAACGGACTCGTCACCTTTCCCACGACTGGCCAGGAAAACCGTCCGTAGGAAGCGCCGGACGACTTCGCCACGAGAGGCGCTTTCTTCGTTCTGCCGCCTCCGCCGGCGCTGCTGCGGTAGACTGAAAGCGTCTGGCTCGCTCCGGGAAGGAATATCTCCGTCCCCGCTTTCACGGAAGCCTTGTCGCCAAGGCCGTTGGCCATGCGAATGGCCTTTTCGTGGACGTTGTACTTCTTCGCCAGCATGGCGATAGTCTGCCCCGCGGCCATCTTGACGCTCAACCCGTCCTGGTTAGGAATGCGCAGCACAGTGCCTGGCGCGAGACGGTCGGGATTGCGCAGGATGTTGGTGCCGTAGAGAGAATCGACGCTCAGCCTGTTGGCAGCAGCGATCGTCCACAGGGAGTCGCCCGGGCGCACCACATAGCGCTTATACTGCACACGCTCCGCCTTCTGGCGGGCTTCCTGCTTTTCCTCTTTACGGCTCTTCTGCTCTTCGATCACGTCCTCCAGCAGATCCTCCGTGCGCGGGATCAGAAGCACCTGCCCCAGGGCCAGTTTATTGGGGTTCGTGATGTTGTTCGCCTTGCTGATGGTCGCGACGAGAATTCCGTATTTGCGGGAAATATCGACCATGCGCTCGCCTACAGCGACCGTATGTTCAATCCAGGGGGCTTCGTCGCCGTCTTCCTCGTCCTCGGTCTGCTCCTCGAGGATCAAGTTGATAAGTTCGTCGTCGTCTTTGACGCGGCCGGCGTCCGAAAGGGACAGCGACGCATAAGGATCGTGAACGGGCAGAGGCTGCCTGTTTTCACGCTCCGTGCCGGGAAGCGGGAGAACGACGAGCCCCCTGTCGTCGAGGGAGTCCTCCTCACGAACGACTTCTTCGAGCAGGAGCGTGCCGCCTTCATACTCGGGCACATCGGGAAGAAGAGAGGACTTCGCGCCCGGCGTGCCCGCCGAAATGGTCTTTTGAATCAGGTCGCTCTGCGCGAGCGCCGCTTTAGCTTCGAGCGATGGGAAAAAAGAGGCGAACGAGAAATTCCTGAACTCGGGCAGTTCAACGGCGCTGCGCGAAGCTCCGTAAATCGCTCCCGCCGTCAGGACGACCATGGAACCGATCAGCCCCCAGAATGCCTTATGGCCCTTCGTATGCTGCTGTTTATCTTCCAAGAGCGTTCAACTCCCCGTCAAATTGACCGGCCCGCGGTATTTACTCCGACAGATTCCGATCAAATTTTCTGTTACAAAACCACAGATACGTTCAATTATACTCGTTTTGTCCCGTGAATTCATCATCGAACGTAAATTTTTCGATGAAAACTTTTTCGCGAACGTCGCTCCGCGCCAAAACGGCGGACTTCCCCCGCAGGACACAGGACGCGCAAAGCCCGCTGCCATATGCGGCGGCGGGCTTTGCGCGTTAATGAACGCTCAGGCGCGGAAATTTTCTTTTTCAGGGTCGTACTGCCCAGCGAGCAGCGCGGCGAACGCGTCAAAGTTCATCTCGCCGAGGTCGCCCTTAGCGCGGTCGCGCACGGCCAGCGTGCCAGCCGCCGCTTCCTTGTCGCCCAGGACAACCATGTACGGGGCTTTTTCCATCTGCGCGTCCCGGATTTTGCGTCCCAGTTTTTCGTCGCGGCTGTCGATCTCGACGCGGACGTTCATGTCCGAAAGCCTGCACGCCACTTCGCGCGCATAGGCCAGATGGTCGTCGCTGACGGGCAGCAGTTTGACCTGAACAGGAGCGAGCCAGTAAGGGAAAGCGCCGACATAGTTCTCGATAAGAATCCCCATGAAGCGCTCAATGCTGCCCAGCAACGTGCGGTGCAGCATGACGGGGCGGTGCTCCTTGCCGTCGGCGCCGATGTAAACCATGTCGAACTTCTCGGGCATGGTGAAGTCGAGCTGGATCGTTCCGCACTGCCAGGTGCGCCCGATACAGTCTTCGAGGTGGAAGTCGATCTTCGGGCCGTAAAACGCGCCGTCGCCCGGGTTGAGCACGTAAGGCGTGCCCGTCTCCTCCAGCGTCTCCCTCAGAGCTTTTTCCGCGGCCTCCCACAGTTCGTCGCTGCCCATGCTGTTTTCAGGACGGGTCGAAAGCTCGACATGATATTTGAAGCCGAAGACGTGCGTGTAAACGTAGTCCTCGAGTTTCATGATCAGCTTAACTTCGTCCTTGATCTGCTCGGGCGTGCAGAAGTGGTGCGCGTCGTCCTGAGTGAAACACCTCACGCGCATAAGGCCGTGCAGAGCGCCCGAAAGCTCATGACGGTGGACGATGCCCAGTTCCCCCATGCGCATGGGCAGTTCGCGGTAGCTGTGCATGGACGTCTTGTAGATGATGATGCCTCCGGGACAGTTCATCGGCTTGATGGCGTGCGGGATGTCGTCGATCGTGGTGAAGTACATGTTCTCGCGGTAGTGATCCCAGTGGCCCGAACGGAGCCACAGGTCGCGGTTGAGGATCTGGGGCGTGCGCACCTCGGTGTAGCCGTTGAGGAAGTGCAGGCGGCGCCAGAACGACATCAGCTTGTTCATCACGACCATGCCCTTGGGGTGGAAGAAGGGGAAGCCGACGC
Organism: uncultured Synergistaceae bacterium; assembly: GCA_964520485.1. Taxonomy (GTDB): domain Bacteria; phylum Synergistota; class Synergistia; order Synergistales; family Dethiosulfovibrionaceae; genus Pyramidobacter. Next base: position 2,062 of record CAZFNC010000006.1, on the reverse strand, counting down.
CCTCGTTGTGAAGGCTGAACAGGTCGAGTTCCCTGCCGATGCGGCGATGGTCGCGGCGCCTTGCCTCCTCCATGCGGGTGATGTAGGCGTCAAGCTCATCCTGAGTGTTGAAGGCCGTGCCGTAAATACGCGTGAGCATAATGTTGTGCTCGTCTCCGCGCCAGTACGCGCCCGCCAGCGAGAGCAGCTTGAAATGTTTGAGATACGACGTGTTGGGGACGTGCGGTCCGCGGCAGAGATCGACGTAGTCGTCCTGCCAGTAGACGTTGACCGTGTCGTCGGCAATCCCTTCCAGGATCTCGACCTTGTAGGGATCCTTGCGCGCGGTGAAAAGCTTGACGGCCTCGTCGCGCGCGATGCGTTCGCGGCGCAGGGGCACAGCGCGCTTGGCGATCTTGTGCATCTCCTTCTCGATGGCGGGAAGGTCGCTTTCCGAAACAGGCGCAGGGAACTGAATGTCGTAATAGAACCCATCCTTGATGGTGGGTCCGATGGCGACGACGGCGCCGGGATAAAGGTGGCACACGGCCTCGGCGAGCAGGTGAGCCGTGGAGTGGCGCACGATGTCAAGTCCCTCGGGCGAGTTCGGAACGACGGGAGCGACGGCCGCGTCGTTGCCGACCACCACGTCAAGGTCGACGGCTTTGCCGTCAACCATGGCCGCAATCGCGCCCTTGTCCAGTTTCCAGGCGGCAAGCACCTCGCCGGCCCTCAGCGCTTCCTCTTTTTCCAAAACACGGCCCTCGGGGCCGTTATATTTGAACATAAAGATATCCTCCTTTGCCTGAACGCATACGGGACGTTCAGCGCGCTGCCGTATTTTTCTTCAGACGCCCGTGTGCCCGAACCCGCCCTCGCCGCGCTCGCTTTCTGCAAGCGCGGCTACGGGCTGCCAGACGACGCGGGAAACAGGGGCGACGATCATCTGCGCGATGCGATCGCCCTTTTTAATCTCAAAGGGTTCCCTGCCCAGGTTGATCATGATCACTCGGATCTCTCCCCGATAATCGGCATCGATCGTGCCGGGAGAATTTGGGAAGGAGATGCCGCGTTTGAGCGCCAAACCGCTGCGAGGCCGGATCTGGGCCTCGTAACCTTCGGGCAGTTCGACGCGAAGCCCCGTCCCCACCCCGGCGATTTCACCGGGGTTCAGCACCAGTCCTTCATTTGCGCGCAGATCCATGCCGGCCGACTGCGGCGTCGAGTATTCGGGAAGCCGGACGTCTGGGGCGTCGCGTACGACCCTCACCGTGACGTTCATCCGCGTACCTACCGGCGGTCGCGGCGCCCGCCGTATCTCTCGCCTCTGTCGTAGTCGCGGCGCGGGCCGAAACGTTCGCCGTCGTGATCGCGGCGCGAAGGAAGCGAAGCGGGGGGCAGCGCGGCGATCATCCTGTCGCGTTCCATCTCCGCGGGCACGTACTGCGTCAGTCCCGCCTTCTCGATCAGGGCGGGGTTGGCGAGCAGACGGCGGCGCGAGAGGTTGATGCGGTTCTGGTCGTCGATCTCCTTCACCTCGACGATGACCCTGTCGCCTGGCTGGAAGACGTCCTCGACCTTGCCGATATGGCGCGTGCTGATCTCGCTGATATGCAGCAGACCTTCCTTGCCCGGGAGCACCTCGACGAAAGCGCCGAACGCCATCAGCCGCGTCACAGTGCCGTAAAACGCTTCTCCCGCTTCGACCTCGCGGACGATGTCGTAGATCATCCTGTGAGCCTTCTCGACGCTCTCGGGCGAAACGGCGCTGATGTAGATGGTTCCGTCCTCCTCGACGTTGATTTTGGCGCCGCTTTCCTGGACGATGCCGCGGATCACCTTGCCGCCGGGGCCGATCACGTCGCGTATCTTGTCCACGTCGATGTTCATCGTGAAGATGCGCGGAGCGTTGGGCGAAAGCGGCGCCGGCGCGGGGATGCAGGCTTCCATCTTGTCGAGGATCTGCATCCTTGCCATGCGCGCCTGCAGCAAGGCGCTTGAAAGCACCTCGCGCGTGATGCCGCCGGCCTTGTTGTCCATCTGGAGCGCCGTCACACCGTCGCGCGTTCCGGCGACCTTGAAG
>CAZFNC010000005.1:0-44468 GCA_964520485.1 uncultured Synergistaceae bacterium | reverse complement strand
TGCGCGGGGCGCGCCGCGGCGGCTCTGCCCGACGCCGTGATGTCGAAATGGAGCGAACTCACGGAGATGCTCGACAGGGCGACTATTCTCCGCGGCAAGAGGGAGCGTCTGCCCGAAAGTTCGCTGCTGGGAGCGGACAAGCAGAAGACGAGCAGGAAGATCAAGGATATTCTCCGCGACGCGCAAGAGATACTGCTCTCCGCAGACGCGATGAAACTGGTCGATCGCACTGAGGTGATCAACGACCGGCTGCCCGAGCTGTACGCGGAGATCGAGGAGTACAAGAACAAGCGCGTCGCGGCGCCCGAAAAGTCGGGCAACCCGTTCTCGCTTACGAAAGCCGACTGCGACGAGAAGATCGCCGAAGCCGAAAAGGACATCGAGCGCCTCAACGGCGAACTGCGCGACATCCGCGTGAAAATCGCCGACGAACTGCGCGGCTGGGGCATGAAACTGACCGACGAGCAGGCGGATGTGCTCTTTTCGTCCGTCGTCGGCGACAGCCTGTTGAAAAACGCTGTCATCTTCGAAAACGTTAAGGGCGTCACGCAACAGCTCGCCGAACTGATGACGCAGAACAGGAGTGACACGGGCGTGGCACGCAAGTACTACGGAATGTACGTCACGCTCATCGACGTGCTGCTCGATACGCAGTATGGTTTCATAGAAAAGATCGACAAGGAGTGGACACCGCGTTTGAAATCGATCTCTGAGGGCGCGTCGGCGAGTCTGAAAGAAGCCCGCGCTGGACTGACGCGGAAGGACTTTACGAGCGAGCAGAAAAATATTCTCCGCTCCAACGTCGAAACCAACGAGCTGACCGTGAAAGCCGCCGAACAGTACGGTAAGCTGCTCTCGATGCAGAAGACAAGCGTCGAAAAGTGTATTCGCGACATCAAGCGCGATCGGGAAGTGGCCGTCAACACCTACAACACCGTGCAGCACGTCAGCGAGATGGATTCTGTCATCCGCAGCGGGCTTCAGCTCTTTGACGTTCTCGCTTCCATGCAGTTGCCTGAGATCCGTGTATTCGACAACGGTGGCGTGCGCAAGGAGTTTGAAGAGATCACCAAGAGGCTTCAGCAGGGGAAATAGCGCTTTCGGAGCGCGAAGTTTTGTTCTCTCTGCAGTCTTGCCGTCTGGTCGACTCCGCATGTCGTTCCCCCAAAGGGGCATTTCAGGGCACAAAAACAGCCGGATGGGAAGTTTCCATGGAGGAACTCTCCTTCCGGCTGTTTTGCGTCTCCGCACGGAATTACTTCGCTTCCGCCTTCTGGCCGTTCTCTGAGGAAGTTGCGGCGGTTCCGGCGGCTTTGTTCGCGATCGCGTCATCGTGGGGAACTCCTTCGGGCGGCGTCTCTTCAGGCTTGTGTTCAACGTCCGCGGAAGCAGGAGCTTCGGGCTTCTTTTCGCCGACGGCGGGAGCTGCCACGTCGCTGCTCACGGACGGCGCGTCGGCGCTCGCAGGGGGTACGTCGCCGCTTGGAACCGTGAAGAGATCATCGGCGACGATTTCAACTTTCATCTTGTCGGCCAGTTCCTTCACGTAAGCGCGCTGAACTTCGGCCTTCTTGCTTTGAAGCAGCATGCTTTTTAACCCTGCGGAAACCTCGGAAAGGGGGCGCGTTTCCTCAGGTACGGCGCGCACGCGGCGGAAAACAAAGTAATCTGCGCTGCTCACTTCAATTGGGGCGCTGAACTGTCCGTCCGCGAGTTTGCTCACGGGTTCGAGCTTTTCTTTCATCTCGCGCTCGGCGAGGCGCTCGGGCTTGCCCGACTCGGTGGCGAACGTGACGTCGGCGGAGAGCGCCTCGACGGCCTTGGACCATTCACCCGACTTCGCGGTCGCGATCAGCTTCTCGGCCGCCTCTTTCGACTTCATCTGCGCCACGTCGGCCTCGATGCCTGCAGGCATGGTGAAGTTTCCCTTGAGTGTGTCGTAAAGTTTAGCGACTTCGTCATCGCTGACAACCACGCCGCCCGCCACGTCATCCAGCATCTTTTCGACCGCGAGCTGGCGTGCGATTTCGGCTCGCGCCTGTTCGAGCGAACTGCCCTGGTTCCGCAGGACCTGCATGAACTGCTCGCGGGTGACGTACTGACTCTCAACGTCTTTCAACCGCGCGTTCACATCCTCGGCTGGGACGCCGATCTTGAGACGCGTCACTTCGTCGATGACGGCGCGGTCGCTGATCATCGAGTCGAGCACAGCCTTGTAGATAAGGGGCATCTGCTTGTCCGAGAGGTCGGTGATGCGGTTACGCTCGATAAAGTCGCGAAGATGCCGCTGGAACGTGCTGATGTGCAGTTCCTCTCCGTTGATCTTGGCGACGACGAAATCGCCGCCGCGGTCGCTGCCGGAATTTGAGCCGCTTGTGCCGTACATGAAACCGACGGAAGCGGTGAAGATGACGATAAAAACGGCGAGAATCCATTTGATTTGGGTGCGCAAAGCGGTGAGCGGTAACACGAGGGATTGACTCCTTTCAAGAGATCAAGGGAAATGTGTTTCATCTTTTTAATTCTAGCACAATCCACGGGAAAAAGGCTATACCGCCGCGAGGGTTTTACCGAGCGTCCTTTGGGTCTTGAGGGGGACGGACAGATGTACGGCGTTTTCCATCACGTCGGAAAGCTCGCGGGCCACTTCTTCGGCATCTTCGGTGTGACATTCGCAGACGATTGAGTCGTGAACCTGAAGCACCATGTGCACGTCTCTTCCAGAAAAGTGCCGCGCAGCCCTGTTCATGGCGATTTTGGTGATGTCCGCGGCTGTTCCTTGAATGGGGGAGTTGACGGCGACGCGTTTTTGGTGGCCTTTTTTGCCGTCTCCCGTGCTCAACTCGTCCATGGGACGGCGACGCCCAAACAGCGTTGTCGTGAAGCCTTCCTCGAGCGAGTTTTTGCGGCTCGATACGATGTAGTCGCGGACTCCCGGCAGCGCCGCGAAGTACGCTTCGGTGACGCGGGCGGCCGTCGCTCGGTCGGTGTCCAGACGGGCGGCGAGTCCGAAGACACCCATGCCATAGATGAGGCCGAAGCTGACCGTCTTGGCGCTGCGGCGCAGTTCCTTGGTGACGGCTTCCGGGGGCAGTCCGAAGATGAGCGAGGCCGTCTCGGTGTGTATGTCACGGTCGGAGTTGAAAATGGAGATCAACTGCGGATCGCCGGAAAGGTGAGCCAGTACGCGCAGTTCGATCTGGGAATAGTCGGCTGCCACAAAACAGTTTCCGGGGCGAGCGGGAACTAGACATTCGCGGATGCGCGCGCCCCAGCCGCTGTAGGCGGGCAAGTTCTGCATGTTCGGGTCTCGGCTGCTCAGTCTGCCCGTGCCCGTCGCGAGGGCTTCAAACGTGCTGTGGATCAGACCGTCGTCGCCGGCCGCGCCCATCAGCGGCAGCACAAACCCCGACGACATCTTCATCAGTTCACGGTATTCAAGAAGTTGTCCCGGCACGGGGGACCTGTCGCCGCAGATGTCGCGCAGCCGCTCAAGCACTGAAACATCGGTGGAGTAACCCGTTTTTGTCTTCTTGACGACGGGCAGGCCGAGCTTTTCAAACAAGAGTTCGCCCACCTGTTTAGGCGAGTTCAGGTTGATCTGTTCGCCGACGCCTGAGCTGATAGCGTCGGACAGGCTTTGAATGCGCGAGTCGAGTTCCGATGAGAGGGTTCTCATCTTCTCTCGGTCGAGTCGGATGCCGCGCTTTTCCATCGCCACGAGCACGGGGATCAGCGGCGTATCGATGTCGTTCAGCACGGACGTCATTTTCTGCTCCTCGATCTGCGTTTTCAGCGATTTGCCGAGAGCGAGCAGACGCAGGGCGCGCTCGGGCGAAAACGGCAGCGCTAGTTTTTCAGCGGCGTCGAACGCTTCGAGGTCGGGGTGGAGAAGGTAATATGCTGTCCTGATGTCGAGCAGAGAAACTTCGGGCGGCATCTCCGCAAGATAGCACAGAGTCTTGGCGTCGAGCGTGGTGAGCGTGTGTCCCGCAAGTCCGTCCAAACGCTGCTCGAGGTCAGAAAAATTTCCCCGCCACCAACTGCCGTCGGGAGCGGCGAGGACGGCGCGCACGTCGTTACGCGCTTCGCCGCCGGAAAAGCGCGGCGGCAGGGTGGACTCCTCGAGATCAAGCGCCAACCGCGGCGCGAGCAGAATGGCGTCGATCGGGATCTCGCCGGCGGGCGAAACGGACAATGGGGACAGCGTAACTGATTCGTCGGTAGCGCGGGTTTGTACGTCGCCCGCGTGAGACTGTCTCGAGGCGGACACGGAGACTCGCGATACGAACGCTTCCGCCGTCTTTTTCATGCCGAGCGCGGCGCAGCGTTCGGCGAAGGTTTCCATGTTCACGGCGGCGGGAGTGTCAGTGAACTCGCTCAGGTCTATGTCGCACTTCAGTCGCGTCAGCGCTCTGTTGTCGATCGCTGTCTTTCCGCCTTCGGCAATCTTTTTCCGCAAAGCTGGTTTCAGCTCGTCCGCGTGGGCGATGACGTTCTCAATCGTGCCGTAGTCGTGCAGCAGTCTGGACGCCGTCTTTTCGCCCACGCCTGGAACGCCCTTGATGTTGTCCACGGCGTCGCCCATCAGAGAGAGGTAATCGACCATGCCGGACGGCGGAAATCCGTATTTCTCGGCAAAGGCAGTTTCGTCGTAGACTTCAAATGAGGAGACGCCCCTGCCGGGGCGGAGGATCTTCACGCCAGGACGCAATGTCTGCATGATATCCTTGTCGGAGGTGAGTATAAGTACGTCGTCGCCGCTGGAGGAGAACTGGAGGGCGGCCGAGCCGATCAAGTCGTCGGCTTCGACCCCGCTCCGGCGCATCAGACGCACGCCCAGCAGGGGAAGCATTTCCTCAAGTAGAGGTATCTGGACCTTGAACTCCTCGGGCGCGGGCTTGCGCGTGGCTTTGTACGCGGGCAGGAGCAGGTGGCGGAACGTGGGGCCTGGCATGTCGAACGCCGTGTAGATCTCGTCGGGTTTCCAGTCGTGCAGGGCTCGGGCGAACATGTTGAAAAATCCCACCAGCGCGTTTGTCGGCGTGCCATCGGGAGCGTTCAGCTCGGGTACGGCGTAGAACGCCCTGAAGGCGATCCCGTGGCCGTCGATGAGAAGAATTTTTTTCTTGGACATTTCCTTAAACCTCCAAATCGCGTTATAATGCATGAGTTGATCGCGCGTCGTTTTTTGGCGGACGATCCTAATTGTACACGGTATGAACCGTTTATGTCAGGAGGACTTTTATAAATGACCCAGGAAGTCAGAGTTCGTTTTGCCCCGAGTCCCACCGGCGCATTGCACATCGGCGGCGCACATACGGCACTGTTCAACTGGCTGTGGGCGCGTCATACGGGCGGAAAATTTGTTCTCCGCATCGAGGACACTGACCGCGTCCGTTCCACGGCCGAATACGAGCGGACGATCATGGACGGCATGATGTGGCTGAATCTCGACTGGGACGAAGGTCCCGACGTGGGCGGGGATTACGGACCCTATCGTCAGACGGAACGCCTTGATCTGTACAACGAGTACGCTGACCGGCTTCTCGATGAGGGCAAGGCCTACAGGGACGGGAACGCTGTGATCTACAAGGTGCCTCTCGGCCTGGATATCGGCTTTGACGACGAAGTCTACGGGCACATCGATTACAGGAGCGACGCTCTCGTCGACGGCAGAACGGGTGTGATGAAGGACATCGTCCTCATCAAGAGCGACGGATTTCCCACGTACAATTACGCCGTTGTCATCGACGATCATCTGATGAACATGACCCACGTCATACGCGGTGAGGATCATATCTCCAACACGCCCAAGCAGGTGCTTCTGTACAAGGCGCTCGGCTGGGAGATGCCGAAGTTTGCCCATCTGCCCATGATCCTCGGTAAAGACAAGAAGAAACTGTCGAAGCGCCACGGCGCGACGAGCGTCTACGAATACCGCGACATGGGCTATCTACCCGACTCCATCTTTAACTTCCTCGCCCTGCTCGGCTGGGCCCCGAAAGGCAACGTGGAGATATTCAACCGCGACCTCGCCGTGAAAGAGTACGAACTGCGCGACATCAACCGCAAATCGTCTGTGTTCGACTTCGACAAGCTGAACTACATCAACCAGGGGCACATCACCGAGATGCCCGCCGATGAGAAATTCCGCCTGATCCGTCCCTTCTGGGAGAGCATGGGCGTCGACTGCGAACATCTCAATCCCGATTACCTTGAAAAGGTCTTTGCTCTGATGGCAGGGCGCGGCAAGACCATCAAAGAACTGGCCGAGTTCTCGGACTATCTCGTCACGTTCGACGCGGTCGCCTCTCGCTACGACGGCGGCGACCTCACGCCCGAACACAGGGCCTTGCTGAAAGGGTTCTGCGGCGCGTTCACGGCTGCCGCACCGAGGACGTGCGGCGCGATGCTCGCTTTCGCGCGGGAGTGGTGCGAGACACACGGCGCCAAACTGAAAGACATCGCCATGCCTCTTCGATACATGCTCACGGGCTACAAGGTCAGCCCTGGCATCTTCGAGGTGATCGAGCTTCTGGGCATGGAAGAGGTGGAACGCCGACTGAGACACTACGGTGTGCTGTAGTGTGCGTAAATTGAAGACGCGGGTAAGAATACGTTTTTTGTGGAGGCGCGCGCCTTACACGGCACAGTGAGTTGGTTTGACAATAATAAGGTGTACGGCTTCATCGCGACAGAAAGGGAGCAGTGCGTTTTCTTTCATGTCAGCGAACTGACAAAGGAAGTTGTTAATCTCAGGCAGGGTCCTGAAGCGAGATTTGACGTCGTTAAAGGCAGGAAGGGCCTTCAGGCGGTCAATGTCGTGTCGTTTGATTCCCTCGCCGCGAAAGCAGCGGTCTCGGGGAGTCATCTTCTCTTTCTGCCGGCGAAACTATCGCCTGCGTCGCCGCTGTCGACGAGTTTGTCAGGATCGCTCTCTCGATTGGACGACAGCAGAGTTGCTTTGACGCCGTCGGCGCGGTGAAGTTCTTTTGAACCTTGTCGGGCGGGACGAGCGTCATATCGGAGTTCGGGGGTAATCCGTTGAAACGCTCGGCATCCTGCCATTCAAGGAAAAATGACGTTTTAGCGGAAAAAAAACGGTGGACTAAGGCCGTCATTTTGAGTAAAAGTTTGTAAAGTCCGTGCAAAGAAACATGCAAAAATGAATTGAAAAGCAGTTAAAAGCTGAAATTCAAGATTGACTTTTCAGCTTTGACGTTGTATAGTTTATCTGGAGAGCGAGCGAAGAGTTCGCCACACCTCGCGGACGCGGGGGAAATACGTTTTTTGGAGGCATGTACCTTGAGAGGCAAAGTGAAATGGTTCAACAGCACGAAGGGCTTCGGCTTCATCACGACCGAAGAGGGGAAGGACGTTTTTGTCCATTTCAGCGCGATCAAGATGGACGGCTACAAGTCTCTCGACGAGAACGAGGAAGTGGAGTTTGACGTCGTCGACGGCGAGAAGGGCCCTCAGGCTGCCAATGTCGTTCGTCTGTAAGACGACCGTCAGAGATTGAACCTCAGCGGCAAAGGCCGGCAGATCACTCTGTCGGCCTTTGTTCTGTTGCGGAGTTTCTCGCGAGAAACTCGTTGTCTCCTCAAACACGCCGAAATACGCCCGTTGAACCGACATTTCTTATGAACGGCGCGGCCGCCGCGTTGAAGGCGAACTCCACGTGGCGTGCACATCCACGGGACGGTTCAGGGGTTTTGTTTTTTTCTTTTTTTCGCTTTCTTCACCCGCCAGGCGTAGACGGCGACAATCAGGCAGCCGAGGACCGTCAGCGCCAGACTGATCTGGGACAGGTAATGGTGGATCAGTTCGCGGTTCGCCCCTAGCCAGTAGCCCAAAAACGTCAGGATGACGACCCATATGCCCGCGCCAAGCGACGTGTAGATGCAAAACCGTGTCAGATTCATGCGCGCGATTCCGGCGGGCAGGGAGATGTACTGACGGATGACCGGAATGAGTCGCCCCACGAACGTGCTGATGTGCCCGTGCCTCGCAAAGAAGAGGTCGGCCTTGTCGAGCACTTCCTCCGTCACGCCGAACTTTCGTCCGTATTTGAGGAAAAACGGACGCCCGAAGCGCAGGGACAGCCAGTAATTGAACAAAGCGCCCAACAGGCTTCCGAGGACGCCGAAGAAAATCGCGAGAGAAAGTGACATCCTACCCTGCTGCGCCAGATACCCAGCGGGCGGCATGACGACTTCGCTCGGGAAAGGGAAGAACGACGACTCGAGGAACATCAGGCCGGCGATTCCCAAGTATCCCATGGAACCGATGGTTTCCACCAGCCAGGCCACGAGCGCGCCAAAGATTTTGCTCAGCATGAACTTACCTCCGGATAAAAATTAAGCGGCGGCGCTATTGTATCATGAACGGGCTGAACTGTCCCGCGTACGCAAATAAAAACGCAGATTCCATTTTTCCGCGTACGGAGGGGATAATAAATACACGTTGTAGAACACGAAGGAGTTATCCGCCTTTTCTTCTGCGAAGCCGGATTTGGCGAGAGCCTTCCGGATCCGTGACAACGTCGCGTCTGAGCGATCGGCGTCGTGACGCGGCAGAGGACCGTCTGCGGCGTTCGCGATCTTCCGTCTCTTTCGGTTGTGGCTTGTCACGGACCGGAAAGCTTGTTGTGAACGGGCATCGTTCGCTAATCCGCCGGAAACGCCGGCGCGTGGATATGGCGGCTGTTGTCTGTCCGTGACGCGCTGTAACGTTTGCCGTGTTACTTTTCTCTCGGGCGTACGATGAACAGCGTTTTTTCGCGGGAAATTTTTTCCGGCCTGTCTACCGCGACGACTGCTTCGTTTTCCGTCAGGCACAGCGCTCCGGTTAGTGTGCCCCGTTCTTGCAGAAGCGGACGGCGCCGGAAGTCCCGATGGCGCTGGGAAAGCCCGAACGTTCTCGTTTTGTCGCGCACTCTCCGCCCGATTTGTTTCGGACGGACCGCCGCGAGAAATCTCAATTTGTTCCATACTTCCCCCGCTCTAAGGTGGGCGTGTCGCAGGGTTTTTTTGAAACAATGTCTACGCAGGAATGAAGGAGGATCTGTTGATGGCAACGCAGAAAACTAAAAACAACGCCGCGAAAAAAGGAAAGATGAACGAATCGGCGTCACAGGCGCTGACGCAGACGGCAGATCAATCCGTTTCAACTCTAACCGGTTCCGGCACGGACGACGCGAAGAAAAAAACCTCGACGTCCGGCGCGGCGTCCCCTGTGACGGCGAAAACGAAGCCCGAACGTGAGAAGAAGCAGGCGAGAAAGCCGGCGAAGAAAAAGCCCGCTAAAAAGCCGTCAGGGAAAAAATCGGTTCCTAAAGCGTCCGCCGCGGAAGAGACTGAGCGCGCGTCGGCGACGGAAACGGTTCCCGCCGAGGCGAAAACGGCACCTGCAAGGAAAAGGGCTCCTTCCGCATCAACGCCGAAGAAGAAAAAGAAGGCGAGCGCCGTAAAGAAAACGGCGTCGAAAGAGACAACCGCGGAGGGGAAAAAACTTCCCAAAAAGAAGAAAAAGACGGAAAAGACGGAAAAGACGGAAAAGACGGTGCCGGCCGTTCCCGCCGAGGTGCCTGGCGATGTCAGGAACGGAAAGACGGCGAAAAAGAAGACGACCCAAAAAGTGTCTCCGGATAAGGATACCATTCCCGAGGAGCCTTCGACGGATGGATCGGAGGAAGCCCTCGCAGGGACCGACGACTTGGACGCCGTCGGAAACGCTGAGGACGTGCGGAATGATCTTTCCGACGTATCCGCGAGGAATAAGACGGAAGACGGCGAAAGAGATCTGCGCCGAACGTTCTCTCCCGCCGACGCGGAGATAACAGGCGGGGAGGAATCCACTGACCCTCTCGGCGACGAGGGAGCGACCGTCGACGATCTCAAGGATTTCACCGAAAGCGACGGAGACGATCTCATCCATTATACGGAAGGCGGCGACACGGTCGAAGGCTCTCCCGACGACGTGGAAACCGTCTCCGGCGAAGGAGGCATCGAGGGCGGCGACGCCTATCTGCGCGTCGTCACCGACAGCGTTCGCCGTCTTTTCGCGCTTGGACGCAAAAAGGGATACGTCACGCACGAGGACATAGAGAAGATCATTCCCCTCGAGTATTGGAGCACTGACGTTCTCGACAGCATATTTTACAACCTGGCCGAACTTGACATCCAAGTCGTCGAGGACGCTTTCCGTGCCCCGCATTCTCAGCAGAAAAAGAGGTCTGAAGCGGGTGACGCCGAACCGACCGCTGCGGATGAAACGCCCGCCGAAACGCCCGACTACGGCGAAGTCGAACTGGGGCGCATGGAAGACGTGCCCTTGTCCGACCCCGTACGCATGTATCTGCGCGAGATCGGAAAAGTGGACCTGCTCAGCAGCGAAAGAGAACGGGAACTGGCTGTACGAGTAGAAGCGGGTGACGAACGCGCCAAGAAAGAGATCATCGACGCCAATCTGCGGCTTGTGGTCAGCATCGCCAAAAAATACATCGGACGCGGAATGCAATTTCTCGACCTCATCCAGGAGGGCAACTTGGGGCTGATTCGCGCCGTCGAAAAATTCGACTACCGCAAGGGATTCAAGTTCAGCACCTACGCCACGTGGTGGATACGCCAGGCCATCACCCGCGCGATCGCCGATCAGGCCCGTACCATCCGTATTCCCGTCCACATGGTCGAGACGATCAACAAGATGGTGCGAATTTCACGGCAGCTTCTCCAGAAACTGGGGCGTGAGGCGACCGACGAGGAGATCGCGGACGAAATGCAGATCGAAAGCACGCGAGTGGAGGAAATCCGCCGCATCGCACAACTTCCTGTTTCTCTGGAAACGCCCATCGGCGAAGAGGAGGACAGTCAACTCGGCGACTTCATCGAAGACCGCAATTTGCCCAGCCCCGAGGATGCCGCTGCCGGAAATCTGTTTCACGAGCAGATCGAGGAGATGCTGAACGCCCTTTCCGACAGAGAGCGCGAGGTGCTCCGCTACCGTTTCGGCCTCGAAGACGGCAGATCTTATACGCTCGAAGAGGTGGGACGCCGTTTCGGCGTCACGCGCGAGCGCATACGTCAGATCGAAGCCAAGGCCCTGCGCAAACTCCGGCACCCGAGCCGCAGCAAGAAACTGCGCGATTTCCTCGAGTAAATCGGAAGTTCCGCGCCGATAGCGCGTCAAAGCGCCGCTTTCATTCTTCCGAAGCGGCGCTTTTCGCGTTTTTCGCAACGCGCGGCATGATCGTTATGGGGCCTCGAACAGAGAAGAAAACGTCCGCCGCATGTCGGCGGACGTGCGCGGACAGAGGACGTCTTTTGGTCCGTGACGAGGAGAACGCTCCGATCGTCCGTGAGGAGAGAAACGCCTTTGAAAAGGACTGAGCCGCCCCCTAAAAAACGCTTTTCCCGAGGTAAAATTTTTCGATTCGGAAACAAAATTGCCTCTGAAAATTCCACATTCTTTCATTCTGCTGTGGTATACTTATCCGAGTTGTTTCTATCCGAATCCGAGTTTATGGAACCGAAAGGAGTGCTTCTTGTGAAGTCGGAACTTCTGTCACAAGAAAAGAATATCGTCGCTATCAAGGTCACCGTCGACAAGGACGATTTCGCCAAACAGCTTAGCGCCACCTACACCGAAGTCGCGAGGCGCGTGAATATCCCCGGGTTCCGCAAGGGCAAGGCCCCCCGCAGCGTGATCGACATGCGGTTCGGCAAAGAGACGATCAAGAACCAGGCCCTTGAGGACATGATGCCGTCCACCCTTGACGAGGTGTGTGCCGAGTACGACCTTGAGCCGATCGAGTCGCCAACCGTCGACGATCTTGTCATGAACGACGGAGGGGACGTGACTTTTACCGTTAAATACGAAGTGCAGCCCGAGGTGACACTGCCGGATCTTTCGACCGTCAGCGTTGACCTGCCCGTCTTTGACGTGACGGATACCATGGTTGACGAAGCCGTGGAGAGCATGAAAAAGCGTTTTGCCACTTTCGTGCCCGTACAGCGCGCGGCACAGCGAGGAGACAGAGTGCGCGCCGCCTGCAGCATGGTCGTCCGGGACGAAAACGGCGCCGAGATTCTCTCTCACGAACCTCAGGTTGACACGTTCGAGATGGACAGCATCTCAATGCGTCCCGAGATCGTCGACGCGTTGGCCGGTGTCGCGGCCGGCGGCAAGGCGGAGGCGGACGTCAAGGTATCCGACGACTACAAGGACAAGGCGGTTGCGGGACGCATGGTTCACTATACGTTCGACGTGCTTGAAGTGGAGGAACCCGTGCCCCCCGAGATGAACGACGAGTTTTTCAAGAAAGCTACCAGGACGGAAGTTCACAGCGAAGAAGAGCTGCGCGCCGATGTCCGTAAGAACCTTGAAGATCGTTTAAAGGCCGACGCTCGCACGGTGGCGGAGAACGAAGCCGTCGCGAAGATCTCGGATGCCGCGAAGATTGACGTGCCGGATTCGATGGTGCGGCGCCAGAAAGAACATCTCCGTAAACGCTTTGAGGAGAACGTCAAAAACCGTACCAAGATGACGCTCGAGGAGTACTATAAGTCCGAAGGCCACGACATCAAGGAACTGGAGGATAACCTTTCCAGGGATGCGCTGCGCGACGTGAGGAGCTGGCTGGTCGTCGACGCCTGCGCGAAGCAGCTGGGCGTTTCCGTACAGAAGGAAGACCTTGACGGCGAGATCGGCCAAATGGCCGATTCCTATGGCATCTCTGCCGACAGCGTCAGGGAGATGCTCAAAAAGCGCCCCGAGGACTTTGAGAACATGATCTCGACGGCGCGTTACCGCAAGACCATGCAGGCGATCATGGAAAAGGTGAAGATCAACGAAGTGAAGAAAGGCGCCGGAGCCGAAGCGCCTGCGGCACAGAACTGACCTTGACTTCCGTTGCTGCGGCGGAGCCGACGCCGCGGCAACTTTTTTGCACGAAAAGAGAGCAGTCCGCCAAAAAACGTGCCGCTTTACGGGCGTCGCTTCACGGCGCCCAGATAAACGACAGCGGAAGGAGTACGTTTTCAACTATGTACTATATCCCTTATGTGATTGAGCAGACCGGGCGCGGTGAACGCTCGTATGACATTTATTCGAGGCTCCTCAAGGATCGCATTATCTTTCTCGGCGACGAGATCGACGACGGCTTGGCCAATTCCGTCGTCGCCCAACTGCTCTTCCTTGAGAGCGAAAGCACGGAGCGCGACATCAGCGTTTACATCAATTCTCCGGGCGGTTCCGTGTCGGCGGGGCTGGCCATCTACGACACGATGCAGTTTGTCAAATGCGATATTTCCACCATTGTCGTGGGCATGGCGGCCAGCATGGCGGCCGTGCTGCTAACGGCGGGCACAAAAGGCAAGCGCATCGCCTTGCCGAACTCGCGCGTCATGATTCATCAACCTCTCGGCGGCGCCCAGGGGCAGGCCAGCGACATCGAAATCCAGGCGCGCGAGATCGTCAAGACAAAAGAACTGTTGAATGACATTATCGTGCGCCATACCGGCCAGACGATGAAAAAGGTCAAGGTGGATACCGACCGCGACTTCTGGATGAGCGCGCAGGAAGCGCTCTCGTATGGCATCGTGGACAAAGTCATCGATAAACGCTGACCGCGATGCCGCTTGAGTACAGACGAAATTTTCTCCTCGGGGGTGAACGAAACCGCATGCCTCGAAACGAAGATAAAAATCATAGACATCTGCGCTGCTCTTTCTGCGGACGCGGGCCCGAAGAAGGCGTTACGTTGCTTTCTGGACCCGACGGGGTCAACATTTGCAGCGAGTGCGTCAAACTGTGCAGCAATTATCTGAAACTGGCTCCCGAGGCCGAGACGTCGGGCACTTCACGTTTCGACGCGAAGGCAAAGGCGGCGCTCGAGAATCCGCCTAAGCCCAGGGAGATCAAGGAACACCTCGACGAATACGTTATCGGTCAGGACTACGCGAAGAAAGCGATCGCTGTCGCTGTCTATAACCATTACAAGCGCATCTCGTCAGGGAAAAAAGACAGCGACGTCGAGCTTAAAAAGAGCAACCTGCTCCTCATGGGGCCGACCGGCAGCGGCAAGACGTTGCTGGCGGAAAGTCTTGCTAAAAAACTGAACGTCCCGTTTGCCATTTCTGACGCGACGACTCTGACGGAGGCCGGCTACGTCGGCGAGGACGTGGAAAACGTTCTCGTCCGGCTCGTCCAGGCTGCCGATCAGGACGTGGGCGCGGCCGAACGCGGCATCATTTACATCGACGAGATCGATAAGATCGCCCGCAAGTCAGAGTCGGCTTCGATTACGCGCGACGTTTCCGGCGAAGGAGTGCAGCAGGCGCTTTTGAAGATCCTTGAAGGGACGATTTCGAACATTCCGCCCAAGGGCGGACGTAAACATCCGCAGCAGGAGTTTATCCAGGTTGACACGAAGAACATCCTTTTTATCTGCGGCGGCGCGTTCGCTGGGTTGGAGGAGATCGTTGGCCGGCGCGTCAACAAAAAGGTTATAGGCTTCGACAGCGACATTCGCGACACCACTGCCGCGGACCGTTATGACCTGCTCAGGCAGGCCGAGCCGGAAGATCTCGTGGCCTACGGGTTCATTCCAGAGTTGGTTGGGCGTCTGCCGCTGCTGGTGCCGCTTCAGAGCCTTGACGCCGACGCGCTTGTGCGCGTTCTCACCGAGCCGAAGAACTCGCTCGTGCGCCAGTACAGGGCGAATTTCGCGCTTGAAGGCGTGGAACTTGAGTTCGCACCCGAAGCGCTTCGCGCCGTCGCGGAACAGGCTGCCGCGAAAGGTACGGGCGCGCGCGGTCTGCGGGCGATCATGGAGAAGCTGATGCTTGACCTGATGTACGATGTCCCGTCTCGCGACGAACCCGCGGGCAGGATCGTGATCACACCTGAGTACGTGGCGGGGACGGGGCAGCCCGTCATCGTCAAAAAAAACGAAGCGGAGGTCTCGTAAACGATGCAGTCTTACGTGCTGCCCTCCCGCGATACCGTGATCTTCCCCGGCGTGCTGGCGCCTATTTTCGTCGGTCGTCAGAGCACGCTCAAGGCGATTGAACTCGCGGCAACCGCTGAAAAGCGCCGCGTTTTCGTCGCGGTCCAAAAAGATCCTGCCGCGGAAGATCCGGGGGCCGACGGGCTTTATGATGTGGGCACGATGTGCGAAATGCTGCAGATGATCCGAATGCCCGACGGCACGGTCAAACTGCTCCTCGAGGGCAAAGAGCGCATGCGTGCGCGTCAGTATACGCTGCATGACGATATGCTGACTGCGGATCTCGTCACAGTGCCTGATAGTTATGTAGAAAACGATAACCTGAAGGCCCTCCTTCAGGAAGTCCTGCGCGAATTTGAGAACTATGTCAACGCCCATCCGCATCTGCCGCCGGAGATGATCCAGCCGATCGCGCAGGCCGGAGCCCCGTCGCTCGTCGCCGACATGATCGCGGCGCATATGACGATCGACGTGGTGCGCAAGCAGATGTTACTCGAGTGTTTCCGCACCGACAGTCGCCTAGAACTGCTGCTGAAGTACCTGCTTTCCGAAACGGAGCTGCTCAAGCTGGGACGGAAAATCCATACCCGCGTCCAGAAAGAGCTCGATCAGAATCAAAAGGAGTACTGGCTGCGCGAGCAGATGAAGGCGATACAGGAGGAACTGAAGATCGACGATTCGCCCGACACGGCCGATCTGCGCGAGCGCGCCGCCAAAGCCGAACTTCCCGAAAACGTGAGGACGAAAGTGGACTCCGAACTCAGTCGCATGGCCAAGATGCAGTCCATGTCGCCGGAATCGACCGTCAGCCGCACCTATGTCGAGTGGCTGCTCGACATCCCGTGGAAGAAGACCTTGCCCGAAGAGCGCGATCTTCGCGCCGTGAAGGCGAAACTTGACGCCAATCACTACGGACTTGAACGCGTGAAGGACAGACTGCTTGAATACCTGGCTGTGCGCCGTCTGGCAGGCAAAAGCGCCCGCGCGCAGATCCTCTGTCTTATCGGCCCTCCGGGCGTGGGCAAGACATCGCTCGGCAAATCGGTCGCCGAGGCGCTGGGCCGCAAGTTCGTCAACTTTTCCCTGGGCGGCATGCGCGACGAAGCCGAGATCCGCGGCCACCGGCGCACTTACATCGGCGCGCTGCCGGGGCGCATCGTCCAGAAAATGAAAGAGGCCGGCTGTTCAAATCCCGTCATGCTTCTGGACGAGGTCGACAAGATCGGTTCCGACTTCCGCGGCGATCCCGCGAGCGCCCTCCTCGAAGTGCTTGACCCCGAACAGAACAGTCATTTCACCGATCACTATCTTGAACTTCCCGTCGACCTCAGCGACGTGTTTTTCATCACCACGGCCAACGTTTCGCATACGATCCCTTCTCCGTTGCTTGACCGTATGGACGTGATCCAGCTGAGCAGCTATCTTCCCGAGGAAAAACTCCACATCGCGCGGTCGTATCTTCTCCCGCGCGTGTACCGTGAGAGCGGTTTGACGAAAAAGGACATGACCGTCACGGGGCCCGCGCTGAAGAGCATCGTGTCGGATTACACACAGGAAGCCGGCGTGCGCGAACTTGACCGCAAGCTGGCGACGCTGTGCCGCAAGGTGGCGCGCGCGACGCTGGAGCGCCGCGAAGCGGGAGAGGAGTGCGAAAAAGTCACCGTCGGCGTGAAAGACCTGGCGCGGTATCTCGGCGCGCCGCACCGACCCGACGTGCGGATTCCCGGACGTCCCGAGAGGGGCATCTCCATCGGTCTGGCATGGACGGCGGCAGGCGGCGATGTTCTGCCCGTCGAAGCCGTGATGATGCGAGGCAGAGGCGAACTGCAGCTTACGGGCAATCTCGGGCCCGTGATGAAGGAGTCGGCGATGACGGCGCTTGGGTACGTCAAATCCCACTGGGACGAGCTTTCGGGCGGGTTGCCCGAGCCGAAGTGGAACGGGATCTCGCTGCATCTCCACGTTCCAGAGGGGGCGATCCCGAAGGACGGCCCTTCCGCCGGAATCACGATGGCCGTCGCGCTTTTTTCGGCCGTGTCGGGGTTCCGGTACAGGCAGGGGTACGCCATGACGGGCGAGATCTCGCTCCGCGGCGATGTCCTGCCTATCGGCGGTCTGCGCGAAAAGACGCTCGCGGCACGCCGTCTCGGCATCGTCAATCTGTTCGTGCCGGAGGCTAACAGCCCCGACGTTGACGACATGGAGCCGTGGATTCGCGATGGCGTCAACTACACGTTCGTGCGCCACGCGGGCCAGGTTTTCTCGGTGGTGCTCGAACGGGGCGGAGATTCATGAGCGTCTGGAAAGCACGTCTAATCTGCACGGCCTATACAGAGCGGCAGTTTCCGCCCGGCGCGCTTCCCGAGATCGCGCTGGCCGGAAGGTCAAACGTCGGCAAATCGACGCTGCTGAACAGACTTGTCGGGCAGAAGCTTGCCCGCGTCGGTTCGTCGCCGGGGATGACGCGCAGCGTCAACTTCTTTCAGGTTGACGCTCCGCGTCCTTTCGCGATTGTCGATCTGCCGGGGTACGGCTACGCGGAGCGCGGCAGGGGCGAACGGAACGCGTGGTCGCATCTGGTCGAGGACTACGTCGGACGCCGTGAAGAATTGGCGCTCGTCGTGCACCTCGTCGATATCCGTCACGGCCTGAAAGAATCGGACGTCAGGCTTCAGGAGTGGCTGTCAGCCTTGGGCGTTCCCATGCAGTGCGTTTTCACGAAAGCGGATAAAATCGCGAAGACGAAACGCCGCGCCGCCATCAACGGCTATATTGACAAAAAGATCTATTCGTGGGGGCGGCCTCTGCCCGTTTCGGCAGACGAGCCGGAGACGATCGACGCGCTCAGAGTCCAGATCGAGAGCTATCTGGAACGGGCGCTTGACGCAAAAGAAAGTTAAATGGGGAGGAATTCGCAATGCCGACGCGTAATGTTGATCTTTCTAAGAACTACGATCCCGCGCCGCTTGAGGGAAAGTGGTATCAGTGGTGGATCGAACAGAAGCTGTTTGACGCGAAAGTCGACCGCAGCAAAAAATCCTTTTCGATCGTCCTTCCTCCGCCGAACGTGACCGGCGCCCTGCACATGGGGCACGCCTACGATCAGACGTTCCAGGACGTCCTTGCCCGCTATAAGCGCGCGCGCGGATATTCCGTGCTCTGGCTTCCGGGGACGGATCATGCCGGTATCGCCACGCAGAACGTCGTCGAGCGCCGCCTCGCAAGCGAGGGAAAGTCGCGCTACGACATCGGCCGCGAGGCGTTTATCAGGCGCACCTGGGAATGGAAAGAAGAGTACAGGGACCGCATCGTCAACCAGATGAAGGCCCTGGGCGACAGTTGCGACTGGAGCCGCGAGCGTTTCACGATGGACGAGGGACTGAGCAGGGCCGTCCGCACCGTGTTCTGCCGCCTGTATGAGAAAGGCCTGATCTACAAGGGCAAATACATCGTCAACTGGTGTCCCCGCTGCCACACGGCGCTTTCTGACATCGAAGTCGAGCATTCCGAAGAGCTGGGGCACATGTACTACGTGCGCTACTACTACAAGGACAGTTCGGACTTCATCATGATCGCGACGACGCGCCCGGAAACGATCCCGGCCGACGTGGCGGTCGCCGTCCACCCCGGCGACGAGAAGCACGCGGACGCCGTCGGGCGCGAGGTGATCGTGCCGATGACGGGCGGGCGCGCGATCCCCGTCATCGCCGACCGCATGGTCGATCCCGCGTTCGGCACGGGATTCGTGAAGATCACGCCGGCGCACGACCCCAACGACTTCCAGGTGGGACGGACGCACAACCTGGAGCCCATCCAGATCATCGACGGCGACGGGAAGATGTTCAACCTGCCCGAGGCCGCGAAGGCGATGGACGGCATGACGGTGCCGGACGCCCGGGCCAAAAGCGTGGAACTGCTCGAGGCGGAAAACGTTCTCGACCATATCGAGGACCTGCCCCATCAGGTGGGGCATTGCTACCGTTGCGGCACGACGGTTGAGCCGTACCTGAGCGAACAGTGGTTCGTCAAGGTCGCTCCGCTCGCCGCCCGCGGCGTGGAAGCTTCAAAGGCCGGCCGCATGAAATGGGTTCCCGCGCAGTGGGACCGCACGTACTACCAGTGGATGGACGGCGTTCGCGACTGGTGCATCTCGCGGCAGCTGTGGTGGGGGCACCGCATTCCCGCGTGGCACTGCGCCGACTGCGGTCATGTCACCGTTGCCGAACATGATCCCGAACGCTGCGAAAAGTGCGGCTCGCGCAACATCACGCAGGACGAGGACGTCCTCGACACCTGGTTCAGCAGCGCGCTGTGGCCGTTCTCGACGATGGGCTGGCCGGACAACACCGAAGACCTGAAGTATTTCTATCCGACTTCTGTCATGGTCACGGGATTCGACATTATTTTCTTCTGGGTGTCGAGAATGATCATGATGGGGCTGGAGTTCATGGACGAGGTGCCGTTCCGCGACATCTTTATCCACGCGCTTGTGCGCGACGAAAAAGGCCGCAAGATGAGCAAGTCGCTCGGCAACGGCATCGACCCAATCGACATGATCAGACTGTACGGCGCCGACGCGCTGCGCTTCACCGTGGCGGCGCTGACGGTGCAGGGACGCGACATCCTGCTCGGACCGTCGAAGATCGAGAACTACAAGAGATTCATCAACAAGATCTGGAACGCCGCTCGTTTCGCTCTGATGAACCTGGGCGACGGCGATTACGACGCTCTGCCCGCGGTCGATGACATGCGTCTGCACGACAGGTGGATCCTCGAGCGCCTGAGACGCGTGGACGAGGCCGTGACGAAAGACCTTGACGGCTACTTCATGGGCGAGGCGGCCCGCGAGCTGTACGAGTTCGTCTGGGGTGATTTCTGCGACTGGTACATCGAGATGAGCAAGCCCGCGCTCTACGGCGACGAGGGGGAGCGGCGCCAGGACGCCACGAGACGCGTGATCCTGCGCGTGTTCAGGGATGTCTTGCGCCTGATGCACCCGTTCACGCCCTTTGTGACGGAAGAACTCTGGCACGCGTTCGGTTTCGGCGAGGAACCCATGGAGCGCGAGTCGTGGCCCGACGCGTCGGAATACGGCGCCGATGAACTGTCCGTCGAGAGGATGGGCGTGTTCCAGGAGTTTATCCGTTCGATCCGCAACCTGCGCGCCGAGGCCGGACTGCCGCCGAGCCAGAACGTGCGGAAGATCGTCCTGCGCGCTCCCGACGCCGCTTTCCTGCCCGTGCTGGAGTCCAACCGCGACATGGTCACTCTGACAGCCAAGGTGGACGAGGTCGAAGTCCTCGCGGCCGAAGCTGACAAGCCTCATCTGGCGCTCAGCTCGATGGTCCGCGCCGGTCAGGTATTCCTGCCGGTTGGCGACCTGCTCGATCCGAAGGCTGAAGTCGCGCGTCTGCAAAAGGAGCTTAAGACAGTCGAGAGCAATCTCGCTAGGAGCGAAAAGAAACTCTCCAGCGCGAACTTCATCGCCCGTGCGCCCGAAGACGTGGTCGAGACGGAGCGCGCCCGCCTAGCCGAGTCGAAACTGCGCCGCGCGCGCATCCTTGAGAACATCGCCAGCCTTTCTGAGTAGAGAAGGTCACGGATGAGCCAGACTGTCCTTTGGGAAGAGCTCGAAAAGCGTCTGGACTCGATGGCAAGCCCCGACTCCGCGACGGGGCTTGCATTTTTAAACCGAGTTCTCGAACGCCTGGGTGCGCCTGTCGACCTCGCGGCGATCCA
This sequence comes from uncultured Synergistaceae bacterium, assembly GCA_964520485.1. GTDB lineage: Bacteria > Synergistota > Synergistia > Synergistales > Dethiosulfovibrionaceae > Pyramidobacter. The sequence goes on along the minus strand of CAZFNC010000005.1, from coordinate 23,716 downwards.
TGTCGCGGGAACCAACGGTAAAGGTTCGACGGCAGCGTGTCTCGACGCGATGCTGCGGGCGGAAGGGTATCGCGCGGCGCTGTACACCAGTCCCCATCTGAGCGTCTTCGGCGAACGCCTGCGCGTGGACGGTTCCATGCTGCCGGTATCGGAGTGGCACGAGGCGTTCGACGAGGTGGAGAAAGCGCTGGCCGCCTGCCCCGAGTGCCGTCTCGGATATTTTCAGATCGCCACGGCCGCCGCTTTTTGGCTGTGCCGTAAAAAAAACGTCAGAGTCTGCGTCGTAGAGGCAGGCATCGGCGGGCTGCTCGACGCGACGAACACCCTCTCCACCCCGCTTCTGTCGGTCATCACGCCGCTCGGCATGGACCACATGCGCCTCCTTGGAAACACCGTCGAGTCGATCGCGGCCAACAAGTTTGGCATCGTCAAGCGCGGAAGCCGCGCACTCTACTGCGGCAGTCCCGCATCCGTCAACGCGCAGTTCCTAAGGACTTGCGAAAGCGTTGGCGCCCGCGGGGAAGTGTTTACCGAGACATGTCAAGTTGTCTGTACGAGCAGCACGCTCGACGGCAACGAATTTGTTCTGCGCACGCCGCGCGGGCAAAAGAAGTGGTTCACGCGCCTGCCCGGCCTGTACCAGCCCGAGAACGTCTCGCTTGCGCTGCGCGCGCTTGAGCTGATCGACGACACGCTGCCGGTGAGCGACGACGCGAAGCGCGCCGGTTTAGCGTCCGTGCGCTGGCCCGGGCGCATGGAAGTCCTCCGCCGCGACCCCGACCTGATTCTCGACGGCGCGCACAACCCTCACGGCACGGCGGCGCTTGTCCGCGCGCTGCGGCGACTCTACGGCGAGGACTCTCCCGTCAGTTTTGTCTATACGTCGATGGCCGACAAGAACTACATGGGATCGCTTGAGCAGTACGCCGTCGCGTTTCCCCGCGCGCGGCTGTACTGTACGGAACTAGCGGATTTTCCAAGGTGCGAAAAAGCTTCCGCTCTCGCCGAGAAAGCGGCGGCTCTGCCCTGGGCGGCGCCGCCCGAAGCCTTCCCCGAGCCTCGCAGCGCCCTGATCGCGGCGCTAGGACGGGGCGGCCCCGTCGTCGTGTGCGGCAGCCTGTATTTTATCGCCCGCATGAGGGAACTGGTGAAAAACCTTGAACTGTAAAAGTTTTACAGTCACCTCAAACGGCGGTTTCTTCGATTACCCGCTGCCGCCGGAAAGCCCTTTCCGCGCGCGGATCTCGCTTCGCGGCGTCGACGCCCTGACGGAAATCGGGAAGACGGCGGCCTCGGAAAAGTTCGTCACCTGCACCCAGGTGCACGGCGCGCGTGTGATCGCGGCCGCGGAAGCGCCGGCGTGGCCGCTTCGCGAGCGCGCCGACGGGATATTCATACTTCCGGGCGACCCTGTTTCCGGACTGAGATTCGGCGACTGCGCTCCCGTCATCGTTCTCTGCACAGAACCGCAAGCGTGGGTTCTGCTCCTCCATTCGGGATTTAGAGGCACGCTGCTGGACATCGTCGCCTCCGGATTTGACTTTGCCCGGTCACGCGCGCGCTCTTTCGACGAGGGAAGCCTCGACGCCTGGGTCGGACCGTGCATTTCGGGCGCGTGCTATACGCGCCGTTTAGACGACCCGACGACGGCGGAAGCCGTGAAACGCTTCTCGCCCGACGCCGTGGAAACAAGCGGCGAGCTCGTCCATTTTGACCTGAAACTCCAGATCGCGCGCCAGCTGGCGGCGCAAGGCGTTCCCGAGGGGCGGATCAGACTGGAGACGCAGTGCACGTGCTGCCGTACCGACCTGTTCTGCTCGCACAGACGCTCCACGCCGGGGAACGATCCGCGAATGTTACTGACCGTGCGGAGCTGAATGCCACAAATTTTGTGCAACCTGTGATAATTAAAAGACTGGTTTGTATCTCTTTAAAGAGGTGGCTTGCATGGAGAGTATCAGAACGGGCGTCGTAGGAGTCGGCCATTTAGGGCGCATTCACGCCAGGATCTACAGCGAACTGATGGGAGCGACCCTCGTCGGAGTGGTCGACAGCCGCCGTGAATCGGCCGAGGAGATCGGGAGCATGTACGGAGTGCCCGCGTACACCGACGTCGACCGTTTCATTGAAGAGCAGCGCCCCGAGGCGATCAGCGTCGTCGTGCCGACCGTGGCGCACTTCGACGTGTCAAGCCGCCTCGCCGCCCGGGGCATACACCTGCTCGTTGAAAAACCCGTGACCGCGACAGTCCAACAGGCTTCGTCCTTGTTGGAAATAGCCCGCGACAGAAATATCGTGCTTCAGGTGGGGCATGTGGAACGCTTCAACAGCGCCATCAGGTACCTTTCGGAGCACCTGACCGACACGCCGCTGTGCATCCAGTCCCGGCGGCAGGGGCCGTTTTCGCCGCGCATCGGCGACGTCGGCGTCGTTCTCGACCTGATGATCCACGATATCGACATCATTCTCTCTCTCGTCAAATCTGAAGTCGTCTCCATCAGGGCCGTCGGCCGCAAGCTGAGGACCAACCATGAGGATCTCGCGCTGGCGCAGATCACTTTCGCCTGCGGCGCCGTTGCCGACATCCAGGTCAGCCGCGTCGCCGAACGCCGTCTGCGACAGATGGACGTGATGGATTCGGGCAGATACTATTCAGTCGACTTCGAGACACAGGACATCGTCGTTTACCACGCGCCTCAGACATCGCCCGAAGGGGGCACCTTTGAGGTGATCGAGCATCCTCTTCTGCCGAAGACGGAGCCGCTGAAGCAGGAACTCAGCCACTTCCTGACCTGCGTGCGCGAAGGACGCCAGCCGCTCGTCGGCATTTCGGACGGAAAGCGCGCTCTTTCCGTGGCCGTCGACGTGCTCAACCAGATCAGCGCGGGGAACTGAGTTTCCCAGGGCGCGCGGATCGCCTCGCGGGCCGGTCTGCGTCCGGCTCCGTTCAAACGAAACCCGACAGGGCGTTTTGGCTTTAACATCTTATACGTTCCGGCGTCATATACGGAGGCAAACGATGAAAGAGGATCTGATCTTTGGTCTGCCTGCCATGAACGTGCAGGCGCTTCTCGGCGTGGTGTGCTTCGGTTCGACATTTCTGCTCGTCAGGATCATCCGAGGCATCCAGACGGGACGCTTTCCCGGCGGGACGACACTGCTGCTCTGCCTGCGCACGCTGCTCGGATTCGCGCTCACCGCCGCCATGGTCTTCTTTTTCGGCGCGATTTTCGGTTTACGTTACATTTAAAATTGAGACGCGTGCTATTTTTTCTTTTTTTAAGAATTATCTTGGAGGAATAAGAGACTTTTACGTTATTCTCTGTTATTATTTGTTTGTCTGTTCTCCACAGTTTCGTCCGTTGGGGAAACACATCGGCGGAAACGTTCCCCGCGGGCCTTTCTGAATAGATGAGAATGCGTTACTATTTTACAAGGAGGTACCAGTATGGCGGTAAAAACCATTGATGAGCTTTGCAATATCCTGCTCGACAAGCGTGCCAAAGCGGCTGCCGGCGGCGGTGAAAAGGCTGTTGCGAAGCACAAGGCCAAGGGACGTCTGACGGCGCGCGAAAGAATCGATCTCCTCATGGACAAGGATTCGTTCGTCGAGCTGGACGAATTTGTGGAGCATCGCTGCACCAACTTCGGCATGGAGAACAAGAAGTTCCTCGGCGACGGCGTCGTCACGGGCTACGGCACGGTCGGCGGACGCGTCGTCTACGTCTTCAGCCAGGACTTTACCGTTCTCGGCGGTTCGCTCGGCCAGCAGCACGCGGCGAAAATCTGCAAGGTGATGGACCTCGCCCTTCGCAACGGCTGTCCTGTCGTCGGCATCAACGACAGCGGCGGAGCCCGTATCCAGGAAGCTGTCGACGCCCTTGACGGCTATGCCGGCATCTTCTATCTCAACACGATCTGCTCGGGCATCATCCCCCAGATGTCAGTCATCGTCGGTCCCACCGCCGGCGGCGCCGTGTACAGCCCCGCCCTGACCGACTACATCTTCATGGTGGACAAGATCTCCATCATGCACATCACCGGCCCCGCGGTCATCAAGACCGTCACCGGCGAAGAGGTTTCCAGCGAAGAACTCGGCGGCGCCCGCACGCACAACGCCCGTTCCGGCAACGCGCATTTCTTCGCCGAGACCGAAGAAGAGTGCTTCCGGCAAGTTCGCGACGTGCTCGGTTACCTGCCCAGCAACAACATGGGAGACGCTCCCCGCATCGCCACGTCCGATCCGGCGACGCGCGCCGAAGCGGCTCTGCGCACGATGGTGCCCACCGATCCCAACAAGGGCTACGACGTGCACAGCGTGATCAAAGCCGTCGTCGACGACGGACGCTTCGTTGAAGTCCAGGCGATGTGGGCCAAGAACATCGTCGTCGGCTACGCCAGCTTTGACGGGATGCCCGTCGGCATCGTCGCCAACCAGGCCGCCAACATGGCGGGCTGTCTCGATATCGACTGCTCCGACAAGGCCAGCCGCTTTATCCGTCACTGCGACGCGTTCAACCTGCCCATCGTCACCTTCGTCGACGTGCCCGGCTATCTGCCCGGCAAGGACCAAGAGTGGCACGGCATCATCCGCCACGGCGCGAAGATGCTCTACGCGTACAGCGAAGCCACCGTACCGCTGGTCACGGTCGTGCTCCGCAAGGCGTACGGCGGCGCTTACATCGGCATGTGCTGCAAGAGACTGGGCGCCGATACCGTGCTCGCCTGGCCGCAGTCGCAGATCGCCGTCATGGGCGCGGCCGGAGCCGCCAACATCATTTTCCGCAAGGAGATCGAGGCGGCCAAGGATCCCACGGCCGAGCGCGCCAAGCTGATCAGCGAGTACGAAGACGCTTTTGCCACACCCTACCAGGCCGCCAGCCGCGGCTATGTTGACAAGGTTATCCTTCCCGAGGAGACCCGCTACGAGGTCATTCAGGCTCTCAAGGCTCACCGTACCAAGCGTCAGGCCCTGCCTCGCAAGAAGCACGGCGTCATGCCCAACTAGTGAGGAGGGAGAGCCATGTCGGCAACCGCTGTTAAGACTTTAGCGTCCTCCTTTGAGGGCCTGAGCGGTGCTACCGCTCTTTCCGTGATCGCTTTCGGCGTCGTGTTCCTCGTTCTTATCGGGCTGACGTGTGTTATTTTCGGTATGCGCCTTGTCTCCAGGTTCGCCGGCAGCGAAAAGCCCGCGGCCCCTGCCCCGGCGCCCGCGCGTCCCGCAGCCGCTCCGGTGGCAGCCCCTGTCGTCGCGCCGGTTCAGGCCGCCGCGGCCGACGAAGAGATCGTGGCCGTGATCGCCGCCGCGATCGCCGCGCACATGGGTTCCGCCGTGCGCATTAACGCGATTGTCCCCGCCGGCACGCACCTGATCGGAACAGATAACGCCGCATGGATCGCCTGCGGACGCCTGGAAGGTCTTCAGGGCGCGCTGTCCGGTCGCTGGAACTGATTTTTTGACATTCCCGCCGCGCCAAAGGCGGCACAGATTAAAACTGACTCTACAGGAGGATAACGATTATGGCAATGTACAAGATCACCGTGAACGGTAAGTCCTATGATGTGAACGTTGAGCCCATCTCCGGCGCGTCCGCTCCGGCCCCCGTGCCCGCGGCGCCGGCGCCCGTCGCGCCCGCTCCTGCGCCTGTCGCGTCCGCCCCCGCCGCTCCCGCGGCTCCGGCCCCCGCGCCTGCGGCTCCCGCTCCGGCGCCCGCCGCGCCTGCCCCCGCGGGCAGCGTCGAGATCACGGCCCCCATGCCCGGCAAGGTCCTGCGCGTCGTCTGCAAGGTCGGCGACGTCGTAACGCCCGATACCAACCTCATCATTCTCGAAGCCATGAAGATGGAGAACGAGATCCCCGCCGGACACGACGGCAAGGTCGTCGATATCCGCGTCAGCGAAGGCTCGACCGTCAACAGCGGCGACGTCCTCGTCGTCCTCGGCTAGCGACCTCGTCGGTCAAAAATGCGGGACCGTCCTTTTTGAAGGACGGCCTCGCTTTTTTTGTCTCTTTGTGGCAAAATAAGAGGAGTTTTTGTGAAAGCGCTTTGCCGGAAACTTTTTCCGCCGCCCCGGTTTTCGACGCGGCGCGCCGTTTCGGTTTCACGCTCGCGCGAAGCCGGCGGGGGCGCGGGACGGCTTTTGTGCGGAATGTCGCAATCTCGAAGGGGGACGAAGCACAGTGAAGATTCTCATCGGTTCAGACCATGCCGGATACGAACTCAAGAGGAAGATCATCGCCCGTCTGACTGGCAGGGATGGGTACGAAGTTCAGGATTTCGGCACCGATACGTCCGAAGTCGCGTGCGATTACACCGACATCGCCCTGCAGGTGGGGCGCAGCGTCGCGCACGGCGAAGCCGACAGAGGCATACTTATCTGCGGAACCGGCCTGGGAATGGAAATTGCCGCCAACAAGGTTTCCGGCGTCTACGCGGCCGTTTGCTGGAACAAGGAAATCGCCGCCATGAGCCGGCGGCACAACAACGCGAACGTGCTCACCCTCGGCGGCCGCGTCCTCGACGAAAATACCGCTTTTGAGATCGTCGACACCTGGCTGACCACCGAGTTTGAAGGCGGCCGCCACGTGCGCCGCACGCAGAAGATCTGCGCGTATGAACACAGCGTCAACAGGACCTTTAACGACGGTCAGGGAGGACAGGTGGTCGTCTTCGACCACCCGCTGATGCAGCACAAACTGAGCATCATCCGCGACAAGAACACGCCTGTCAAGACCTTCCGAGAGACCGTGGCCGAGATCGCGTCGCTGATGGTTTACGAGATCACGCGCGACCTGCCGCTGAAGATGATCGACGTCGAAACGCCCATCGTCCGCACCAAGGCGTACGCCCTGGCCGGCAAGAAACTGGCCGTGGTGCCGATTCTGAGGGCGGGACTGGGCATGATGGACGGCATCCTCAACCTCATCCCGAACGCCAAAGTCGGACATATCGGGCTCTACCGTGACCATCAGACGCTCAAGCCCGTCGAATACTACTGCAAGCTGCCTCACGACATCGAGGAGCGCGACATCTTCCTGCTCGACCCAATGCTGGCCACCGGCGGATCCGCCGCCGATGCCATCAGCCTGATCAAGAAGCACGGCGGCAGGAAAGTTTCCCTCGTCTGCCTGGTCGCCGCTCCGGAAGGCGTCTCCCTCATCCACGAGGAGCACCCCGACGTGAACATCTATGTCGCGTCGCTCGACAGCCACATCAACGAGCACGGTTACATCGTCCCCGGGCTCGGCGACGCTGGCGACCGCATCTTCGGCACCCGCTGAGCCGATGACGACGTTCTGGCTCATCGTGCTGTTCGCGCTGTGGGGCGCGCTCATGACGCCGGTTTCGATCGCGCTTTCCGGCCACTACGGCATGATGGACTACCCCAATCAGAGAAAGATCCACCGCGTCCCCGTTCCTCGCGGCGCCGGGGTCGTGCTCTGGAGCGGACTGATGATGTGGGGACTTCTGTTCCCCGAAGTGACGTTCGAGCTGAGGATCGTGCTGACCGGAGCGACGATCGTGTTCTACGCGGGGTACATCGACGACATGCTCCCGCTTTCTCCCTTCGGCCGCCTGGCCGCGCAGTTCGGCGCCGCCTGCCTGTTCGTGCTTTTCACGGGAGACCGCGGCTGGTTCCGTTCGGCGCTGCTCATGTTCTGGATCGCGGGCGTGACCAACGCCTACAACTTCATCGACGGGTTGAACGGCCTTTCCCTGACGATGGCTTTCCTGAGCTGCTGTTTTTCCGCGCTGGTCCTGCGCGTCTCCTGGGCAGTCCCCGTGGCGGCGATGATCGCCGGCGTGTTCTTCTGGAACTTCCCGAACGCGAAAACTTTCGTCGGCGACGGGGGAGTGTATCTGCTCGGCTACTTCTTGTCCGCGTCCGACCTGATCTGGCTGGACACGTCCGGATGGAGCCTGTTCCGCCTTGTTGCCGCCCTGCTGCTCATCGGCGGCGTACCCGTCATCGACACGCTGGCGGCCATCACGCGGCGGCTCCTGGCGGGAAAATCCCCGTTTTATCCTGACAGAAGCCACGTGCACCACCGACTGATCGACCGCGGCTTCTCGCCCGCGGGCACGCTGGCGCTGCTGGCTGTCCTGCAGGCGGCCAGCCTTTGCCTCGCCGCCTGCGTCGTGAGGTTTTGACGCGCCCTCTGTGCCGAGGCGAATCCTCCTCGAAGCGCGCGAAAAAAACGCGTCCGCGCGGCCTGTCACGACGTTTGCGCGGCGAACGGCGACGGCGCTCCGGCTGTGAGCGGACCCGTGAAGGATGAAAAACAAGACGTAAAACGCCGTCGTCCGCCCGGCGCGGGCGAAGGCGTTTTTCGCTGGAAGGGAGCCTCCGGACAAATTTCGCCGTCCGCGGGAGCGCGAGCCTGCCCTCGACGCATGCCCCGCGCGCGCACGGAGGGTTTGAAAACGGCGTCGGGCGGCTCGCGCTATTTTCCGGTTGGTATGATGGCGGCGTCTGTTGTATAATGGTGAGAGGAACCGACTTGAAAAATCTCAAAAATGCTTTATAGGAGTGGAATTTGATGGAAACTGCTCGTTTTTTGAAGATTTCCGGCGGGATCCCCCTGCGCGGATCGATCACCGTCCAGGGGTCGAAGAACGCCGCGCTGCCGGTCGTCGCCGCGGGCCTGCTGCTGGCACCCGGCGAGACGCTGACCTGTACGAACGTCCCGCGCCTGCGCGATACAGAAACGATGGCGGCGCTCCTGCGAGAGCTTGGCATGTCGGTGACCTTTGAAGACGGCACCGTCAGGGTTTCACGGACGGGAGACCTGTCCGGCGAGATGCCCGCGGCGCAGGTGCAGAAGATGCGCGCGTCGTCCATCGTCCTCGGCCCTCTGCTGGCCCGTTGCGGACGCGTCATGATGCCCATGCCCGGCGGGTGCACGATCGGGGCCCGTCCCATCGACCTCCACCTGAAAGGACTCGCCAGGATGGGCGCGTCCATCGAGCTGCGACACGGCGCCGTGTACGCGTCCGCTGAGAAACTGCGCGGCTGCCGGATTTACCTTGACTTTCCGTCTGTCGGAGCGACGGAAAACCTGGTGATGGCGGCGGCGCTCGCCGAAGGGGAAACGATCATCGAGAACGCGGCCCGCGAGCCGGAAATCAGCAACCTCGTCGAGGCGCTGCGGGCGATGGGAGCCGACGTCGAGTTCAAGAAAGACAACGCCGGCATCATCAGAGTGGTCGGCAAGCCCGAGCTCGCTTCGGGAAACGTCCGCATCGTGCCCGACAGGATAGCCGCCTGCACGTATCTGCTCGCCGCCGTGATCACGGGCGGCAACGTGACCGTCACGGGCGTCAACCCGCAGCACTTCGATTCGCTCCTCGCGAAACTTGAGGAAGCCGAAGTCAGTTACGAACGCCACCGCGAGAGCGTGACCGTCCATTCCAGGACGGAACGCATGAAATGCCTGTCTGTGAAGACGATGCCGTATCCGGGGTTTCCCACAGACGTTCAGCCGCAGCTGATGGCGGCGCTGTGTCTCGCCAAGGGAACCAGCGTCGTCAAGGAGAGCATCTTCGAGTCGCGCTTCCAGCACGTGCCCGAGCTCCGCAAGATGGGCGCCGAGATCGACATTCAGGGGAACAGCGCCGTGATCAAGGGCGTCCACGCGCTCAACGGCGCCGGCGTGCAGGCCACGGACCTGCGCGCCGGGGCGGCTCTCGCGCTGGCGGGACTGGCCGCCGAGGGCGAGACGCGCGTCTACGGACTGGGCCACATCCTGCGCGGCTACGAAAATTTCGACGAGGCGCTGCGGTCCCTCGGCGCCCGCGTCGTGACCGACGTCGGCGAGAGGATCGCCTGAAAAAGCGGAAAGATGAAAGGCGGCGCCTCGCGTGGCAGTCAATAAAACGTCGCAGCCTTTGCGGGGGCAGTATCACGTCATCGCCTTCTACGGCCCTGCCGGAACGGGGAAAAGCATGCGGTCGCAGATGGTGGCGTCGAAGAAGAAAATCGACGTGATCATCGACGACGGCCTGATCATCTCGCGCGGACGCATCCTCGCCGGAAAGAGCGCCAAGACCGAGCCGAACATGGTTCGCGCCATTCGCCGCGCCATGTTCCACTTTGTCGATCACAGGGAGGAAGCGCGGCGGTGTCTGTCGCGGTTCCCGAGGGCGCGCGTGATGGTGCTTGCCACGTCGCGGGGGATGAGCGAAGACATCTGTTCAATCCTCGGCCTCCCCGCGCCCGAGGAGTATATCAGCATCGACCAGGTCGCCTCGGGCGACGAGATCCGGAAAGCGCTCTACGAGAGAAAGCAGAAGAAACGCCACGTCATCCCCGTGGCGCAGACACAGATTCAGAAAAATTACACGGGCCGCCTCGTCGGCCGCCTGAAAAACCTCTTCTCAAGCCGCGACGAGAGCGAGAAGACGATCGTCCGCCCGCCGTTCAGCTATTACGGCGCGCTCAAGATAGAGCCCGCCGTCGTCGAGCAGATATCGAGGCACGCGGCCGTCACCGCGCCGCAGGTGTCGGGCGTGAAAGACGCGCGCGTCAAATCGGAGCGCGACCGGCTCGTGATCCTCCTCTCGCTCGCCGTCAGGAAAGGGAACATGAATTTCACGGAACTGACGCGCCGCGCCGCGCTGCGCGTCCGCGTGGCCGTGGAGCAGCTGACGGGAATGGAAGTGGCCCGTGTGGACGTGACGATCGCGGAGGTGGCTTTCGATGAATGAAATACTGCATAAAGCCATGCGCACACCTCGGGAGCGCGCCGAGCTCTACGAGATGTTCTGCGAGAGCGTGCGCCATTGCCGGCGGTGCGGTCTGTGCGAAGGCCGCCGCAACGTCGTTCCAGGCGAGGGAAACCTGAATTCCCCCATCATGTTCGTCGGGGAAGGCCCCGGCGAGCAGGAAGACAATACGGGGAGACCCTTTGTCGGCAAGTCGGGGGAACTTCTCACGCGCATCCTCGTGTCGGCCGGCTTCAAACGCGAGGAAGTCTATATCGCCAACATCGTCAAGTGCCGTCCGCCGAAGAACCGCGACCCCGCCATCGAAGAGGTCGTCAGCTGCCAGTGCTGGCTCGAGGCGCAGCTCGCGCTGATCGAGCCGCGGATCATCGTCGCGCTGGGCAACACGCCGCTGAAGTGGTTCCTGCACGTCTCCGGCGGCATCACGAAGATGCGGGGACGGTGGTTCACGTGGCGCGGCGCCGACCTGATGCCGATGTTCCACCCCAGCTATCTCCTTCACAACGACAGCCGTAAAAAGGGCGACCCGAAAGATCTGACGTGGAACGACATCAAGCAGGTGTACGCCCGCTACGAAAGCCTGAGAGGAAAGAACGATGGGAGAACACCCTGAAAAACTGCCGCGGCACGTCGCGATCATCATGGACGGCAACGGCCGCTGGGCTGAAAGACGCGGGCAGCCCCGGCTGGCGGGACACCGCGCCGGAGTGGAGGCCCTCGAGAGGACGCTGCGCGCGGCGGCGGAACTCGGCGTGGAATACCTTTCTGTCTACGCGTTCTCCACGGAAAACTGGCGCCGCCCGAAGCTCGAAGTCGCCGGGCTGATGGAACTGCTCAAGAGTTACGCGCGGATCAAGATTCCCGAGCTGGCGCGAAACGGCGTGAGAGTCCTTTTCTGCGGCTCGCGGGCGCGCGTGCCGGGCGACGTGCTGGACGTCATCGACCGGAGCGAGGCGCAGACAGCCCGCTGCGGGAAGATCACGCTGGTAGTCTGTTTCAACTACGGCGGACGCCAGGAGATTATCGACGCGATCTCCGCCGCCCGCGAAGCGGGCGTCCAGATCCGCGGCGAGGAGGACCTGAGACGCTTTTTGTACCTGCCCGACCTGCCCGATCCCGACCTGATCGTCCGGACAAGCGGCGAACTCCGCCTGAGCAACTTCTGGCTGTGGCAGGGCACGTACAGCGAGTATTATTTTACAGAGACTCTGTGGCCCGATTTCGGCGAGGAAGATCTGAAAAAGGCCGTCGAGTCTTACGCGGGAAGGGAGCGTCGCTATGGCAGAGTCTAACGGTTTCAGACACACGATGATCGTTCGCGCCGTCAGCGGGGCGGGGCTTGTCGTCGTCATGCTCGCCATGCTGTGGCTCGGAGGCTTGTGGTGGCACGGGTTCGCCGCGCTGGTGGCCCTCGGCTCGCTGTGGGAGTTCTTCCGCATGACGCACGGCGTCCCCTTCCTCAATCAGATCGCCGGAGGCGTGACCGCGGCGATCGTCCTCTTCGCGACCGACAAAGTCTCGCAGGCGGGACTGATGGCGATCTTCGGGCTGTGCTGCTTCGTCCTGTTCTTCGACGAACTCATCAGACGGCAGCTGACGGGGGAAAGCCGTTCGGCCGAGAGCGTCGGCCCCGTCATGACAGGGCTGATCTACACCATCGTTCCGTGGTACTGCCTGATCCGCTTCCGTTCGCTCCCCGACCCCGTCGGGTGGGCGGCCGTGCTTTCCGTCTTTCTCTGCACGTGGTCGTGCGACGTGGCGGCCTATCTGATCGGCTCGCGCTGGGGAACCGTGCGCGTGTGCCCCAACATCAGCCCCGGCAAGAGCCTTGAAGGTTTTGTGGGCGGCTTTTTCGCGAGCCTCCTCTGCGGCGGCCTGTGCGCGTGGTATTTTCGCTTCAGCCCGCTGGCGTTCGTGCTCGTCGGCGCGGCGTGCGGCAGCGCGGGGCAGCTCGGCGACCTCGTCGAGTCCCTGATCAAGCGCGAAAACGGCGTGAAGGACAGCGGGCGCATCCTGCCCGGACACGGCGGTTTCCTCGACAGGTTTGACAGCGTGCTCATCAACTCCCTCTGCGCCTGGCTCATCTGGTGGGGTTGCCTGATGTGAGCGAAGGACGGCGCGGTCGGCATGAAGAGAAAAAGAATCGCCGTTATCGGCTGCACGGGCAGCGTCGGCAGTTCCGCGCTCGACGTCTGCCGCGCGTATCCTGACTTTTTTTCGGTCACGGCGCTGGCGGCCGACACGGGACGGGAAAGTTTCCCCGCGCTGTGCCGCGAGTTCGCCGTCCAAAAGGCCGTACTGCGCGTTCCCCGCGCGGACCTTCCCGCCGGAGTGACGCTGCGGTGCGGGGCCGGCGCCCTGCTTGACCTGATCGACGCGGAAACAGCGGATCACTTCGTCTTCGCGTCCTCGGGCGTCGCAGCGGTGGCGGCGCTGGACAAGGCGCTGAGATCAGGGCTGGAGGTCAGCCTCGCCAACAAGGAATCGGCGCTGATCCTCGGCCCGCGCGTCGCGCCATACGTGAAAAACGGACAGCTGCGCCCGCTGGACAGCGAGCATAACGCTCTCTGGCAGTGTCTGGCGGGCGAAAGTGTGGAAAGCGTGGAGAAACTGATCCTGACCGCGTCGGGCGGCCCGTTCCTGCGCGCGTTTTTGTCGAGGCTCGAGAGCGTCACGCCGGACCAGGCGGCCGCGCACCCAGTCTGGCCCATGGGACGCAAGATCAGCGTGGACAGCGCGACGATGATCAACAAGGGCATCGAGTTGATCGAGGCGGGGTACCTGTTCGGCGTCCCCTCGGACCGCGTCGCCGCCGTCATTCACCCCGGTTCCCGCGTCCACGCGATCGTGAGGTTTGCCGACGGCGCGGCGAAGATGCTCCTGAGTCCTCCCGACATGCGGCTGGCGGCTCTGACGGCCCTGAGCTGGCCCGACCGCCTGCCGCTGCGGCTGCGCGGCATCGTTCCCGTCGGCATGGACGGCCTTGACCTGCGCTTTGAAGCGCCCGAGCGCGAGCGGTACCCCGGGCTGTTCGCCGCCATTGAAGCGGCGCGGCGCGGCGAGCCGTATCCCGTCATCCTGATCGCGGCCGACGAGGGCGCCGTGCGCCTGTTCCTGGACGGGAAGATCGGTTTTAACGACATCGCGCGCACGGTGTCCGCGATGGTTGAACTGTACGAAGGAAACGGGGCGGAGAGCGTGGAAGAGCGCGTCGCCCTCTACGAGCGCTGCCTCGGATATACTCTGGAATACGGCGTTTCGGGCGGTCCCCGCGTGGCCGGAAAGAAAGGTTGGCAGCCATGGTGCTGAGTCTGTTGGCGTTCCTGTTCATCATTTTTGTGTGCGTGATCGTGCACGAGTTCGGGCATTACCTGACGGCGCTGTGGTTCGGCGTGAAAGTGCACGAGTTCTCATTCGGCATGGGCCCGCTCCTTTTCCAGCGTCGGGGACGCAGAAACGCGTGGTCGATCAGGCTTTTCCCCGTGGGAGGCTTCGTCCGCCTCGGCGGCATGAACGAGGAAGACGAGGGAGAGACCGTCCCGCGGGGCGCGAGCTTTCAGGAAAAAGCCCCGTGGAAGAAGCTGATCATCCTCGCCGCGGGACCGCTCAACAACGTCCTTCTCGTCGTCGTCCTCTCGACGGCGCTGCTGATGACGCGCGGCGTTCTCGACATGACGCAGGCGAAAGTCGGCGAACTGCTCCCCGGCTTTCCGGCGGAGACGGCCGGACTTCGCGCCGGGGACGTGATCGAGTCGGTCGGCGGCGTCGCCGTGGACGACTGGCCGAGCATGACGCGCGAGATCCGCTCGCAGGCGAACGGAAGGTCGGAACTGGAGCTTGTCGTGCGTCGCGGCGGCGAACGTTTGAGCCTGACGCTGGGCGCGAGAGTCCAAAACCCCGGGGAGCCGCCGCTCATCGGCATCCGCCCGTCCCACAAACGCCTGCCGCTGCTTACCGCCGTGAGCGGGTCGCTCCGCTTCACGTTCGGCATGACGCTGAACATGCTCCGCGGCCTGAAAGAGATGTTCGTCCACCCCGCGGAAGTGAACCTCTCCGGTCCCGTCGGCATCGCGGCGATGGCCGGCGAAGCGGCGCGCGACGGCTTCTTTTCGCTGCTCTCTTTCCTCGCCGTGATCAGCCTCAACCTCGGCATCCTCAACCTGCTGCCGTTTCCCGCGCTTGACGGCGGGCACATCATCTTCTGCGTCTGCGAGATGCTCATCGGGCGGAACGTCTCCGCGAAGCTGGAAAGGGCGATCCACTTCATCGGCTTCCTGTTCCTGACGGCGCTGATCGTTCTGATCACCTGGCGCGATATCGTCAGGCTGCTGTCCTAGGCCGCGGCCCATGAAGAGAACGCTGAAAATAGGTCCCCTCACCGTCGGGGCCGGCGCTCCGATCCGCGTCGAATCCATGCTGAAAACCCGCCTGAACGACACGGACGCCTGCCTGAGCCAGCTGGAGGAGCTGAAGCGGGAAGGCTGCGAACTCGTGCGCGTCGCTTTTCCCGACATCGCCCTCAAGGAGAGCCTGAGAAGACTGTGCGAGAACACCCCTCTGCCTCTGATGGCGGATATCCATTTCGATCCCGCTTTGGCGCTGGCCGCCATGGAAGCGGGCTGCCCGTCGATCCGCGTCAACCCGGGCAACATGGGCAGTCCCGAGCGCCTCGACAGAGTCGTCGCCGAGGCGGCCGAACGCGGCGTCGTGATCCGCGTCGGCGCGAACAGCGGTTCCGTGAACGACCGCCAGCTTCGCGAGGCGGGCGGCGACAGAGGAGCGGCGCTCGCCCTGGCGGTCGGCGAGCAGATGGAGATGCTGCTGTCGAGAAAGTTCGCCGACGTGATCGTCTCCGCGAAATCGACGGATATCGCGGAAACGCTGCGCGCGAACGCGATCCTCGCCCGGCGTTACGGCGATTTCCCGTTCCACGTCGGCATCACGGAGCCGGGCAGCGGCCTCGACGGCGTCGTCAAGAGCGCCTGCGGCCTTTCGCGCCTGTTCGCGATGGGCGTTGGCGACACCATGCGCGTCTCTCTCTCTCAGCCTCCCGCCGACGAAGCGCGCGCGGCGTACGCCATTCTGCGCGCGCTCAATCTGCGGCAGCGCGGCGGGCGCCTGATCTCCTGTCCCACGTGCGGAAGGCGCCAGCTTGACGTGGCCTCCGTCGTCGCGCGGGTACGCGGCCTTGTCGAGTCGCTGCCCGACGGATTTACCGTGGCCGTCATGGGCTGCGAGGTGAACGGCCCTCGGGAAGCGCGCCACGCGCAGCTGGGAATCGCCGGTTCGCCGAACGGCCTGATCGTCTTTCGCGAGGGAAAGGTCGTCGAACGGATCGGCGGCGAAGAGGACGCTTTCGCCGCGCTCGTCCGCCACTTTCCGAAAAAATCATAAGAAAAAGAGCCGCCGCCGCAAAACGCGGCGGCTTTTCCTGTGCGCAACGGGGCGTGTTGTGGTAAAATAATACGACGCAATACCGACGGGGAAGGAAGTGCTCGCGATGAGAGACACGCGGAAGTTGATCGACTTCATCAAAAAATGGATCAGAGAGGTCGTTTCCGGTTCCGGCGCCGGCGGGGCCGTCGTGGGCATGAGCGGCGGCATCGACTCCGCCGTGGCCGCCGCGCTGCTCAAGGAGGCCCTGGGAGCCGACAGCGTGATCGCCGTGCAGATGCCCTGCCACAGCGTGCCTCAGGACGCGGAGCACGCGCGCCTCGTCGCCGACGCGCTGGGCATCAGGATGCTGAACGCCGACCTTTCCGGCCCGTACGACTCGTACATGGAGATGATCTCGCGCGTCCTGCCTCCGTCCAAACTCGCCGCGGCGAACGTCAAGCCCCGCCTGCGCATGATCACGGTGTACGCCGTGGCGCAGACTCTGGGCTACCTTGTCTGCGGCACGGGCAACAAGGACGAACTGACCGTCGGCTACTTCACGAAGTACGGCGACGGCGGCTGCGACTTCATGCCGATCGCCGACCTGACCAAGGGCGAAGTGCGCGAGATCGCCCGCGCGCTGGGAATCCCCGCGCCTGTCATCGACAAGCCTCCGTCGGCTGGGCTGTGGGAGGGGCAGACTGACGAACAGGAGATGGGGCTGACGTACGCCGTTCTCGACAGGTACGTTTCCGGCCTGCCGGTGGAAGAGGCGGGCAGACTCGAGATCGAGCGCCGCAAGCGGATTTCCGAGCACAAGAGAAACATGCCCCCCATCTGCCTGACGGACGGCGCGGGCGCGTAAACGAAACGGTTTTCCGGAGGGTCGGAACGCGGCTCTTTCAAACTTTTCATGAGGTGATTTTCAATGTCGGGACACTCCAAGTGGGCAAATATTAAACATCGCAAGGCGGCGCAGGACTCGAAAAAGGGCAACGAGCGCCAGAAGCTGATTAAGGCGATCATCATCGCGGCCAAGGAAGGCGGCGGCGACCCGGGCATGAACGTGCGCCTGAAGGCCGCTCTCGACCGCGCCCGCGCCGCCAGCGTGCCGAACGACACGATCACGCGCGCGATCAAGCGCGGCACCGGCGAGCTTGAGGGCGTTTCCTACGAGGAAGTGACCTACGAGGGCTACGGAACGGACGGCGTCGCCATCATCTGCGAGTCCCTCACGGACAACCGCAACCGCACGACGCCGGAGATCCGCGCCATTCTCGAGCGAAACGGCGGCACGATGGGCACGCCCGGCAGCGTCGCGTGGAACTTCGAGAGGAAAGGCAGCGTCGTCATCGAGGGCGACGTGAACGAGGACCAGCTGATGGAGGACGCGCTCGAAGCCGGCGCCGACGACGTCGCCATGAACGACGGCGGCGCTCAGGTGACGACCGATCCCGCCGCGTTGATGGACGTCCGCGAGGCGCTCGAGAAGAAAGGCTACAAGATTTCTGACGCCGAAGTCGTCCAGGAACCCAAGACCAGCGTCACGATCGCCAACGTCGATAAGGCGCGCAAGCTGCTCAAGATGATCGACCTGCTCGAGAGCCACGACGACGTCCAGAACGTCTACGCGAACTTTGAGTTCACTGACGAGGTGAACGAGGCCATTGCCGACGACGATTAAAGGACTTGTCTGCCTCGGCATCGACCCCGGCATCGGCCGCCTCGGCTGGGGGGTCGTGCGGCAGGCCGGCGGCACGTACACGGCGCTGGATTACGGCTGCCTCGAGACGCCTCCCCGTCAGGAAACTCCGATCCGGATACAAGCTTTGTATGAAGGAGTGAGGGAGCAGATTGAAAACTGCTCCCCTCATTTTATGTCCGTGGAACGGCTTTATTTCGGTCAGAACCGCACCACGGCCGAGGCCGTATGGCAGGCGCGCGGGGCCATTCTGCTGCTGGGCGCGCAGTACCGCCTGCCCGTCGTCGAGCCGAAGCCCGCGGAGGTGAAGATGACCGTCTGCGGCGACGGCAACGCCGAAAAGCGGCAGGTGCAGCTCATGATCCAGCGTATTCTCGGTCTGCCCGAGGTTCCCCGTCCCGACGATACGGCCGACGCCCTGGGAATCGCTCTGGCGGGGCTGGCGATCGTGCGCAGTCCTCAATACGCTTATGGAAGGGGTTAATCATGCTTGCCAGCATCAGAGGGACCGTGATCCAAAAGGAAGAGTTCGCCGCCGTCGTCGAGTGCAACGGCTTCGGCGTCGAGACGCTGCTCACGCGCGCCGCGGAACAGCGCTGCTCGCTCGGCGCGCAGGTTTTCCTCTACACGCATCTGTCGATCGGCGACGCGGGCGTCGCGCTTTACGGCTTCGCCGACGAGACGGAGCGGCGCGTTTTCCGGCTGATGCTCCTCACGAAAGGCGTCGGCGGCAAGGCGGCGATCTCCGTGCTCCAATACCTTTCCCCCGCCGAGATCGTCACGGCCGTCGACGCGGGCGACGCGAAAGTTTTGACGACAGTCCCCGGCATCGGCAAGAAGACGGCCGAGAGGATCATCTTCGAGCTGGCAGACAGGATCCACCGCAAGGGATTTGAGCCGCTCACGGGCGTTCACGCAACTGGCGGCGGCAAGACGCCGCAGGACGCGGGAGGCGTTCTCGACGCGCTGGAGTCGCTCGGCTTCGACCGCGCCGCCGCGCTGCGCGCGTACAGGCGCGTCCAGTCCGAACAGGGCGACCTTGACGAGAGCGCCGCGATCATGGCCTGTCTCCGCGCGCTTCAGCCACGCTGACGAGGTGAATCATGACGAAGGACAGAGATCAGCCCCTTCGCGGCTTTGAACTGCCGCCCCAGGAGGAGAAGATCGAACGGGAAGAGGAGCGGGGCCTGCGGCCCCTTGAGCTCGCCGATTTTAACGGCCAGACGGAGATCAAGTCGAAGCTGAAGATCTACATTCAGGCGGCGAGGAAGCGCGAAGAGGCTCTCGACCATATTCTCTTTTACGGCCCCCCGGGGCTGGGAAAGACGACGCTGGCGGGCATCATCGCCCACGAGATGGAGAGCGAACTGCGCGTCACGACCGGCCCCGCGCTGGAGAAGCCGGGCGATCTCGCGGCGATCCTGTCGAACCTGCAGCCTCACGACGTGCTGTTTATCGACGAGATTCACCGCATGTCGGCCACGATCGAAGAGGTGCTCTACTCGGCGATGGAGGACTTCACGCTTCACATCATCGTCGGCAAGGGCCCCCTCGCGCGCAGCATTTGCCTC
The DNA here is from genome assembly GCA_964520485.1 of uncultured Synergistaceae bacterium. Lineage (GTDB taxonomy): Bacteria > Synergistota > Synergistia > Synergistales > Dethiosulfovibrionaceae > Pyramidobacter. The sequence continues at coordinate 4,340 of CAZFNC010000005.1, read as the reverse complement.
AACCTGCCGCATTTTACGCTCGTCGGCGCGACGACGCGTCTCGGCCTGCTCAGTTCGCCCCTGCGCGCGCGCTTCGGCATCATCGAGCAGCTCCGCCTGTACACGCCGGAGGAACTGTGCGTGATCATCGACAGGGGCGCCGGCGTCATGGGACTGAAAGTTGGGGAAGCCGCGTCCAGAGCCATCGCGGGACGCTCGCGCGGCACGCCGCGAATAGCGCTGCGCCTGCTGCGCAGAGTGCGCGACTTCGCGCAGGTCGCCGGGGTCCCCGTCGTGGAAGCCGCGCTGGCGGAACGCGCGATGGACGCGCTCGGACTCGACAGCATCGGACTTGACGACGGCGACCGCCGGATACTGGACGCGATCATCACGCTTTTCGACGGCGGCCCCGTCGGGCTTTCGACGCTGGCGGCGGCGCTCAACGAGGAGTCGCAGACCATCGAGGACATCTACGAGCCTTATCTGATCCAGAAAGGCATGATTGAACGTACCCCGCGGGGGAGGAAAGCAACGGAAAATGCATACCGTTATCTTGGAAAAAACGTGCCGCAGTCGCCGCCCGATCAGCTTCAGCTTCTTTAGCGCCGTCGCCGCGCTCGTCCTGTGCCTGTGCGTCCTCGCGAACGCCGCGGAGGCAGCGCAGATCAGGGTCGGAATCGTCACGGGCGCGAAATCCGCGACGATCTCGGGCCACGGCGTCAAAGCCACGGCGGGGAGGTCGCATTTTACGCCCCCGTCAAACTTTACCGTCTCGGCGCGCGGGTCGCGGGTGATCGTTCACGGCAAGTCGTACGCTTCGCCCGTGATCCTTCGCTCCTCGCAGCCGATCCAGTGCGGCAGCACGGGCTACGAGGGGGAGATCATCCTTCGCGCGCAGGACGGCGCTCTCACCGTCGTCAACGTGCTCGACGTCGAAAAGTATCTGCGCGGCGTCCTCGGCCACGAGATCAGCCCGAAATGGGCGCTGGAAGCCATCAAGGCGCAGGCGGTGATCTCGCGCACATACGCCTTGTCCCAGATGGGAAGGCACAACTCGCAGGGCTACGACGTGTGCGCCCTCGACCATTGCCAGGTGTACCGCGGAGTGAACGTCCACAGCCAGTCGACAGACGCGGCCATCTCGCAGACGCGGGGGCTTGTCGTCACCTACAACGGGCAGCTGGCGCACACCTATTTCTGCTCGGACAGCGGCGGAGCGACTTCCGACGTGAGCGACGTGTGGGGAAAGCCCGAGGCGTACCTCGTCGTGCGCCGCGAGCCGTTCCCGTCCCAGTCGCCCAAGGCCGAGTGGGAAGTGACGCTGACGGCGGCGGAAATTCAGAGCGCCCTCGCGAAAAAGGGCAAGGGCGTCGGCTCGCTTCGCCGGATCGACATCGTACAGCGCGACAGCGCCGGACGCCCGACAGTGCTGAAGTTCACGGGCAGCGGCGGGACCTCCGTCGTCCCGAGCGCCACGTTCCGCACGCTCGTCGGGGCGACGAAAGTCCGCAGCACCTTCTTCGAGTTTTCGCGGTCCGCGGCCCCGCAGAGCCTTCAGCAGGCGTCCGAGCCGAGCCGTCCCGAGCCGGCGAAACGCCGCGAGACGAGACGCTCGCGCCGCCGCGCGCGGTCCCGCGCCCGCGCCGCGCGCAAGCCCGCGCGGACTTCTCCCGACAGCGGACAGCCCGGCGCGGAAGAGGACGAACATCTCAGCGCGCTCGCCGTGCAGCGCAAATTGACCCTCGACGAGCGGCTTGACATGCTGCTCCACCCCGAACGAAAGCAGATGTACCTGGACAGGGCGCGGGGCGTATCGGGCGGCGCGCGGGCTGACGCGCCGGCTCCAGGCTTTTCCGCCCCCGCGCCGCGCGAGGACTTCGGCGGCGGGCCTTTGCGTCCCGCCGGTCCGTCGTCGGTGGCCGTCAGGGGGACGATCACGCTGTACGGCCGCGGCTGGGGGCACGGAGTCGGCCTTTCGCAGTGGGGAGCCAAGGCGATGGCGGACCACGGCTGGACGGCGCAGAAGATCCTGGGCTTTTACTATCCCGGCACGGTCATTCAAAGACGGTGAAACAGGAGCGTGACATGTGACGAACCGGCCTGATTTTTTTCATATCGCCACCTACGATTACGATCTGCCCCGCGAGCTGATCGCCCAGACGCCCGCGCGCCCGCGCGACCATTGCCGTCTTCTGGTGCTGAGGAAGAGCGACGGGGCGATGTTCCACCGTCGCTTTGACGACGTCGTCCATTGGCTGCGCCCGGGCGACGTGCTCGTCCGCAACGACACGCGCGTCATGGCGGCCCGCGTCTTGGGCGTGAAGGAAGGCGGGCTCGCCAAGTGCGAGATTCTGCTCCTGCGTCCCGAGGACGACGCCGAACGGTCGTGGGAAGCGCTTGTCCGCCCCGGGCGGCGCCTGCCCCCCGGTTCGCGTGTTCTGCTCGGCGGCGGCGCGGCTGCGGAGATCGGCGAGGCCAAAGGGGAGGACGGCGTGCGCTCCGTGCGCTTTCCTGAGGGTTTCGACGTCCGCGCGTTCGCGCGGGCATACGGCTCCGTGCCGCTGCCCCCGTATATCCACGAGCGCGCGTCGCGTCCCGAGGACTATCAGACCGTCTATTCGCGCGAAGCGCGGTCGGCGGCCGCTCCGACGGCGGGACTGCACTTTACCGAGGAACTCCTCGGCAGGATCGCTGAAGAGGGCGTGGACATCGCCGACATCACGCTGGAAGTCGGCCTGGGGACGTTCAGGCCGGTGAAGACCGACGACATACGGGATCACCATATGCATTCCGAGCGCTGTATCGTCCCCGCCGAGGCGTGCCGGAAAATTCTCGAGGCGAAGAGGCGCGGCGGACGCGTGGTCGCCGTCGGCACGACGGTGGTGCGCACGCTTGAAGGCATGTGCGCGCGCTTCGGGGAACTCCGCGAGGGAACGTTCGAGACCGAGATTTTCATCTATCCCGGCTTTGAGTACAAGGTGATCGACGCGCTGATAACGAACTTTCACCTGCCCAAGAGCACGCTGATGATGCTCGTCTCGGCGTTCGCCGGCTACGACGCGATCATGAAAGCCTACGCAGAAGCCGTGAAGGAACGGTACCGATTCTTCTCGTTCGGGGACGCCATGCTGATCGTGTGACGTTCGTTCGCGAGGAATCCGAACACGACACAAAGGCGGGGCGGCCGTCGGGTCTATCGCGCGCGAGCGAACGGCGCGGCCGCGCTTAAACGGCGACAGGGGCGTTCCGGCGCCCCCGTCTTTTTTTGCCCGCCGGTCGCGCAGACGCGCGTACGCCCGTTTCCACGGCGAGTTTTCGCGTGTACGGCGATTGACAGGCGCCGGCTTTTCTGTAAAATGCGTATCGCCGTACAAAAAACGACCGGATAAAAAACGCGCCCTTTTGCGTTTTTGAGGAGAGGCGCCCGCCCCGTGAGCGCCGGTGCCGCCGTAGAGCGATGGGGCGCCCGTCGGCGGTTTTTGTGCGGAAAGCGGGGGATTTCCGCCCGCGCGCCGATGGGCTTTCGCGCCGTGAACGAACAGGCGTTGATCTTTGAACAAAAGGAGCGCGACTCAAATGGACTGGTTTATCGATCTCTGCAAAGAAGGGAACGTCAAAGAAGTCGAGAAAGCTCTGCTTTCCGGCGCGGACGCCAACGCCCGCGGCAGTGGCCTAGACTGGACGGCGCTGATGTGGGCGGCCCGTTACGGCCGCACGGAAACGGTCGAGGCGCTCCTTAAAGCCGGTGCCGACGTGGACGCGCGCGATATAGAAGACTGGCCGGCCCTGATCTTCGCTGCCGCAAGCGGCCACGCGAAAATAGTCGCGGCGCTCCTCGAAGCCGGAGCCGAAGCCGACGCGCGCGACGAGGACGGCACGACGGCCCTGATGCACGCGGCCGAAGGCGGCTATACAGAAACGGTACAAACGCTCCTCAAAGCCGGAGCGGATGTCGACGCGCGCAACGGGTGGATGTGGACGGCTCTGATGTTCGCCGCTCAATACGACTGCACGGAAACAGTCGAGGCGCTCGTCAAAGCCGGCGCGGAAGTGGACGCCCGCGACATCAACGACGCGACGGCGCTGATGTTCGCGGCCGAAAACGGCTGCGCGGAAACGGTCGAGGCGCTCCTCAAAGTCGGCGCGGACATCAACGCGCGGAACGAGGACGGCGCGACGCCCCTGATGTATGCGGCGCAGGAAGGTCAGTATGCGGCGCTGGAAGGTCACGCTAAGACAGTCGAAACCCTCCTCAAAGCGGGAGCGGACGTGAACGCGTGCGATAAAGACGGCGAGACGGCGTTAATGCGGGCGGTCGATAACGGCTACGCCGAAATCGTCAAAACCCTCGTCAGAGCGGG
>CAZFNC010000004.1:24946-52192 GCA_964520485.1 uncultured Synergistaceae bacterium | reverse complement strand
GCGCCGTCGGCGAGCAGATCGATCACCGTCATCGCGAGCGCCTTGGCGGCGACCATGTACGACAGTTCCTTGTCGGCGATGTGGTAGTCCTTGCTGTGGGAGGCGCCCTCCGCGCCGCCGATGTAGGCGTGAACGACGGGCATCAGCGCCGCCACGTCGGCCGCGTCCGTGCTGCCTCCAGAATGGGCCGTGCGACGCCGGACGTGATCTTCGCCGAGCAACGAAACGAGATTGGCATACATCAGTTCCTGCAGAGCTTCGCAGCCTTTCATCGGCAGGTAGCCGGGAACCTCGTCGATTCTCGTCTCCGCGCCGACGGCGTCGCCGCCCGCCTTGAGCGCTCGGTTAACCTTGGCGGAGACGTCGAGAATCGCCTCGACAGAAGCGCCGCGCACGTACGTCTCGATGCGCACGTCGGCCGGAATGACGTTCACCGTGTCACCGCCCTTGGTGATGATCGGGTGCACGCGGATGTGATCCTCGTCCTTAAACGTCTCACGCTGGGCGTCGATCGCGAACAGGCCGATCTTGGCCGCCTGGAGAGCGTTGATGCCGTCAAACGGCGCGCCGCCCGCGTGCGCTGCCTTGCCCTTGTAAAACACTTCCTTGGAGACGAAACCGTTCGACGTGCCGCCCACGTTCGCCTTGTACGGCGTCTCCGAGACGCCCTCGGTGGGCGTCGTGTGCTGCATGACCATCATGTCGATGTCATCCATCAAACCGCGGTAGATGAACTCCTGCTTGCCGCCGAACATCTTGATCTTGCCCTCGCGGCGGAGTTGACCGCGGTAGGCCATCTCGATGAACTCCTCGGCGGGGACGGCCATCAGCGCCACGTCGCCGCTGAGTTCGTCTGTAATGCGGCGGTCGGCCAGGGCATAGGCCACGCCTGAGAGCGCCGCGATCATGCAATGGTGCCCGCACATGTGCGCCGCTCCCGTCACAGGGTCGGCAAATGGACTATCGGGCACGCCGAGCGCGTCAAGCTCTCCCATAACGGAGACCTTCAGTTTCCTCTCTCTGCCCTTCACGTCGGCGATGACACCCGTGATGCACTGTTTCTCCCTTGTCGGGAAACCGAGCCCCTTGAAGACCTTCGCGATCTTCGCCGCGGTCTTGAACTCTTTCCAGCCCGTCTCGGGCTCGGAGAAAACGCTGTCGCCCAGCGCGTGGATGTCATCGCGGCGAGCGTCGATGATCTCGCACGCCAGTTTTTTCAGTTCTTCCTTTGTCATGAACCGGCCTTCCTTTCCCGAAAGTGAGGTCGCGCGCGTATCGATTGAACATGCAATTCTCGTCTCCGAACTTTTTTCGACCACATAGTACAAATATCATGCTATACGGAACAAACTATAAAATATATATCAGCACGACAAAAATATTCTAACATGAAATTTTATATTTGTATACGGCCGCAAGTTCAAAACGTGTATTTTCCCTGTATTTCCGCGTAAAAAAACAAAATACGGCATGGAGAGAGTACGCGAAACGAAAAAACGCCTTCGCCCTCCGCGCGCAGATCTCCCTGAAAACCGCCGGCGGTCGCCGTACCGCTCCTCCGCGCACAACGCAAAAAAACGGGACGCGGTGCGCGGCCGCATCCCGTTTGTCGCCAAAAAACACGGAACCATAAACGCGTTCCAGGTTCCTCACGCCAGCTCGCGGCAAAGGCGAGACGCCTCTTTGTCCGCGTACAGGTCCGTTTCTCCGCTCTCCTCGGCGCGCCACACATCGCGCGCGTCGTCGGAACGCCCGAGGCGGTCGTAGGCCATCCCGAGAAGAAGCCGCATCTCGGCCTTGTAGACGGGGTTTCCCGCCAGACGGTACTCCTCCTCGATGTAACCGAGATCGAAGTCCTCGCCGCGAAGCATGGAAACCCAGTTTTCGTACAGCCGCAGACAGGCGTCCAGACTGGCCGCCAGAGAGCGCGCCCTCACGCGGGAAACCTCTTCGCGAGCCCTCAGAGACTCAAGACACCCCAAGGCGCCATCGATGTCCCGCTGCAGGAGCATAACCCTCGCGCGTGCCGTCTCAACCATCGCCCCGGCGTGCAGAGCGTGCAGCTTCAGCAGCCCCGCCGTCTTTTGCGCCTCGTCGAGACAGGCGTGAGCGGCGGCGAAATCGCCGAGCGCTTCGTGAGCGAACGCCATTTTCGTCTGAGCGTCGACACGGGCGATATTGTCGCCCGGCAGACGGGACGCCAGTTTCTCGAAACGATCCAGAAACTCGCGCGGCTTCGCGTCGCGGTAAAGCAGATCCGAGATGACGCGCAGCCTCCTCGCCGACCAGAAACCCGCGGCCACGCGCCCGACGGCCGCTCCCGCAAAAGCGAGCGCGACCGTCACGGCGACGCGCAGCGGCAGAGGCGCGGCTGCCAGCGTCGAAAAGTCGAGCAATGCGCCCGCTCCCAGCCCCGCAGCGAAACAGGCGGCGACCAGGAGCGCGCACTGCAACCTGAAATACGCCGTCATGCGGCTTTCTGCAGCATGAACGAGAACACGAACGAAGCGATGATCAGGACGATGCCGCCGCCGAGACGGGACGACAGCTGAGCGTAGGCGATCAGATCCATACGGTCGGCCGCGCCGAGGCAGGCAAGGTCGCCGTTGCCGCCACGGTTAGCCATGCAAAGACCGGCCGTGATGGCGGAGTCGATCGGGTAGAAGCCGACAAGATAGCCGACGGCGCCAGCGCCGATGATCGCGCCGATGACGATCAGCAGAGCCATCAGGACGTTCGAGGGAGCCATGGCCGTGAACAGCTCGCCGAGGTTGAAGTCGGCGCCCATGCCGACCATGATGACGATGCCCATGCCGCCCGACATGAAGCTCTGGATCTTCTTCGCGCCGGCGCGGACGCTGGCGGGAATGATGCCGAGCGCCGCGAGGATCACGATGAAGATGATCATGTAGGCGTACTGGTGAATCGGCGCGCCCGCGATCGTGGGCAGCAGTTTCTTCGACATGACGCGCGCGACGCTGAAGGCGGCGAAGGCCACCAGCAGACCGGAGCACTCGTCCTGGACGGTGACCTTGATCTTGGCGTCGTCGCGCGCGATGTTGGAGCCGGAGCGCAGCAGCGTCTTCTTATCGCCGGTCAGGCTGGGGCACTTCTGGCCCAGCGTGTTGAGCAGCGCGGAGGCAAAGATGCAGAAGATGTTGGCGATCGTCAGAACGATGATGGCGAAGCTGTAGTAGTTCGCCGCCTTGTCGCCGGTGATCTGCTCGTAAATCTGGCTCAGAGGCACGGCGCCCGCGCCGTTGCCGCCGCCCATGATGGGCAGAACGTACTTGATGATCGCGTCAGCGGGCGAGATGCCGAAGAAGATGCCGCCGGCCACGCCGAAAGCGCCGGCCACGACGAGACCGCCGAGAATGGCGGGGATGTATCCGGCGAATGAGCGGAGCAGGATGTCACGGTCAAGCGCGAGCACCGAACCGGTGATCAGGCAGACGATGAACATCTCAAGGAAGTTCGGGCCGTCCGAGACGAAATCGTTGATGCGATTGATCGCCTCGTCGGGGACGAGCTTGAAATACTTCAGCACGGCCACGGCGAAGAACACCATCAGCAGTCCGCCGCCGATGTAGTCGTTCCAAATCGGCAGACGCTCGCCGATCTCGTTGAAGATCGCTGCCAGCGCGAGGATCGTGCAGAACGTGCCGACCATCGTGTTCGCCTGGATTCCCCAGTACATGGGGATCAGGCAGAGCACAATTGCGGCGATCGTCAGCCACCAAGGCATGCCGTAAATCTGGAATGAACCTTTCTGATTGTCGCTCATGAAAAGAACCCCCTCATTGAGATTTTAGAGCCGACGCGTTTTTCACGTGAGCGCGAAGCCGCGCCTTGAGCGCTCCGCCGAAAGACGCGAAAAGCCAGAAAGAAAAGCTACCTGTTCGCTTCGACCTTCCGTACGACGATCTTCGCCGACGTGTCGACGCCCATGCGCGCAAGCTGGGCGCGCAGGTGACGGAGCTGTCCGCCGTCCCTCACCACTTCAAGCTCCTCGTCCGTGAGGTCAAGCACAGCCGCGAACTCAAAACCTTTCGTCACGTCGCGCACCGCGACCTCGCGCTTCGGCAGCGACGAGACAAGATGCGCGATCTCGAGCGTGTCGTACAGATCGACGCGGTCGTAGTCGGACTTGTCCTTGAAGTACATCGGCACGATGCCGTGGTTGATCAGGTTGCCGCGGTGAATGCGCGCGATGCTCTTGGCGATCACGCATCTCACTCCCAGATACATGGGGTTGATCGCCGCGTGCTCGCGGCTGGAGCCTTGTCCGTAGTTCTCGCCCGCGACGATGACCGACTTGCCCATCTTCCGCGCGCGCTCGGCGAATTCGGGGTCGTAGCGCATGTAGCAGTACTTCGACATCAAAGGGATATTCGACCTCATGCTGCTCAATTCGGCGCTGGCGGGCGTGATGTCGTCGGTGGAGATGTTGTCGCCGCCCTTCAGACTGACGGGACACAACAGCGACTCCGTCGGCACCTCGGGCACGGGCAGCGAGGCGATGTTCGGGCCCTTGACAATCTCGACTTTCCGCGCCTCTTCAGGAGACAGGGGCGGCAGGATCAGGTTGTCGTTGATGTCGTACTTCTCGGGCTCGCGCACGTCGGCCAAAATCGCCACGTCGTCGCCCATGATCTCCTCCGCCGTCGCGAACGTACCTCGGATCGCCGTCGCCGCAGCGCTCTCGGGACTGACGAGGAAGATCTGCGCGTTCGGGTTGCCGGCGCGCCCGCGGAAGTTGCGGTTCGACGTGCGCACGGCCACGCCGTTGGTCGGCGGCGTCTGACCGATCGCGCAGCACGGGCCGCACGCCAGTTCAAGCAGACGCACGCCAGCGTCGACCAGCATGTCGATGTAACCGTCGCGCAGCAGCGCCTTGTACACCTGACGCGTGCTGATACCGCACGTGCAGCTCACGTTCTCGTTCACCTTGCGTCCGCGGAAGACCAGAGCGGCCCGCGCCACGTCCGTATAGCTCGCGTTCGTGCAGCTGCCGATGAACACCTGTCCGACGGGCTTTTTCTCGACTTCCGTCAGAGGAAAAACGTTGTCGGGCTGCGGGTGGCAGGCGATCAGCGGCACAAGGCTCGACAGGTCGAGATCGATTTGCTCGTCGTACAGCGCGTCCGCGTCGGGCAGCATCTCGACGAACTGATCCTCGCGCCCCTGCGCGCGCATGAAGCGCCTCACCTGTTCGTCGGCGGGGAAGATCGAAGTGGTCGCGCCCATCTCCGCGCCCATGTTCGTGATCGCCGTGCGCTGCGGCACCTCAAGCGTCGCCGCGCCCGGCCCCGTGTATTCGAACACCTTGCCCAGGCCGCCCTTGATCGAGACGATCCTGAGCATCTGCAGGATGACTTCTTTTGAGTTCACGCCCGGTTTAAGGCGCCCCGTCAGGTTCACCCTGACCACGCGCGGCATCGTCAGCCGCATCGGCACGCCCGTCATCGCCGTGGCCACGTCCATGCCCCCCACGCCGATGGCCAGCATCCCCAGCGCGCCGCCGTGAGGCGTGTGGCTGTCGCCGCCGAACGAGATGATCCCCGGCCGTCCGAAGCGCGCGACGTGCACCGCGTGCATGATGCCGTTGCCGGGGCGAGACACGTACACGCCGAAACGCCGCGCCGCGCTTTGCAGATAAATATGGTCGTCAGGAGTCTTGTAGTCGATGTACAGCAGATTGTGATCCAGATAGCTGACAGCCGTCTTCACGCCCACTCTGTCCATGCCCGTCTGCTCAAAAGCCAGATACGTCATCACGGCGTTGATGTCGTGCGTCAGCGTCTGATCGACGCGGACGAAGATGTCCGTCCCGGGAACCAGATCGCCTCGGACAAGATGGCTTTTGAGGATCTTGACCGTCAGAGAATCTCCCATGCGCGTTTTCGTCTCCTTTCAGTCTCGATACCCTTTCAAACCGTTAAGATTATATCAAATCGCGAGGTCCTTTGCCATCGACAACTTTTTAAAGTTTTAGCGACCTGCCGGTTGAATTAAAAATTTCCCTTGACGCTGTGCGCTATTTTAACATGACCACGGCGCTTCCGTCAAAAGAGCGTGCGACGCGGCGTTTTCCGTTCTTGTCAGACTCCGCTCGCACCGCGCCTTCCTTCTGCGGCCCGCTCACAGGGCGCCGCTCCGGCCCGGGAGCTTTTTAGAAAAAGGAAACGAACGCCGCGCCGCCGGACGTTCTTCCCGATTTCAAAGCAAAAAAGCCGGTTTTGCGCGGAAAGTACACAAAGTCGGCTTTTCCCTGTCATTTCGTGTCACGGTCGTCCCCTTCAGAAGAATCGGGAACGTCGCCTTCGATCCTGTAGATCTCCTCGCCCTCAAAAGCCATGTTCAGTTTCTCGCGCGCAAGCCACGCCTGCCCCTCTTCGGTCTTGTAAAACTGCACGCGGTCGCGCAGACGGCTGAGACGATCCTGCGCTTGCTCGAGAGCTTCCGCCTTTTCACGAATCACCTCGAGCATCTTTTTCTGCCGGTCAAGTTCGTTCATGATGGACGTGACCAGCATGGCGACGCTCACGCCGACCGCGGCCCAAAAGATCACCCAGCGCAGTTTCATGGCTACATTTTTTCGGGCGCGCTGATGCCCAGCAGACGCAGGGCGTTCCGGAGAACGACCCTTGCGGCGGTGACCATCAGCAGGTGCGCGGCCTGTCGTGCGCCCGTCTCTTCAAGGATGCGCCCGCTGTTGTTGTAAAACGAATGGAACTCTCCGGCCAGGTCGTAGACGTAGTTCACGATGCGATGCGGCTCCAGTTCCTCAGCGGCCCGCGCCACTTCATCGGAGAACTGGGACAGGCGCGTGATCAGCCGCTTTTCCTCGGAAGTGTCGATCTGCCCGGGATCGAACGCCCCCGCTTCAGGCAGAACGATTCCCTTTTCGGCCGCTTTCTGGAGAATGCTGCACACGCGCGCGTGGGCGTACTGCACATAGTAGACGGGATTGTCCGCCGACTGGCTCTTGGCCAGTTCCAGGTCAAAGTCGAGATGGCTGTCGCTGCGGCGCATGAGAAAATAGTAACGCGCGGCGTCGACGCCGACTTCATCGACCACTTCCTGAAGTTCGACGAACCGGCCGCTGCGGGTGGACATCTTCACCTGTTCGCCGCCGCGAAGCAGATTGACAAACTGGATCAGCAGAATGGTGAACTTGTCCGTGTCATAACCGAGCGCTTTGATGGCGGCTTTCATGCGCGGCACGTAACCGTGATGGTCGGCACCCCAGACGTCCACCACACGGTCAAATCCCCTGTCGAACTTTTCCTTATGGTAGGCGATGTCGGAAGTGAAATAGGTAGGCACGCCGTTGGAGCGCATCAGGACTCGGTCCTTGTCGTCGCCGTATTCCGTGGTGTGGAACCAGAGGGCGTCGTCCGCCTCGTAAAGGTGACCTCGATCCCTGAGAATCTGCACGGCGGCGGGAACAAGGCCGCGATCGTAGAGCGACTTCTCGGAAAAGAACGTGTCGAACGTGACGCCAAAAGCGGCAAGTTCATCTTTTATTTGGCCGAGGATGCGATCAGCGGCGTAAGTTGTGAAAAACGGAAGCGACTCTTCAAGCGGCCTGTCGAGGAACTTGCCGCCGTGAGCGTCGGCGACCTCCCGCGCGATGCCGTAGATATAGCGCCCTTTGTAGGATTCCTCGGGAAAAGGACATTGTTCGCTCCGGCCCATCAGCTCGAAGTAGCGCGACTGCACGGATCTGCCGAGGATGTTCATCTGCAGGCCGTTGTCGTTGACGTAGTATTCCTTTTCGACGTTCCAGCCCGTGAACGAGAGGAGATTGGCCGTCACGTCGCCGACGGCGGCGCCGCGTCCGTGCCCCACGTGCAGGGGACCAGTCGGGTTCGCGCTCACAAACTCAACCTGCGCCTTCCGCCCGCGGCCGAGATCGGCACGGCCGTAGTCGTCCCCCGCCGTGAGAATTTCGGAGATCGTCTCGCCCATCCACGCGTTGGAAAGGTAGAAGTTGATGAATCCCGGCCCCGCCACCTCTACGCGAGCGATGTGGGGGTCCGAACCGATGCGCGTGGCAATGCGCGCGGCAAGCTCGCGCGGCGCCAGCCCCACCTGCCCGCCGTATTTCATGGCGACGTTCGTGGCCCAGTCGCCGTGGTTCTCCTGCCTTGGACGCTCAAAATGGACGTCGCACGGCTGCTCAAGCCGAGCGCCTCTTTCGGCGGCGATCGCCTCAAGAGCGGTCCGGACAAGCGTTTTCAGAACGCTGGAGTTGTCTGGCATAATTTCCGATGCTCCCATCGTTTGGGTATGTTATTTGGCGCGTCCCGTGGACACGAGCGCCAGGTTGGTGTTGCGCCACGTTCCCCACGCGTCGAGGACACGCTTGAACGCGGGAAGATACGGCGCGTCGACGCGCGTCTGGCTGAGAATGTGCTTCTCGCCGCCTTCAACCTGGTTTTTGCGCAAGTTGACGCGGTATCGGCTTGTATAGCTGTTCACGATGCCGTCCTGATCCTGTCCGGCGGGCACGTACATGGCTCGGAAACCCTTTGGGACGCTGACTTTATAGTTTTGCTCGACGACGAACGGGAAGTTGAGCACGGCGCTGCTGCTCAGGTCCTTCAGGCGTTCGACCGGAGCGGGTTCAATCGACGGAAGGCCGATCATCAGACCCTGAGGTCCTTCGATGCCGGATCTGGCCTTGACGGGAATGAGAACCTTGAAGCCCGTGCTGCCCAAAGCGGAGACTGTAATCCGCGCGTCAGGCTCGATCCAGCCCTCGATGCCGTCGCACAGGGCGTAGAGCATCTCGCGGCGTCCTTCGGACAGGGCGTCGAACATCTCTGTCCACTTGTTGCGCACGCGGATATCGACGGTGCCGGAGACGGTACAGTCGGCGGCGACGTCCAGATCCCAGTCGATCGAAAGGCGGTTTTTGGCCATGCGAGTGCCGCCAAGGGACTTTTTACGCAGCTTCTTCGTTCCCGCCGAATAAATGGCCTTCCCGCGGAGCGAGGGCGGCATCTGCCCCGGCTCGGACGGCTGACCAAAAACGTAGTACCAGCTTCTCTTCCCACCCGGCTCGCAGAGCTGGAGCAGAGGCTGCATCAGCCCCGCCGCGCACGAGATCGATTCGCGCGACTGCGGCAGGACGTGTTGGAACCAGACTTCAGACTTCCAACCCTGCTTTTGCAGCCAGGCGGACGACAGATAGGCGGCTTCCCACGTCGTCCACGGACCCTGCGCCGGCAGCTGCGATTCGCTGCGCCATGTGCCGCGAGAAGGCAGACGAGAGCCGCTGCGCCAGAAGTTCTCGATCGTGGCGATCGCCCTGTCGCGTTCGTTCCCCTCGTGCGAGACGTAAATCTCGGGAATGTCGGGCCACAGACGCGAGTTGAGGTCGTTCATCATCTCCACAATGGACTGGGGACCGGAGTCGAGGCCAAACACCACGTAAGGGTCGGAACTGTCGACCATGCCCCGCACGCCGCGATTGGCGGGCTGCTTAAAGTAGAACCATCCGTAACGCCTGAAGTTATCGTCAACCTGCGTGGTCGGCGCTGTGTCGGTGCTCGACTCGAAAAAGAGCTCCTGAGTCTTGGAGATGCGCACCTGCACGCTCCCCTCCCATGTGGGATATTCAGAAGCGAACCAGGCGACATCCTCAAACACCTGAGGTTTTGGATAGTTTTGACGGTAACTCAGGACGAGAATATAGGTGTCGTCGATCTTGGGAAACGAGACGACGAGACGCCCGTGCTTTTTCAGCTCGTCAGCGTCGTACTCAAGGTTGCGTATCAGGCGCGATGAGCCGGGGTCAAAGACGGCGGCCTGTTCCAGCTCGATGCTGCCGCCGGCCGGAGCGAAAAGCTGATCCGCGAGCCAGCCGAGGCGGGCTGTCGGCCCGCAGAGAACCACATATGAGGTCGACTTGACCATGCGGCCTTTTGGATCCTGCGTGTAGAGCTGCTTCCTGTTCCAGATGACGGCGGGCATACCCCTGTACTCGTCGAGGTTAGGACACTCCTGCGTCAACTTCTCGATGTCGTCCGAAGTCAGCGGGAGAGCGACCGACGCCATGGGCAGCGCGAGCAAAAGAATGAGAGCGGACAGATATTTTTTCATGACGGCGCTATTCCTTTACAGATTTCTGCCGCAGCAGTTCTTGTATTTTTTTCCGCTGCCGCAGGGACAGGGATCGTTACGGCCGACCTTCTTCACGTGCACGGGCTGCGGACGTTCGCCGCCGCCGTACGCGCCCAGCACGTGTCCGCGCGACGCCTGGGGGTTGAAACCGGACTCTTCAAAAGCGGCCCGCGAGGGCGCGGAAACGGCGCCGCGATGTTCGCGCATGGCCGTGGGCGCGGCACGACGCAGACGATCCTCGTCGGACACGATGGCGACGCGGAAGAACAGTCTGGTGATCTGCTCGCGGATGCCGGCCATCGTCTCCTGGAAGAGGTTAAAAGACTCGAACTGATATTCCATCAGGGGATCCTTCTGCCCGACGGCGCGCAGGCCGATTCCCTGACGTAGCACGTCCATGCCCAGCAGATGCTCCTTCCATGCGCCGTCGAGCACGTGAAGGGCAATGAAGCGGAACAGGCTCTCCGCCACGGAAGGTTCAAGCAGCGAGACACGTTCGTCGAACTTCGAGGAGATTTCGGCCTTGACGGCCTCGGCGGCAGGGCCCACATTTCTGCGGTCGTCGATTCCCGCAAGATGTTTCTCAAGTCCCGGCCAGTACACGTCGCGCAGCTTGTTCACGGCGTAGGAAGGAGACGCCTCCCTGTCCTCGGGGAAAGCGGCGTCGACGATGTCGTCCACGTTGCTGACGGCAATCTCGCGGGCATGTTCGAGGATCTCCGGATCGGTCATGATCGTGCTGCGCTCGGTATAAACCGCTTCTCGCTGCTGGTTCATCACATTGTCGTACAGCAGCAGCTGACGTCGCACGTCGTAGTGCATCATCTCGACCTTTTTCTGGGCGTTCTCGATGGCGCGAGTCAGGAGCGGGTGTTCGATCGACTCGCCCTTCTCCATGCCGATCTTGTCGAGCATTCCGCCGATGCGATCCGATCCGAAGAGACGCAGAAGATCGTCCTCGAGCGACAGGTAGAACCTGGAGCTGCCAGGGTCGCCCTGACGTCCGGAACGGCCGCGCAGCTGATTGTCGATGCGACGCGACTCATGGCGCTCCGTACCGAGAATGCACAGCCCGCCGACAGCGAGCACTTTTTCCTTCTCCTGCGCGCAGAGGGCCTTCATCCGCTGAAGGATGTCCTCGCACTTTTCTGCGTCTTTCGCGGGGTCAAGTCCCTTGGCGCGGTACTCCTCGCGCGCGAGAAACTCCGGGTTGCCGCCAAGCAGAATGTCGGTACCGCGTCCGGCCATGTTGGTGGCGACGGTGACGGCGCCGAACCGCCCCGCCTGCGCGACGATCTGCGACTCCTTTTCATGGTATCGCGCGTTGAGCACCTGATGCGGGATACGTTTGGCGCGGAGCATTCGGCTGACGTGCTCCGACACGGCCACAGAGACTGTGCCGACGAGCACCGGACGGCCCTCGGCGTGGACGCGCTCGATCTCCTCGACGACCGCGGTGAACTTCTCGTCCATCGTGCGATAGACCTGGTCGGGGTGGTCAATACGAATGACAGGCCTGTTCGTGGGAATGACGACGACGCCGAGGCGGTAGATGTCCTTGAACTCCTCGGCCTCTGTGGCGGCGGTTCCCGTCATGCCCGCAAGCTTTTTGTACATGCGGAAGTAGTTCTGTATCGTGATCGTCGCCAGCGTCTGGCTTTCCTTGCCGATCCTCACGTGCTCCTTGGCCTCGATGGCCTGGTGCAGTCCGTCGGAAAAACGGCGGCCGAACATCAGGCGGCCGCGGAATTCGTCGACGATGACGATCTCGCCGTCCTTGATAACGTACTGCACGTCTCGCTTGAACAGGTAATGCGCCTTGAGCGCCTGATTGATCTTGTGCGCCATGTCGGCGTGCCTGACGTCGGAAAAGAGCCCCGGTGTCTTCAGCAGCTGCTCGCACTTGGCGATCCCCCTGCCGGTCAGCGTGACGGTCTTCTCTTTCTCGTCGACCACAAAGTCCCCGTCCGGTTCCTTTCGGTCCTTTTCGTCGAGCAGAAAACTGCTCACTTCAACCTCGTTCGGGTCCTTGAAAACGCCCTTGAGCTTCGTGGCGATCTGATCGGCCTGGGTGTACGCCCCCGTGTCCTCTTCCGACGGGCCCGAGATGATCAGGGGAGTGCGGGCCTCGTCGATCAGGATCGAATCCACTTCGTCGACAATGCAGTACGAGTGCCCTCGCTGCACCATCTGCTCCGCGTAATCAACCATGTTGTCGCGGAGGTAGTCAAAGCCGAACTCGCTGTTCGTGCCGTAGGTGATGTCGGCCAAGTAGGCCTTTTTGCGTTCGTCCTGGTCCATAAAGGCATAGATGACGGCGACATCCAGCCCCATCGCCGTGTAGAGCGGCCTCATCCACTCGGCGTCGCGCCGTGCCAGATAATCGTTGACGGTAACGACGTGGACGCCCTCGCCCTTGTAGGCGTTGAGGATCACAGCTAGCGGAGCGACAAGCGTCTTGCCCTCGCCCGTCTTCATCTCGGCGATGTTGGCGTCGTTCAGGGCCATGGCGCCGATCAGCTGCACGTCAAACGGCCGCAGTCCCAGCTTGCGTTTGGCTTCCTCGCGGGCAAGCGCGAAAACCTCGACAAGGTGCTCTTCAAGTTCCGCGCCGCCCCTGATGAGATCCCTGATCTCAAGGGCGCGCGCCAGAATGGCCTCGTCGCTCATGACCTGTACTTTCGGTTCCAGGGCGTTGATCTCCTCCACGCGCTTGCGGTAGCGGCGCAGCGTGTTTTCGTTAGGATCAAGCCCGAGCGTGCGCTTTAGCG
The DNA here is from genome assembly GCA_964520485.1 of uncultured Synergistaceae bacterium. Taxonomy (GTDB): domain Bacteria; phylum Synergistota; class Synergistia; order Synergistales; family Dethiosulfovibrionaceae; genus Pyramidobacter. The sequence goes on along the minus strand of CAZFNC010000004.1, from coordinate 39,287 downwards.
ATTCAAACATGGAATTTCACCTCAAAAAACTTTATTCAGAAAAACCGTCAGAAGGCGTTCATTCTTTTGGAGGGGAACGGCGGACGTTTCCTCCAAACACCGACCGCCGTTCCGCGCTTCAGTCGGAGTCCGTGATCAGTTCCCACCCGTTGGCAATGTAGACGATGCCGGACCAGACTGTGAGAGCGATGCTGACGTACATCACGTACAGCGCCAGCGGGAGCTTCAGGATCATCATCACAATGGCGATGATCTGAAAGACAGTCTTCAGCTTCCCCAGCCGAGACGCAGCGATCACTTGCCCCTCGACGGCAGCGACCATGCGCAGTCCGCTGACCATGAAGTCGCGAGCGACGATGAGCATCACCATCCAGCCGCTGAGACGGTGAAGTTCAAGCAGAGCGATCAGCGCCGCCATGACGAGGACCTTGTCGCTGAGCGGGTCGATGAACTTGCCGAGGTTCGTGATCAGTCCTTTTTTTCGGGCGATGTAGCCGTCTGCGGTGTCGGTAAGCGCCGCCACGACAAAAACCAATCCCGCCGCGAGGTCGCAGTACGTAAGGTCAAAACCGTACGCGCGCAGAAAAGGGATGCCCCGCCCGACGCGCGTATAAAGCAGCAGAATCATCACAAACGGCGCCAACAGGATTCGCGACAGGCTGAGCACGTTGGGGACGTTGAAAGAACGGAAACTCATCGAAAACCTCCTCACCGGCGGATTGCTGCGCAGAATCAGCTTCCGGTGAATCCAGTTTATTATCTCACAGTTGAGCGTTAAAATCCACCGCGGCGCGGTCGTTCGCGCACTTCTTTATCAGTTTTCGTCGGGGCGACGCGCGCGGACGAACCGCACAGCGGACTCGCGGACCGGCGTCGCGCGAACAGGATGCGGGCGACGTTTAAGCCTTCCGTTAAAAAAACGGGGAAAAGCGCCGGAATTTAAACGCCAAAAAAAACGAAGCTGAGACGACAGACGCGCACAGCATCGGGACAACGGTCACTTCCCGTCTTTCGTCTTCGCGTTCCCCGCCCCGGAAGAGGCGGCATCGGCGCCGCCCGCCATGGAGATCAGACGGGCGATCTCCTTCTCGAAGCTGGAGATGTCTGTAAACTGACGGTAGACGGAAGCAAAACGCACGTAGGCAACCTTGTTGACTTCCGCCAGCTCTTTCATCGCCAGTTCCCCGATTTCCATGCTCGAGACCTCTTCGCCGCTTTCGCGCAGACGGGACTCGATGCGACTTGCCATGTCTTCAATCGTGTCAAGCGAGACGGGAAGACGTTCGCAGGCCCTGCTGATGCCGCGGATCAGCTTGCCGCGGTCAAATGCCTCGCGGCGTCCGTCCTTCTTGGAGATCCAGAGAATTTTCTGTTCCTCCACCCGCTCATAGGTCGTAAAACGGAAACCGCAGGCGGCGCACGCGCGTCTGCGGCGTATGGCCCGCCCCTCTTCGGCCGTGCGCGTTTCCATCACGCGGCTGTCCATCGAACCGCACTGAGGGCACCTCAAGACGCAACTCTCCTCCCCTGGAGCCGTTCGCTGAAACGGCCTCCGACGGACAAAAAAGCGGATTCGGGAAAAACGTTCTCCCGAACCCGTTCACGTACATGTTACCCCTGCAGGACCCTCGACACGACGTCCCTGACAAGTTTGCCGTCAGCCTGACCTTTCAGCTTCGGCATGACAGCTTTCATCACCTTGCCCATTTGCTTCGGAGACGCCGCCCCGACTTCGGCGACGGTCTCGCGGACAATGCGTTCCACATCTTCCTCGCTCAACTGCGCGGGAAGATATGCTTGGAGCACCTTCACCTCGGCCAGTTCACTGTCCGCGCGCTCCCGTGCGCCGACGGCCGCGAACTGCTCCGCAGCTTCCTTGCGCTGTTTGACGAGGCGCCCCGTAAGCGCGATCACGTCGTCGTCGGTGATCTCATAACTCACGCCTTTGTCGGCCTGGAACTTCTGAAGTTCGGCCTTGAGCATGCGGAAAACCGAAAGCTCAAGTTCCCTGTGCTCCTTCATGGCGGTTTTGAGGTCGGCGGAAACACGATCGGTCAACGAACTCATCGTACGCTACCCCCTCACTCTTCTGCGAGAGAGCTCCTGGCGCTTGCGCTTTCTCGCCTCGCTGGGTTTTTCGTAGTGTTCCTTCTTACGGGCTTCGCGAAGAACTCCCGCTCTGGAAACGTCTCTCTTAAAACGACGAAGGACGTCTTCAATCGATTCGTTTTCTTTTCTAACGACTGTTGTCAAAACAATTCCCTCCTTTCTGCTCCACCTGCATCAAACGTTTAACCCGGGGGCCACTTCAAACCTCGCCCCGCCAATAAATGGATGTGAAGGTGGGAGACTGTCTGACCTGCAGATGCGCCGCAGTTGACGACCACCCTATAAGCTCCAGCGACGCCCAACTGAACGGCCGTCCGCTTCACGGCGTTCATCAGGCATCCCCACAGCGAAAGGTCGGAGACGTCATCCGCGCAGACGACGTGTTCCTTCGGGACGATCAGCACGTGGACGGGAGCCTGCGGCCTGATGTCGCGGAAAGCGACGCACCGCTCGTCCTCGTAGACCAAGTCGGCGGGAATCCGTTTTTTCACAATCGCGCAAAACGGACAGGAATCCATCGTCGTCACCTCGCATAACGCGTATTGTAACACCGTGCACGGCAATCCGACAATAGCCTTTTGATAAAAATTCCCTTTTTCCTCGTATATATTGCTCAAATGCCGTGAAGGACGCCGTCCTTCGTCGATTTTGCCGTCACGACCCTGAGCTCGTTGTAAATGCTTTCGCCGTCGGGACAGAACTCTAGGTACTCGCGCGTGTATCCCTGCGAAAAACCGCGCCCCTTCCCCTCAAAGAGCACTTCCACCTTTCTGCCGTCCCAGCGTTCCGCCTCGCGGGCAAGCGAGACTTCGCCGGCCGCCTTGAGTCGGTCCATGCGTTCCTTGGCGACTTCGACGGGAACCTGCCGCGGCATTTGCGCCGCGGGAGTCCCCGGCCGCGGGGAATAGTGGAAAGCGTGCACGCGTCCGATACGGGACGCCGCGAGCAGCGAAAGCGTGTTCTCAAAAGCCGCGTCGCTTTCACCGGGGAAAGCGCACATCACGTCGGTCGAGATGTGCAGGTCGTCGCCCAGAGCTGCGCGCAGACGGGACGTGAGTCTGAGGTAGTCGTCCGCCGTGTGTCCGCGCCGCATGAGCGCGAGCACCTCGTCGTCGCCGGACTGCACGGGCAGGTGCAGGTGGCGGCAGAATATCTTCGAGGCGGCGAGAGACTCGAGCAGGTCATCTCCGATGCTGAACGGCTCAAGCGAACCGAACCGCAGGCGCTGAACGCCGTCGATCCGGCCGAGCGAACGGATCAGTCCCGCGAACGATTCGCCTGTGTCGCGCCCGAACAGCCCCAGATGCACTCCCGTGAGGATCAGTTCAAAGTGCCCCGCTTCAGCGCAGCGCCGGGCTTCGTCAAGTATAGCGGCGACGGGACGGCTGACGGAAGGACCGCGGCGCGCAGGAACGAGACAGTAGGAACATCTGTGATCGCAGCCGTCCTGAACCTTGATGAATGCCCTGCCGTAGTAGGGAGAGCGGTCAAGCTCCAGGGTATCCCATCTCCGGCCCATGCGCCCGCGCATCGTGGCCATCGCGTCAGTATGAGAGGCAAGCCAGACGGCGACGAGATCGGGAATTTCCGACTTGTAGCGGTTGCCGACGAGCAGGTTGACGCCCATTTTCGCGACGTTCTTCTCTAAGGCGCCCTGCGCCCAGCAGCCGCAGGCGACAAGACAGGCCTCCGGCTGCTCGCGGCGCAGCCGGTGCAGCATCTGACGGCTTTTGCGATCCGCCGCCGCGGTGACGGAACAGGTCACGAGCACGGCCGCGTCATAAGGGGCCTCTTCGACGATCTCCGCACCGCGCCGCCTGAACTCACAGCAGAGCGCTTCCGACTCGGCCAGGTTCGTACGGCAGCCGAGGGCTTCCACCCGCACGCGGCGGCCTGACAGAGGGGCGTCAGACCTTTTCGGCAGCGAGACCGCACCAGTCGTCAATGTGTACCTCGTCAATCAGCCTGAGACCGCTTTGTCCGAGCAGAGTCTTGAACTTCTCGCCCTCGGCGCTCACCATGCCGGAAAAGATCGCCCGACCGCCATCATTCAGCGTTCGTGCCACGTCGGGCAACAGTTCTTTGTTCGGCTCGAAAAGAATGTTTGCCATCAGCAGGTCGACCGTGTGTTCAAAACCTTTCAGCAGATCGCCGACGGAAATGTCGAGTTTCTCCCGAGGTAGCCCGTTCAGCTCCAGAGCGTTGCGGACAGCTTCGCCGACGACGGAAGGGTCCAGGTCGCGCGCATAGGCGATCCGCGCGCCCATCTTCAGCGCCGCGATGGAGAGAATGGCCGACCCGCAGCCGATGTCCGCGACGGCGTCGCCTTCGCGGAGCCAGCGTTCCAGAAGCGTCAGGACGGCCTGGGTGCTCTGATGGTACCCCGTGCCGAACGCCGAGCCAGGATAGATGAACACGGGCAAACGCCCCGACTCCTCTTCGCCCGCGTGCCACGGTGCCATGACGACGAGGCGGTTGCCGACGTTCAAAGGCGGAAAGGCATCCATCCACTCGGTGTGCCAAGGACGGTTTTCGATCCTGCCCATATCGCTGATCCTCACGCGATCAAGCGGCTCTAAGTAGGGCTGAATGATCTTCAGCCACTCGCCGAGGTCCCTGCCCGCACGGTAATACGCCTGAAGATCGACCTCGTCGCCGCGGCTCGTCGTCAAAGAACCGATACAGCCGGAATCCTCCGCCACGGAGTTCAGAGCGTCCTCCATGCCGGGGGGGCCGCTCAGCGTGATATACCACCAAAAATCGTCGCTTTTCGGCATTTCCTTCCCCCTCCTGCCGCCACAAGACAAATCGTCGTTATTATACCATCAAACGGCGGAAAAATTCCACAGGATCGGCCCCTCCTCGGAGCCCACCGGTTTTTGCCTGTTACAGGACGGCAGCCGCCGAAAAAACGGCGGCGTCTCACCTGGCCTTCGCTGTGAAACGCCGTCGTTTTTCTTATGAAGACGAACTCCTTTTCGAAGCTTTCTTTCTCGTACTGGGAGCGGCCTTTGTACCGGCCTTTTTCCTGCTGCCGAAAAGCTTGTCGAGGAACCCTTCCTTTTCAGCCTTCACGCCCAATTCTGACGCCAATTCGCTCACCAGCCGCGCGGCGTTTTCACTCAAGGACGACGGCTTGGGCACATCGACCGTGAGGTGAAGCACGATGTCGCCGCGGCGGTCGCTCCTCAAAGAGGGCATGCCCTTGCCCTTGAGGCGGACGGTCTGCCCCGGCTGAGCGCCCTCAGGAACGGAAAACTCGGCGTCCCCGTCGATCAGCGTGCCGACGGCAGAAGTCCCTCCCATCACAGCCTGCGGCCACGGGACGCTGACTGTACGGTGCAGGTCATTCCCGTCGCGGCGGAAAACGGGGTGCTCCCGCACCTCCATGACGATGTACAGGTCGCCGGGCGGCCCCCCGTTCGCGCCCATCTCGCCCGCCCCGGGGACGCGCAGCCTCGTGCCCGTGTCCACGCCGGGCTGTATCCTGATCTCCTGCTCGCGGCGACGATGAATCCTGCCTTCGCCCCCGCACTCGGTACAGGGCTTTTCGACGATTTTGCCGCGCCCACCGCAGGTGGGGCACGTAACGACGGAGATGGTGTCGCCGAAAGGCGTGCGCACGCGCGATTTCACCTGACCTGCGCCGTGGCACGTGGGACACTCGCGCGGATCGTGACCCGGTTCGCTGCCCGTGCCGTGGCAGTGATCGCAGGGTTCCCAGCGTGGAATAGTGACAGTGCGCGTCACGCCCGCGGCGGCTTCCTCAAGCGTGATGGACAGCGCCATCTGCAGGTCGGCGCCTCGGCGCGGAGCGTCCGGCCGCGCCCGCGCCGAGCCGAAAGGACTGCCTCCGCCAAAGATGTTGAAAATGTCGCCGAAGATGTCCTCCACGTCCATGCCGCCAAACGGATTTCCTCCCCGCACGTCGTCAGCGGTACCGAACTGATCGTAGCGAGCGCGCTTTTCACTGTCGCCGAGGACGGAAAAAGCCGCGTTCACTTCCTTATACTTCCGCTCCGCGTCGGGGTCGTCCGGATGGGTGTCGGGATGGCATTCGCGCACTCGGGCACGGTAGGCGTGTTTAATCTCATCAGCCGTCGCGTCGCGCGCGACGCCGAGCACTTCGTACAAATCCCGCTGCGCTTCTGGCATGGGGAGACCGCTTAATTGGTGAACTCAGCGTCGACGGTGTCGCCGTCCTTCTTGCCGCCGGGGTTCGTGTCGCCCTGAGGTTCGGATTTGGCGCCGCCCTGGGCGTTCGCCTGCTGGTACAGCCTGACGCCGATCGGCTGCATGGCGGTGCCGAGAGCTTCGATAGCCCTCTGGATTGCCGCCGCGTCGTCGCCGTCCTTGACCTTCTTCAGTTCGTCGATCTTCGTGTTGACGGCGCCCTTCTCCTCGGGCGTGACCTTGTCGCCCAGATCCTTCATCGTCTTTTCCGACTGGTAAATCAGCGAGTCGGCCGCGTTACGGGCTTCGATCAGTTCCTTTTTCTTCTTGTCGTCGGCCTCGTGGGATTCCGCTTCGGCCTTCATCCTCTCGATCTGATCCTTAGAGAGGTTGGACGACTGGATGGTGATCTTCTGCTCCTTGCCCGTGCCCTTGTCCCTGGCGGAGACGTTGAGGATGCCGTTCACGTCGATGTTGAACGTCACCTCGATCTGCGGAATGCCGCGCGGCGCGGGAGCGATGCCGTCAAGCGTGAACGTGCCGAGAAGCACGTTGTCGGCCGCCATGCTGCGCTCCCCCTGGAGAACCTTGATCTCGACGCTGGGCTGATTGTCCGCCGCGGTCGAGAAGACCTGGCTCTTCGTGACGGGAATGGCCGTGTTGCGCTCGATGATACGCGTGCAGACGCCGCCGAGTGTCTCGATGCCCAGCGACAGCGGAGCCACGTCGACGAGAACGATTTTCTTGTCGGTGTCGCCGCTCATGATCGCGCCCTGGATGGCCGCGCCTGCGGCGACGCACTCGTCGGGATTGATGCCTTTGGTGGGGTCTTTGCCGAGGAGTTCCTTGACCTTGGCCTGGACGGCCGGCATGCGCGACGAGCCGCCGACGAGCAAAATCTTGTCGATCTGCGAAGCGTTGATGTTGGCGTCGGACAGAGCGTTCTTGACAGGAGCGACGACGCGCTCGAGCAGGTCAGAGGTCAGGTCCTCAAAACGGGCGCGGCTCAGCTTCATCTCAAGATGCTTCGGCCCCGTGCTGTCGGCCGTGATGAACGGCAGAGAAATCGTCGTCTCCATCATCGACGACAGCTCGATCTTCGCTTTCTCGGCGGCCTCGCGCAGACGCTGCATGGCCATCTTGTCGCCTGAAAGGTCGATGCCCTGCTCCTTCTTGAACTCGCCCACCATCCACCGCACAATCCTCATGTCCCAGTCGTCGCCGCCAAGGTGGTTGTCCCCGCGCGTGGCGAGCACTTCAAAGACGTCGTCGCCCACGTCGAGCAGCGAGACGTCGAACGTGCCGCCGCCCAGGTCGAAGACGAGAATCTTGTGCTCGCCTGTCTTGTTCTCGCCGTAGGCAAGCGCGGCGGCCGTGGGCTCGTTGATGATGCGCAGAACCTTCAGGCCGGCGATGGCGCCCGCGTCTTTGGTGGCCTGGCGCTGCGCGTCGGTGAAGTAGGCGGGCACGGTGATGACAGCGTCGCTCACGGTCGTCCCCAGGTAGTCCTCGGCGTCGTGCTTCATCTTCTGGAGCACCATGGCGCTGATCTCCTGCGGCGTGTACTTCTTGCCGTCGATGTCCACCTTGTAATCGCTGCCCATGTGGCGCTTGATCGACATGATCGTCTTGTCGGCGTTAACGATAGCCTGGCGTTTCGCCAACTGCCCCACGAGACGCTCGCCGTCCTTGGTGAACGCGACGACGGAAGGCGTGGTGCGCGCACCCTCGCTGTTGGGGAAGATCGTGACGTTTTCCCCCTCCATCACGGCGATGCAGCTGTTTGTGGTGCCAAGATCGATTCCTACAACTTTGCTCATTTTAAATCACCTCAAAGAAAAATGTGTGTACCTGTTTTATGCGGCTCTAAGCGGCTCCGGTTCCTCCCGCTTATTTCCCGTCCTGTTTCTGCCCGTCCTTTTGCTCGTCTGCGCCGGCCTCGGGCTTCGGCTCGGTGTAGCGTCCGACCATGACCATCGCAGGCCTGATCACCTTATCAGCCATCGAAAAACCTTTGCGCACGACCACGCAGACCGTCCCGTCCTTCGCTTTCTCGGCGACGGGCGTCATGCCCATAGCGTCGTGCTCAAGCGGCGAAAACGGCTTGCCCGTCGGGTCAAGCTCCGACACGCCGAGAACTTTGAGCGCGTCGGCAAACTGCTTTTTGACCATGCGAACGCCGTCTCTGATGCTCGCGGGGTTTGCCTCCGCGTTGCCGAGCGCCAGTTCCAGATTGTCAAAAACCGGCAGCATGGCCAACACAGCGCGTTCGCTTCCGTAGGCCTTGAGACGCTTGAACTCGCGCTCGGCCCAGTTGCGGTAGTTGATGCCGTCAGCCTGGGCGCGCGCGGCGATCTCGCGCATTTGATGGTATTGCGCCGTCAGCTCGTCGATTTTCTTCTGTTCTTCGCTGACAGGGGAAGACACATCCTCCGCGGGGGGAGCGGGGGGATTTTCCGCCGCCGTCTCCTCTCTCTTCCCGTCCTTCTCGTTCTCTTCCATTTATCCTTCCTCCTCCCAGACGCGGGGATGGTACAGCCCGTCCAAGACGGCTTCGAGCACGGCGATGGATCCCGCGTAGTCCATGCGCATGGGACCGACGATACCGAGCATGGCTTTTTTGCCGCCGTCCGTCGCCGTGGACATCATCACCGAGCAGCCCTGCATGTCGGGCCGCGTGTTCTCGTCGCCGATGGCCACGCGCAGCCCGTCGGCGCCCGCGTAATCGCTGATGAAATCCTCCAGATCCCCTCGCGTGTCCATCAGCGACGAAATCGCGTCCAGACGCTCGCGGCGCTCATCGGACTCTTTCCCGTCGCCGCTTGTGAAAAGCTCGCGCACGCCGCCCGTGGAGAGCATCACTGCCTCGTCGTTCATCATGCCGTCCACGCGCTCGAACACGGGGCGCAGGTCTTCCCAGTGATCGGACATATGGCGGCTGAGATAGTCCAGTATCTCTCCGCGAACGCCGTTCCAAGGATGACCCGCAGCGGCGTGATTGATGACAGAACACATCTCGTCCAGACGTTCAGTTTTCAGCCCCGGCGCGATGCGCATCTGCGCGTGGCGAACCGCCCCGTTTTCCACGACAAGGATAACGAGCAACACATCTGTGCCGATGCGGATAAAATCGCACTTGCAGAGCTTCAGTCCGTCCACGGCCGCGAGCGCGGCCACGCTGAAACAGCGTGTGAAGCGCCCCAGAAAACGGGCCGCCTCTTCCAGACGCTCGTCAAGGCTGTGCAGCTGACTGGACACCTGACGGATCCAGCGTTCGATCTCCGGCGGCGGCACCGTCGGCCGATGCAGGATGGAATTGACGTATACGCGGTAAGCCTGCGACGTGGGCAGACGCCCCGCCGAGGAATGAGGCTGAGTGAAATACCCCATCTCTTCCAGGTCGGACATCTCGTTGCGGATCGTTGCAGCGCTGTGCCCCTTGAGGAACTTGCGGGAGATCGTCCGCGACCCGACAGGCTCTCCCGTCTTGATGTACTCATACACGACCGCGAACACGATCTCAAGCTGTCGCTCCGTGAGCATGAGCAGCACCCTCTTTTCAACGTTTGACTTAGTAGCACTCACTCGTAAAGAGTGCTAACGTTTCATCACAAAAGGGAGAATAGCAGAAAGTTCCGCTTATGTCAATACAGGTCAGACAAAAAATTCATATTTTATTACTGCGACCGAGAATGGCACGTCCGAACAAAACTTTTCCGCCAAACTCTGTGCACGTCCGAGGAAAATTTCTCGCGCTGATTTTAAGAAAAACTCTTGCGGGGGAGGAGAGATATATAATGCCCTTACGTTATTCGTTTGTCTGTCTTTTTGAGAGAAAAGAGCTTTCCGTCGATGAGCCGCATTATCGTGGACAAAGAAACGCCCTCTACCCCAAGTCTTGCGTTGCGATATCGAAAGAGGGGATAAAAGCAGGGGATGCCCTCGGCGCGGTTTAATAAGGTTAAGGTTTCTGCGATTCCAATCAGTTACACGTGCCACTTTTGGAAAGGGAGTAATAAATATGGTATTTATAAAATTTATACAAGGCGTATTTTGGCTTACTGACGCCGCAGCGGCTACCTAGGCTATCGATAAGGTATGGTATTCACGAAACGGAGCAACCGTCTTCACGCGCGGCCCATCCGTTATTATATATCGAAGGTTATAGCCTGCGTGATCGCAGGTCCGATCGCCATACCTGTGGCAATCTATATGATGTTGAAAGACAGGCAGACAGGGAACCGCGCCTCTTGAAACAAGCTCCGACATTTGCCGACCGCGAAAAGAGAACCGTGTCAACATATCGACCTGATTCTTGGGAAAGCGGTCACAAAGTCGCAATGTCGACGGAAAAAATCGATTCTTTCAGGACTGACATGGGAAAACGGCCCTTCGGGATGCGGGAATGTAATTTCCGCTCCCCGCGAGACCGCTTTTTTTTTCGCCCTCCTAAAGGTTAGAGTTCTTGCGCGGCAAACGTCGTAAATACCTCGTTCGTCTCTCTTAGCCGGCTATGGTATGGACACCGTTCCCCGCCACGACATCGGGTACGGTTTTATCGTCCGCGCATGTCCGAACTTGTCTCGCCGCGAAAAAAATCCGAACAACGAAAAAACCCGCCTGACGGCGGGTTTTGTACTCTTGTCTCTACCTGTCACAACGGCGATATTTAAAATTGGCGGAGGGAAAGAGATTCGAACTCCCGGAGCTTGCGCTCAACGGTTTTCAAGACCGCCGCCTTCGACCGCTCGGCCATCCCTCCGCACAACAGCCATTATACCAACGTTTTGACAAACGTCAAATATAAAAGCGTGAAAATCCGTCACAGATAGAGCGAAAGGGCGCACCATGCCAGCAGCAGCCCCAGCGCGCGGTTGACGGCGCGCTCGCGGCGGCGCAGGATGCGGCCGAAGGCGGCGCCGAACGCCGCCCAGCAGTGAACCGACGCGGCTCCGAACAGCGTCATCGCAACCCCGAAGGCGAACAGAAAAAGGGGCGACGAACTGTACGGCACGGCATAAGCCGACATGCTCGTCAGCGCGAACAGGATCGACTTGACGTTCACAAACTGCAGCAGCAGCCCCGACATGAACGTGTTGTCGCGCGCGTCCTCCGCGGCCCCTCCAGAAGGCGGACACGAGTATGTCCGCCATGCCATCCACATGATATAGGCAGCACCGATTACGCGCATATACGGACTCACGGCGGGGATCACCCCAAGCAGAAGAGCGCTGAACAGCGCGGCCAGCGACTGCACGGCGAAGAACCCGCAGCTGATGCCGAGACGGTACTTCATCGAGCCGAAAAAACCGTAGCGGACGCCATTTGACATCGACGTGATGTTATTCGGCCCGGGGGAGAAAACCGCGGCGACGACGTAGCTCAGGAAAGAAAGCCAGTTCAACGGGCGCCTCAACTCCTTTGCGCGGGACCGCAAAATTCCGAATAGTATTTTGCCCGCGCGCCGGCGCCGAGCAAGGAATTTCCCAACGATTTTAGGCCGCAACGACGGTCAAAAAGGTGCCGCGGAACACCCGTGCTCCGCTTCGGAGCGGCCGCGCCGTGTCAAAAAAACTTCTCAGGGAGAGCTTTACGCGGAACGAAAAAGCCGAACGCCGTAAACAGCGTCCGGCCTTAAAGGAACGCGTCTACAGCGTCTACAGGTCGATGCGCGCGCCGATGGAGATGATGTGCGCGTCGCAGTCGCGCGCGCGCGACTTCTGTCGGCCCGACGGACTGGTAGGACTGTCGTAGTTGATGCCCTTGTCGCTGACGTACATGTAACCGTAGCCGAGCGAGTACTCAACGTTCTTCACGCGGTACGAGGCGCCGATCGTATAGGTGCGGCGCGTGCCCGTGGGCACCATGTAGTCGTTGAATTCGGGGTTGTCGGCCGAACACGTGTCGTAAACAAATCCGGCTCGGATCGTCCATCTCTCGTTCAGCCTGTGCTCGACGCCGAACTGGTAGCGCCATCCGTTGCGCCAGTACTTCAGCTCGCTGACCGTCCGCTCGTCGCCGAGGAACATATTATAGGGAGGGGGCACGTGCGCCGTGATGCTCAGCTTGTCGTAAGAGTTCCACATCGTCTTGATGGCGTCAAATTCCATGCGCGTGCGGTCGTCGAACTTCCAGCCGATGCCGAAAGTATAACTTTCGGGCAAGTGCACGGCGCCTTTCGCGGTCGTGCCGATGACGCCGAGAGCCGTGTTCAGGTTGAGATCGCCCTCCAGCTCCTGTTTCACCTCGGAACGGTAAAGAAACGCCAGCGACAGTTTCTCAGTCGGCTGCCAGTCAAGTCCGGCGCCCCAGCCGAAACCGATGTTGTCGCCGTCCAGATCCATCGCCACTTCGCCGGGAAGAATGTTCTGCGCCAGCGACTTATCCATCTTCAGCCGCGCGTACATGACTTCGCCGGTGAGGCCGAAAGCCAGGTTTTTGCCGATCTTCCACGACACCGCGGGAGAAATCGAAAAGGCCGCGAATTCGGCGCTGCGGCTGCTGTACCGTCCGTACCAGCCGGGATCATAGGTGGCGCGCAGACCGAAGCGCGCGAAAGTCCCCACGCCAAACGTCACGCGCTCGCTCAGGCGCTTGGCCCAGAACATCGAGGGCACGTAAGCGGGATTGTTCTTGTTGTGCTCCCAGTGGTCAAAACTGCCGTCGTCGTGGTAGAAGTCGGCATAGCCGCGGGGGGCGATGTACGTCATGGCGGCCGAGAACTGCCCTCTGCCGTTGTCCTGGAGACGCCACAGCCCCGCCGGGTTATAGGCCAGCAGCGATGCCTCGTCGCTGAACATCATCGCTCCGCCCATGCCGACGCCGCGGGCGCTGTGCTCATACACCGCGAAACCGTCAGCCAAAGCGGGGGACGCCAACAGTGCCGCCGAAAGCGAAAGAGCCGCGGCGACGGTTTTACTCATCTTCATCACAAAAAAACCTCCTGCTTCATTTGATTTTGGCGATGACCGGTAATATCTTATTGTTCACAATCAAGACCTTCCAGCGAAAGGCCGAGCGTAATTTCAGGCCGCGCATCGAAATGGTTGAGGAGGTCCGCGAGCGTCTTTTTGTCCGTGTAATCGCGGATGGCTGCCGTCAGCTCGTCTACAAGGGCGCCGATCAGACAGTGCTTGCCGCGGCAGCCGGCGAATCCGCAGCCGCCGAGCGTAAACGGCCCGCCGAGAAGTTCAATCAACTTGCGCATGTTGACTTGACAGGCTTCAGCCTTCATCCTGTAACCGCCCCCCGGACCGTGGACGGGAGCAAGAATACCGGACTTCGCCAGTTTTTGCAGCACCTTGGACAGATGTCCTTCCGACACCCCCAGTTCGGCGGCGATGGCGTGCGCCGAAAGCACGCTTTTGGGATTGCGCGCCAGCGCGACCAGCGCGTGCAGCCCCAGCAGGAGTGGTTCGGGAAGATCGATAATCGGATTCATGATCCGCCTCCGTCTGTACGTTCATTCAATTCAGAAAAGAGGATACGCTTTTCCGCTTTTTATCCTTAAAAAAAGAAAAGCGGATACGTCATTCCGCTTTTCCGCGTTAATAGTGTACACCTTTCTCTCTTTTTTCGCAAGGTATATCGTCCATGGAGAATCTCGTTTCCGTGGCAAGTTCAATTTTTGACGTATTTTACAGTCAATTATTTCTATTTTTTTCAATTTATCAGTGAAAATCAGAAATATATCCTATTTTTTTTCATAAAAGATTCATTATTTTCCTATAATTTTTCATCTTTTTAACCTATTCGATTGAACAAACGCTGATATCCTCAGAAAAGCCCGCTCGCAGCCAAAATCTCCGGCGGCAGGCGGGCTTTTTAACGTCACATACGTTTTTGTTCCGCGTCAGATCTCAGTTCCCCGAGGCCTTGGCGTCGGCTGCGCGGGCTGTCTTTTCGGCCTCAAGCTGCTTCGTCAGGTCGGCGATCTTCGCCTCGCTCTCAGCGGCGGCTGTCTTCGCGTCCTCTGCCGCCTTCGCGGCTGCTCCCGCTTCCTCGGCGCGGGCTGTCTTTTCGGCCTCAAGCTGCTTCGTCAGGTCGGCGATCTTCGCCT
>CAZFNC010000004.1:0-24846 GCA_964520485.1 uncultured Synergistaceae bacterium | reverse complement strand
CTGCCGCCTTCGCGGCTGCTCCCGCTTCCTCGGCGCGGGCTGTCTTTTCGGCCTCGAGCTGCTTGTTCAGGTCGGCAAGGCTGGCGTCTCTTTCCGCAAGAGCCTTTTCCTTTTCGGCGCGAACTTCAAACTCGTCGTTCAGCTTCTTCTCGTAGTCGTTTTTCACGGCGACGACAGTGTTCTCGCGGTCGCTCTCAGCAGCGCGGAGACTTTCAGCCGCGGCTTTCAGCGCCGGCGTGTCGGTCTCTTTCACGACGCCCGCTTCGTCTGCGTAATCGAGAGCGCTCTTGCCTGCCTTGTCAAGCAAGTCGGCGCGCGCGCCGGCGTTCATGAGCACCTGCACCGCACCGGCGTTTTTCGTGACGGCGTACATCAGCGCCGTCCGCCCGTCGGCATCGGCCGCGTTCGCGTCGGCGCCGGCGGCAAGCAAAGCTTTCAGCACGCCCGAGTCGGCTCTGCCCTTAACCGCCCACAGCAGCGGCACGAAACCATCCACAGGCGCGAGAGCGTCGTTTCCGGCTTTCAGCAGCGACTCCACTCGGTTAGGCGCGCCGTTGGCGCAAACCTGCACAAAACGCTCGGGAGAAACGGCCTTGACAGCGGGAGATTCCTTTAGGGCGGCGGCGATCTCGGCGTCCTTTTTCAGAGGGCTGCGGCGGAACATGGACTCGACGCTGTTGCGCGAATGATCGCTCTGCGCAGGGTTCGCGCCCGCGGCAAGCAGCGCCATAACGACATCCTTGCCGTTTCCGCCGCGGAACGCCAGAAGCAGGGGCGAAGCTCCGTCGCGGTCGACGGCGTTCACGTTGGCTCCGGCGTCGATCAGTTCGTTCAGCACGCCGACGTTAAAGTTCTTTGCCGCCGCGTAGCTGACGGCGTTCCAGCCGCGCCTGTCCTTTTGCTCGCGCTGGGCGCCCGCGGTGAGCAGGACACGGATGACCTCGGGTTTGTCGGAGTAGTGGGCCGCGTACATCAGCGGCGTACGGCCCGCCGCGTCTGCAGCGTTGGGCTGCGCTCCGGCGGCAAGCAGATTTCCGACCTTTTCCGCGGAGGCCGCGTCGCCGCGCGCGGAGGCGGCCGCCATCAAAGGCGTCACGCCGCCGACATGGGCGACTGCGGAAAGTTTTTCGTCGCTCAGCGCCTGCGCCACGTCCGCGGCGCTTCCCGTGCGGCACAGATCGACAAATTCCTTCTGCGTCATCGACAACCCCCCGCGGGCCGCGGTCAGACAAAGCGCGAGGGCAAAGAGGCCAGCCGCGCGTACTTTCAAGTTAACCATAAACAACACCTCGATATACAAAATTTGAAAAGGCGATACTCGCGGGCGCTATTATAACTGATAAGAGCAAATTTGTCAGCGTTTTCGACGAATTTTTTTCTGTCTGCGGAAATTTGACGGCGAACGCGAAAGCATCGTCGAAAACGTGTCGGAAACTCCCGCACGACGGCGGGGTTGTCGCCGAACCGCCCGCGGCGTCGGGATCCCGCGCAACGCGACGGCGTTCCGGCGACGGATCGCCAAACACCTTATCCGGCGGGACAATCACCGGACGGAATCCGAAACGCGCGGGACCGACGTTCTCTCGCGATGAAGCGCGGCTTTCGTTTGAACGCGTCTTCGTCCAGTCTGCCGCGCGCGTCATACGCGAGAACCTAAGACTTCCTCTGCGCTCAGACCGAACTGAGCGAATACCGACACCGCGTCCGCTCCCGCATCCGGCGCTGGCGTGCGCAGAGCCGGCGGAGTTTCGCTCAGGTTGATGTGCGGCCCCGTCACGGTAAACGTCCCGCCGCCTGGCGCGGGAACCGTCCTGAACATCTTGCGGTCAAGCGCCAGATGGGGATCGCGGCTCATCCGCTCCGCGTTCAGCACGGGAGAGCAGGGAAGAGACGCTTCGTCCAGAGCGGAACGGATCTCTTCACATGTGCGCGTTTTCGTCCACGCCCCGATCAGCCCCGCCAGTTCGTCCTGATTCGCGAGCCTGTCGGCGATATGACGGAACTTCGGATCGTCCGCCAACTCGGGACGCCCCATGACGCGCGCAAGCGCCGCCCAGCTTTTGTCGCCGGAAGTGCCGAGTACGACCGTACCGTCCCTCGCCTCAAACGAATCGTAGGGATACGTCGAAGTGTCGCGGTTGCCGATAGGCGCAGGGTTTTCGCCCGTCGCGAAGTACAGCAGACTGATCGACGCCATCGCCGAGACGAGAGAGTCGAGCAGAGCCACGTCCACCACCTGCCCGCGCCCCGTGCGCCCGCGAGACAGAAGCGCCGCGAGAATCCCAACGGCGCACGACAGAGCACCCGTCACGTCGCTCGCCGAGACGGCGCTCCGCAAGGGACGCGAGCCTGGGAAACCCGTCGCAGCCATCAGCCCGCTCATCGCCTGTGAGACAAGGTCGTAGCCCGGCTTGCCGCTGTACCGTCCGGTCTGTCCAAAACCCGACAGTCGCGCGAAGATGAGCCGCGGGTTGACGTCCGAGAGCGCATCCCATCCGAGCCCCAGCTTTTCCATGACGCCGGGTCGGAAATTTTCCAGCACGACGTCGGCTTTCGCGGCCATCTTCAAAAACGCCGCGCGCCCGTTTTCACTCTTGAGATCGAGAGTGACGCTCCTCTTGTTGCGGTTGAGCGTCAGGTGGAACGCGCTCACGCCGTCCACAAGAGGCTGGAGAGCGCGTTCGCTCGCGCCGCCGGGACGTTCGACCTTGATCACGTCCGCGCCGAGGTCGGCCAGCACCATCGAGCAGTACGGCCCCGCAACAAGGTGCGTCAGGTCGAGAATGACAATGCCTTCAAGAGCGCCGCGCGTCATTGTCTTGCCTCCGCGCGCGCGGGCATCAGCGGCCGCCACCACAAATCGTTGACGCGTTCCGCATCGTCAAGGAAGACCGCTTCGCCGATCACGGGCGTGAGAAGCCGGACGGAAGTGCCCGAAAGCGCGCGATCGATGCGCTCGAACGGCTCGTACCACGGGTGCCGCGCGATCGTGAACTTGCCGCTGTGGACGGGAAGCAGACAGCGCGCGCGCCAGTGCTCGGCGGCGGCGCGGGCAGTTTCCTCGGGAAACATGTGAATGTGCCGCCAATCCTCGTTGTACTGACCGTTTTCGGCGATGACGAGGTCGAACGGGCCGTACTTTTCGCCGATCTCCTTCACGTGCTTCGCCCAGCCGCTGTCGCCGGTGTAGAACACTCGCCGCTTTTCCGTGACGAAAGCGTATCCCGAACACAACGTCCGATCCCGCGCGAAAAGCCTCTGCGCGTAGTGCTGCGCGGGAAGCACGCGCACAGTCAGGCCGTCGAAGTCGAACGAATCGTGCCAGTCGCCCTCGTGGATGACGCCGGCGTCGTAACCCCACATCTCAAAGTACTCGCCTAGGCCAAGACCGCAGACGACGTTCCGCACCCTGGGCCGCAGCGCCGTGATCGTTTTGTAGTCAAGATGGTCCCAGTGCTCGTGCGAGATCACGAGCACGTCGATGTCCGGCATGTCCTCCGGCGCGTACACATCGGTGCCCGCGAACGCCCTGCCGACGAACGGCAGGGGCGAACACGATCCGGAAAACACGGGATCGGCGAGAATGTTCTTCCCGTTCAGCCTCAGAAAGAAGCTGGAATGTCCCATCCAGACAACCGCGTCTCCGTCGCGCGGCAGCGACTTCAGATCCGTCTTGCGCGAAGGAATCGGCGCGGACGGCGTCAGGTCGGGATACGTGGCGGTGAAAAACTTCCACCAGGCGGTCAGAAAACCGTCGCGGGATCTCGACGTGATAATCTCGGCGGGCTCCACGCGCGAAAAAGCCCCGTTTTTCCAGTTGGGCGAAGCGGCGATCCGCGCGGCCCGCCTAGGCGACATCGGGCGCCCGAACTGGGCGCTTTTCAGCCACATAAAGAGCGCCGCCGCCGAACACAGCGTCAGGATCAAGACTGTCAGCAAGACTTTTTTCAAGACACATCCCTCCACATTCTCGCGCCAGATGAAAAAAGTCATCGGGCGGTTCGGGCGCGCGAAACACCCCGATGAAAGCGCGCGGCAAAGCAGGCCTCGCGATCTTAAGCGTTCAAGCGGGGAAAACAGTCTTTGACGCCGCCCGCACAGCGCGAAAAAATCACGCGCGTCTCAGCCGTTCAACCGCGGCATAACCCGCGCGGCAGGTACCCCGCCTTGCGGAAGAGGTATTTCACAAAATAAGTCAGAGCCGCCCCGTAATGACGCAGCGTTTTTTCCCCTCGACTTAAAGAATGGTAAATCTGATATTGAGAGCGTGCGTCCAAACGTTTCACGGAGTTTTTCACGACACGGATCACATCCGCGACTTCTCTCTCCTGTTCGGCCGTCAACAGTCCGTCGCGCCTGTGGGCCAGCAAAGCATGATAAGCCGCATAGGGTAACCCGGGAGGCACCTCCGCGCCCGAAACTCCCGCCTGTCGCGCCAGTTCCGCATTGCGGAGAAGCGTTCGCATAAACCAGTAGTACTTCAGTGAATTCATCGTGTTCGTATCGGAAGCGGGATTCCCGCGGCTATAGTTATAAAGATATTTGTTTATGAAACTCACCGACGTCGCATTTACGATCAGCGAACATACCGTCCAGCAGTCCACGGGGAAGACAACATCCGAGGGAAAGCGGACGCCGTTAAACAGTTCCCGTTTCCAGCATTTGTTCCAAACGTAGCAGGGCCATTCGTCCCGCAAGAATTTGACCTTCACCTGTTCCAAAGAAACTTTGTCGTCGAACAGACGCTTTTTCGTTTTGTCGGAAAAGATCTCGTTCAATCCCCAGATCACGACATCGACGGGTTTTTCGATCAGAGCCGCGGAGATTTCTTCAAGCCAGTTCGGTTCTACCCAGTCGTCGCTGTCAACAAAGAGAACGTATTCCCCCCGCATAACGGACAGCCCCGCGTTGAGCGCCGCGCTGTATCCCCCGTTTTTCTGGTGGATTACCCTGACCCTGCCGTCGCGCGCGGCGTACGAATCGCAGATTTCGCCGCTGCGATCGGTCGAACCGTCGTCCACCAGGATCAGCTCAAAATCCCCGAAGTTCTGCCCCAGGATGGAGTCCACGCACCTGTTCAGCCATTTCTCCGTGTTGTACGCAGTCACGATGATCGAAAAAAGCATCTTCTGTCTCCTTTTCTCAAAAAAGCGCGCTTTAAAACGGGCGTTCGACTTAAAAACGGCCGTATGCGCAACCGTCGTCGATGAACGGCGAGAGTTCTCAAAGCTTTCGCCGCGTCTGCCGGATACGGATTAACCGACGGCACAGGCACTCCGCCTTGCTGACAACATACCTGCACAGATAACTCCCCGCTTTTCCTCGGTGTCCCAAAACCTTTTCGTAACGGCTCAAACTGTGATACGTCCCGTACCGCGCACGGAGTTCCATGCGCTCGGCGGTCTCTCTCAGGCGCTCGACGCGCGCCGTGACTTCGTCGTGCTGTTCGGGTGACAGCAGCCCGTCCCGCCTGTGGGCCAGTAAGGCGGAGACAGCATAATTTGATATCCCATAGTGATCTTTTGTTTCAATAAGTTCCCCCCCCCGCCCAGTTCAAGACCGCGGAGCAAAGCCCGCATCGCCCAGTAATATTTCCTTGAATTCAAATTGTTCGAAATGGAAGAAGGATTATCCAGCCTGTAGTTGTAAAGGCTCTTATGGATCACGCTCGCCGACTTCGCTTTCATGATCAGCGAACAGGTTACCCACATGTCCTCACCGGAGAGGACTTCATCGGGAAAGTTCACGCCGTCAAACAGTTCCCGCTTCCAGCACTTGATCCAGAGAGCGTTCGGCCACTCGCCCCGCAGACATTTGACTTTCACGTCTTTCAAACTCAAATTGGGATCGTACAGGTGCCTTTTCGTCCCCGCGCGGCTTACGGCGTTATAGCCCCAGACCACGACGTCGACAGGCTTCTTCAGCAGTGTCGCGCGGACTTCCTCCAGCAGGTTCGTCTCGACGCGGTCGTCGCTGTCGACAAAGATGACATAGTCGCCTTTCATAACAGCCAGCCCCTCGTTGCGCGCCTGACTCGGCCCGCCGTTGGGACGATGGATCACCCTGACCCTGCCGTCGCGCGCGGCGTACGAATCGCAGATTTCGCCGCTGCGGTCGGTCGAACCGTCGTCCACCAGGATCAGCTCAAAATCTCCAAAGCTCTGCCCCAGGATGGAGTCCACGCACCCGTTCAGCCATTTTTCCATGTTGTACACGGGCACGATGATCGAAAATAACATCCCCCCGCCTCTCGTACTCAAAAAGACGCTTTCGCTCAAGACCCGCGCCGGCGAGCAGCATGTATTTCACCGTTCAGGCACTTCTGCGCCGCCGCGTGAAAACATTATTACACCGGCAGACAAAAACTTTCAAGGGGGGAACGGAAGCTTGCGACGCGCAAAAAAAGCGCCCCGCCCCGAGCTGCGAGGGGCGAAACGTCCGCGAGGCGTCAACGCCGTCATAAACGAAACGTAGACGCTGCGCCGTTTCCTGCAAGCCGATCCCCTTAATCAATTCCATTTGTTCCACTTGACATGGGCCGTCAAAGTTTTATTATGGCCTCATAAAGGGGAAATTGTCCCTTGCGGCACGTTACGCGGACACGCTATAATATCTCAAATGGGAACGGCAAAAACACGGAGTTTTTAAAACTGGAGGGATGAGGTTTGAATTTTGAATTTGACAAAGCGCAATGTCAGAATCTCCGCAAATCGCTCCGCTACGAGTGGCTGGAGACGAACGGGCTGGGCGACTACGCCTCGGGCACCATCGTCGGCTGCAACACGCGTAAATACCACGGTCTGTACGTCGGCAACCTCGACAAGCCGGCCGGACGTCACGTTCTCCTTTCGGCGCTTGAGGAGACGCTCATCGAAAACGGCACGGAGTTCTGTTTCTCAAGCCGTCAGCATCCGGGCAGTTTCTATCCGCGCGGGCACGAATACCTGCGCGGCGTCACCGTCGGCGCGTGGCCGACTTTCCGCTACCGCATGGGCGAAGTGATCCTCACGCGCGAGATCATCATGCCGCGAGGCTGGCATGTCACGCTCGTCCGCTATTCCGTGAAGTTCGGCAACGCCGGCGCCCGCGACCTGAAAGAGCTGAAGCTGATCGTGCGTCCGCTGCTGGCGTACAGAGGGTTCCACACGCTCACGAAAGCGAACATGGACCTGCGCGTCAAAACGTGGCCCGCGCCCTCCGGCTTCAAGATCGCGCCTTACGAGGAAATGCCCGAGCTGTACATGCAGACCGCTTCGCCGTTCGCGTTCTACCCTTCGCCCGACTGGTACTACAACGTCGAGTACCTGCTCGAACGCGAACGCGGTTACCCCTACACGGAAGACCTGTTCATGCCCGGCGAGTTCGAGATCTCCATCTCGCCGGAATCTCCCGTCCTCCTCAGCGTCTCCTGCGGCGAGGCGTGCGCCCCCGGACGCCTTTCGCGGCTGTGGGAGAACGAGACGAAGCGCCGTCTGACGGCCGAAGCGGGCGCCGGCACTCTGATGGGACACCTGAGCCGCGAGGGCGAAAAGTTCATCTTCTCCGACTCGCGAAACGGCAAGAACGTCATCGCCGGCTACCCGTGGTTTGACGCCTGGGGACGTGACGCCATGATCGCGCTGCCCGGCCTGACGTTCTGCGCGGGACGCCAGCAGGACGGCATGGACATCCTTATCCACGCCGCGCGCACCATGAAGGACGGCATCGTCCCCAACTGCTACTCCCCCGACGGACGGCATCACAGCTACAACTCCGTCGACGCGTCGCTGTGGTACGCGTGGGCTGTGCAGCAGATGATAAAACATGCCGACAACGGACGCGCGCTGGCCAAAGAGTACTGCTGGAAGCCCGTCCGCGAGATCGTCGCCGCGTATTCTGAAGGCCGCGCACCGAGCACAGCCATGGACGAGGCGGGACTGCTTCACGTCGGGACGCCCGACACGCAGCTGACGTGGATGGACGCTTCCGTCAACGGTAAGCCCGTCACGCCGCGCTGGGGCTGCCCCGTGGAGATCAACGCGCTGTGGTACAACACGCTCGTCCTCGAAAGCAAGCTCGCGTCCCTGTACGGCGGCAAGCCGATGTGGAACAAGGCGAGAATAGCGGCCCTGAAGAACGAGTTCCAGAAACGCTTCTGGAGCGAGGAACGCGGCTATCTGGCTGACGTCTGGCGTCCGGAGGGCGCCGACTGGAGTTTCCGTCCCAACCAGATCTTCGCTGCGTCGCTGCCCGAGCCGATACTCGACCGTCCCCTGGCCGCCGAGATGTGCGGCAAGATCAGGACGACGCTTCTCACGCCCTACGGTCTGCGCACGCTCTCGCCCGCCGACCGCGCCTACTGCCCAAGCTACGACGGAGGCCCCGCGGAGCGCGACTCCGCCTACCATCAGGGAACCGTCTGGCCGTGGCTGATCGGCGCGTACACCGACGCGCTCATGTACACCATGTGGGACCACGACATCGCCGCGAGGCACATTCTCGAAAACATCACGCCGCTGTGCGGCAAGCATCTGCGCGACTACGGCGTCGGCTCGATTCCCGAGATCTTCGACGCCGCCCCGCCCACGCGCCCCAACGGCGCGCCATGGCAGGCGTGGAGCGTCGCGGAACTGCTGCGCGCGCTGCGGACAATACAGAAAGCTTCCGGTGGCATCTATCGCCGCTGGGAGACAAAATTGAAGGAGGAGGCGAGGTAAAATGCGCGTTCTCATGCTGGGATGGGAGTACCCTCCCAACCAGAGCGGCGGCCTCGGAACCGCCTGTTACGGCATCACGAGAGCGCTGGTCCGAAAAGGAACCGACGTCCTTTTCGTCATGCCGTACACGAACCTGACCGAACACCCCGAATCGCACGTCAAACTCCGCTCCGCTTCCGGCACGCGCGTGCCGCAGCAGACGATGAGCGCAGACAGCCTGCCGCTCGGCCGTCAGATAAGCGCCGTGTTCCCATACTTGCCGTCGGATGCGGAGGCGGAAGAAAGCGCTTCCGCGCTCCACGGCGGGCGTACTGTCGAAGATCTGCACTATTTCGCGTCGCGCATGGTCATGCGCGGCATCCGTTCCTCGCTGCGTCCCTACTCCACGCCTGAAACCTACGAGGAATACCTGACGCGCTTTCTTGAGCGCCGCGCGGACGTTGTCGTGCCCGACGACGTCCTGCCTCCGCTCCTGCTGCGGAAGAAATTCGCCAGAGCGCTGGACGCCTCGGTCCTGACGCAAACCGGCGCGGGCGACGGCGCCGTGAGCCGGCCGCAGACGACATGGAACACGATCACGCTCCACGGCGGGTACGGCAGAGACCTGATGAGCGAAGTCTACCGGTACAGCCTCGCGGCGGCGCAGATCGCGCTGGAAGAGGAGTTCGACGTCGTCCACGTCCACGACTGGATGACCTACCCGGCGGGGATCCTCATCAAGCAGCTTACGGGCAAGCCGCTTGTAGCGCATATCCACGCTCTTGAACACGACCGCAGCGGCGAAGGCGTCAACTCCGAAACCGCCCACATCGAATGGGCCGGCATGACCGCCGCCGACAAGGTTGTAGCCGTCAGCTACTACACAAAGAACGAAGTGATGCGACTCTACGGCATCCCCGACGAAAAGATCGAGGTCGTGCACAACGCCGTCAACCGCGACGAGTCGCAGCACCAGTATCATCTCGTCGTGCCGCCGCACCGTGAGAAGCGCGTCCTGTTCATGGGACGCATCACCTATCAGAAAGGACCGGACTACTTCGTCGAGGCCGCGCGCCTCGTGCACGAGAGGATGCCCGACGTGCACTTTGTCATGGCCGGCAGCGGCGACATGTTTTACCGTATGATCAGGCGCGTGTCGCAGCTGCGGATGGGCATGGTGTTCCACTTCCCCGGCTTCCAGAAAGGCCACGACATCGAACGCATGTACGCCAGCTGCGACCTGTACGTGATGCCAAGCGTGTCCGAGCCGTTCGGCATCGCGCCGCTTGAGGCGATGATCTGCGACACGCCCGTCATCCTCTCGCGCCAGTCGGGCGTCTCGGAAGTGGTCCGCAACGCGCTCAAAGTCGATTTCTGGGATATCCGCGAGATGGCCAACAAGATCTGCGCCGTGCTTTCCTACCCCAAGATCGCCGAAACAATGGTGAAAAACAGCCGCGAGGATCTGAGACGAATCCGCTGGTCCACCGCCGCCTCGCGCCTGAACGAGATTTACCGTGATTGTCTGAACAGGAGATGACGCGCTATGCCCTCGATCTGCTTTTATTTCCAGGTTCACCAGCCGTACCGTCTGCGCCATTACAGCTTCTTCGACATCGGACACGACCACTTCTACGAGGATGTCGAGGCCAACCGCACCATTCTCGACAAAGTCGCCCATAAATGCTACCTGCCCATGAACGCGCTGCTGCTGCGCCTTATCAAGAAATGGGAGGGCCGTTTCAAGGTTTCGTTTTCCATTTCCGGCGTGGCCATGGATCAGTTCGAGGAATACCAGCCCGAGGTTCTCGACAGCTTCCGTCAGCTGTCCGACACAGGCTGCGCCGAGATGATCTCCGAGACTTACGCCCACTCGCTCGCGGCGCTGTTCGACCCGGGAGAGTTCTCCGCCCAGGTGAGAATGCACGACGAACTGCTCAAAAGACACTTCGGCGTCACGCCGCGCGTGTTCCGCAACACGGAGCTGATATACCGCAACGACATCGCGAAGATGGTGGAGGAGATGGGCTACGACGCCATTCTCACCGAGGGCGCCGACCACATTCTCGGCTGGCGCAGCCCCAACTTCATGTACTCGCCGCAGAGCTGCAACCGCCTCAAGCTGCTGCTCAAAAACTACCGTCTCTCCGACGACATCGCGTTCCGTTTCGGAAACCGAGGCTGGGAGGAGTGGCCCCTCACGGCCGACAAGTTCGCCGACTGGGCGCAGGCGGTCAACGGCAACGGCGAACTCATCAACCTGTTCATGGACTACGAGACGTTCGGCGAGCACCAGTGGGCGGAGACGGGCATCTTCGACTTTATGGAGGCGCTCCCCGACGCCATCTTCCGCTCGCCCGACCTGGATTTCGTCACGCCGTCCGAGGCGGCGGGGCGCTACGCGCCCGTGGCGAAAGTGGACGTTCCCAACGCCATCTCGTGGGCGGACGTGGAGCGCGATTTGACGGCGTGGCTGGGCAACGACATGGAGCGCGACGCCATCGAGGCGTGCTACGCCCTGAAAGACAAGGTGATCGCGTCCCGCGACGAGGGCGTTATGCGCACGTGGCGCCGGTTCCAGACGTCGGATCACTTTTACTACATGTGCACGAAGTGGTTCTCCGACGGCGACGTGCACAAGTACTTCAACCCCTACGGCACGCCGTATGACGCTTATATCAACTACATGAACGCTCTTTCGGATTTCGGCATGTCGCTCAGTTGAGGAGCGGCGTCTTTTCAAGCAGCTTTTTGTTCAAGCGACGCACGTTCGTTCCGTTCAGCTTTCTTTTTGAGAGGAGTTCCGCATGACAGATAACGCGACACGAAAGGCCCCGGCGGCGCTGTTCGAGGTCTCGTGGGAAGTGTGCAACAAGGTCGGCGGCATCTACACGGTCGTCAGCAGCAAGGCGCAGGAAGCCGTGAAGCGTTTTGGCGACAATTACTTTCTGCTCGGCCCCATGCGCGACGTCAACCCCGGATTTATCGAAGGTCAGCCGGGCGATGCCGACAGCGCCCAGTGGGAGACGTTCCGCCGAGCGGCGGCCATTCACAATCTGAAATGCCGGTTCGGGCGCTGGGCGATCCCCGGTTCTCCGAAGGTGATCCTCGTCGACTGGAGGGGAAGGTACAACCAGAACCAGCTGCTGTACGACCTGTGGCACGACTACGGCGTCGATTCGCTCACCGGCGGGTGGGATTACGTGGAGCCGGTCATGTTCAGCACGACCTGCGGCGAGGCGATCGCCGCGTTCGCGGGCCTGCTGTCGGACGCGAGCGAGTCGGAACTGAGAGTCGCGGCGCACTTCCATGAGTGGATGTGCGGAGCGGGACTGCTCTACCTTAAAAAGCACGCCCCCAAGATCAGCACTGTCTTCACCACGCACGCCACGGTGCTGGGCAGGTCGATGGCGGGATCGGGACGCGACATCTACTCCCAGATGGGACAGATCAACGCCGCTCAGGAGGCGAGCAATTACGGCGTCGTCGCCAAACATTCGATGGAGTCCGCCGTCGCGCGAGAAGCCGACTGTTTCACCACAGTCAGCGCGCTGACGGCGAACGAGGCGGCCGCGTTTTTGGGAAGTCGCCCCGATCTCCTCACGCTCAACGGTCTGTCGCTGAACTCCATTCCCGACCACAGCACCGACCGTTCGGCTGCGGAAAACGCCCGCGCCGGCATCCTCACGGTCGCGTCGCGTCTTTTGCGGCACGAATTGCCGATCGACACGCGCATCGTTCTCATCTCGGGACGGTACGAGTTCCGCAACAAGGGGATCGATCTGTTCCTCGACGCGCTCGCCGAGCTGAACCGTTCGCGTTCCGCCGAACTGCCGCCCGTGCTCGCGCTGTGCGCCGTCATGGGCGGACACAACGGCGTCAACCCATCCGCCGTCTCAGGGGACCCTGCGAAGAAGCCGCCCGTCGGTTCCAACTGGATCGCGACGCACGCGATCTTCGACATCGAGCACGACCCCATCGTCTCGCGCTGCCTCGCGCTGGGGCTCGATAACCGTCCCGACAACCCCGTACAGGTCATCTTCAACCCTGCCCAGCTGAACGGAAGCGACGGGTTCTTTAACATGACATACGAAGAGGTCCTCTCCGGCTGCGATGCGGGCGTGTTCCCGTCGTGGTACGAGCCGTGGGGCTACACTCCCCAGGAAGCGGCAGCGTTCGCCGTTCCCACGGTGACGAGCGATCTGGCCGGTTTCGGGCAGTGGGTTCGCGAGCAAGGTTTCTTCGAGGGCGCGTCCGTCATCGAACGCGCGCACGTTCCCTATGAGGAGATCCTGCGCCAGCTCGTTCGCGAACTGAACGTTCTCACGGAACTTTCCGAAGAAGCGCGGCTTGCCCGCCGCAAGGCCGTGCGCCGTCTGGCGGCCGAGACCGACTGGGAAAAGTTCTACACCGCCTACGACGAGGCATACGCGCTCGCCGCCGACGCCTGTGACAAGCGGACTTCCACGCGCCCCATCGCGCACCTGGACGAAAGCGAACTGAAACGAGTCTTCTCGGGCACACCGTCTTCGACGCCGCTTCTGCACGGATTCACCAGTACGGCCGCTCTGCCCGAACCGCTCGCGCGCCTGGGGGAGTTCGCGCACAACATGTGGTGGACGTGGCACCCCGAGTTCGAGCCGCTGTTCAGTTCCGTCGACCCAACGAAATGGAAAGCCCTCGGTCACAACGCCGTCGCCTTGCTTGAACAGGTCGATCACGCCCGTTTCGTCGAACTGGCCTCCGACCATGGATACCAGTCGCTCTATCGGCGCGCCATCGCCGAGTACGACGCCGAGATGAACGCCCCGTTTGACACGTCCGTCCCTGAACTGGATGCCAGACACCCGATC
Source organism: uncultured Synergistaceae bacterium (assembly GCA_964520485.1). Classification (GTDB taxonomy): domain Bacteria; phylum Synergistota; class Synergistia; order Synergistales; family Dethiosulfovibrionaceae; genus Pyramidobacter. The sequence continues at coordinate 11,318 of CAZFNC010000004.1, read as the reverse complement.
GCCTACTTCTCCACGGAGTACGGCATCCACGAGAGCCTGCCCATCTACTCGGGCGGACTCGGAGTGCTCTCGGGCGACCACCTCAAGAGCGCCAGCGATTTGCGCTTACCGCTCGTCGCCGTCGGCCTGCTTTACCGGTGCGGGTACTTCCAGCAGCAGATCTCTTCCGACGGGAGCCAGATAGCGCTCTACCCCAAAAACGACTTCCGTCAGCTTCCGGTGCGCCGCGTGCGCGACGAAGCCACTGGCGACCACCTTTACATCTCGCTCGACCTGCCAGGGCGCACGCTCTACGCGCGCGTCTGGGAAGTGGGCGTCGGCCGCATCCCTCTCTATCTGCTCGACACGGACACCCCAAAAAACACCGAGGAGGACAGGCACATCACCGAGCGGCTCTACGTCGCCGACCGCGACACGCGCATCCGCCAGGAACTCCTGCTCGGCATGGGAGCCCCGCGCATGCTCGCGGCGCTCCATCTGCACCCGCGCGCCTACCATATGAACGAGGGACACTCGGCTTTCATGGTGCTCGAGCGCATCCGCCATCTCTGCCTGACGCGCGGCCTCAGCTTCGAAGCTGCGCGCGAGGTCGTGCGCGGCGATTCCGTCTTCACGACGCACACGCCCGTCAACGCAGGCAACGAGCGCTTCTCCGAGAATCTCATGCACCGCTATTTCGACAGCTGGGTCAAGAGCCTCAACCTCACGTGGGACGACCTGCGGGCGCTCGGCTGCCGAGAGGGCGGAACCGATTTCGAGATGACGCTTCTCGCGCTCAATCACGCCCTGCGGAGCAACGGCGTCAGCCGTCTGCACGGAAGCGTCGCGCGCGCGATGTGGCAGTTCAACTGGAAAGGACTCTCCACCGAGGAAATCCCGATCGGACACATCACCAACGGCGTGCACCCCGCCAGTTTCACGGGACCGTCGATCGTCCGTCTGCTGAACGCCTCCGTCGGCAGGGACTGGAAATATCTGCCAACCTCGTCGCCCGAGTGGAAATCCGTCGCCGAACTTCCCGACATTCAGGTGTGGAATGCCAAGCAGGAGCAGAAAAGGGTCCTCTTTGAACTGATCCGCTCCGTCTCTCCGAAAGCTTTCCAGCAGGCGTCGGCGACCTGGACACAGATTCCGCTCGTGATCGGCTTTGCCAGACGATTCGCTCCCTACAAGCGCGCGACGCTCATCATGGCAGACATGCAGAGACTCCTGCGCATCCTCTCCGACGCGGGACGCCCTGTCATCCTCGTCTACTCGGGTAAGGCACACCCGGCCGACACGCAGGGCTGCGACCTGATCCGCCAGGTCGTCCGCGCTTCGACCGGCGAACTGGCCGGCAAGGTCTTCTTCATCCCCAACTATAACCTCGACGTCGCCCGCACGCTGGTGCAGGGATGCGACGTGTGGCTGAACACACCTCGCCGCCCGCACGAGGCCAGCGGCACGAGCGGCCAGAAAGCGGCCCTCAACGGCACGCTCAACCTCAGCATCTCGGACGGCTGGTGGTGCGAGGGCGACAACGGCAAAAACGGCTGGACCGTCGGGCCGCGCGTCAGCACGATCCACGACTGTCCCGACGAGCAGAATGACTACGCTGACGCCGACAGCCTCTACACCTTGCTCGAGGACACGATCGTGCCGATGTACTTCGCCCACGGCAAGGACGGCCTGCCGCACGAGTGGATCGCCCGCATGAAAGACAGCATCTCCACGCTCGGCCCCGAGTACAACAGCGCGCGCATGGTGCGCCAGTACTTCATGGAGAGTTACCGTCCTGCGGCCGCGCGCCATTCGACGCTGCGCGCCAAAAACCGCCTGCTTCCCCGCCAGCTCGCCCTCTGGAAGAAGGACATCGGCTCGCGCTTCGGCGGCACACGCATCGATCAGATCACCGTCCGAGGGCTTGTCCAGAACGCCGTGCCCTGCACGGGAACGATCTCGATCGAGGCGTACCTCGTCCCCGGCGCGATGAAACGGGAAGAGCTGCTCGTCCAGTTCGTCGTCGGCTGCGGCGAGACGCGCGATTTCACCGAAAAGCCAGCCGCCGTCGATCTGACCTTCTCGGGCAGCGACGACAACGGACGCCTGATCTACACGGGAAGTTACACGCCCTCGCGCAACGGACATTTTCTGTACGGCGTGCGCGTCCTACCGTGGCGCGAGGGGCTTGACAGCGTCCTCGACAGCGGCATGATCCAGTGGGGTTAGCCATTTCTCCTCCACGCCGTCGGACGCGTGACGCCACGCGCAAAAAAGCGCCGGACTTTTCGTCCGGCGCTTTTTTGCGCGCATGCCGTTCACTGTTCTAGCGTCCGCACGTAGATGTCGTGTCCCTCACGGCGCGCCCGTTCCAGACTGTCCGTGTCAAGGCGCTTCCTGCGCAGAGGCCCCTGCCCCTCGATCAGCCGTATCGTACGGGACGCGTCGGCCCCGCCGAGGCTGGCCGCCACGCTCCACTTATACGCTTCGTAATAGTCAAGCGGCACTCCGGCACCCTTGCTGTACAGCTCGCCGAGCGCGGCCCGCGCGGAAGCGTGTCCGGCGCGAGCGGCGAAGAGAAAATGTTCCGCCGCTCCGGCAAGATCGCGCGCCATGCCACGCCCCGAACGGCACATACGCCCCAACTGATAGTGGGCCTCAGCGCAGCCCTGAGCGGCGGCCGCCCTGTACCACCGCAGCGCGTCGGCGTCGTCGCGGCTGACACCCTCTCCGCTCTGACAGAGTTCCGCGTAACGCTCCTGCGCGACAGCGCTGCCTGCCTCTGCCGCCTGACGATACCAACGCGCCGCCGCAAAGGGGTCTTTGGGCGTGCCCCAGCCGTATTCATAGGCGACTGCCAGCAGCAGCCGTGAACGCGCGTTTCCCTGAGCAGCGCGCACGCGGCAGTGCGCCAGCAGTTTCTCAGTTTCCAGCATGTTGTCAGTCAGACGCGCGGCAAAGACCTTTTCCCACCGATCGGCCCTCGCTGGGCTGAAACGCTCAGGGCCGCGCGCTGAAAGCCACAGAACGCACGACGACAGCGCCGACTGCGATCGTCCGTATTCGGCCTCCGCCAGACGTTCCGCCTGTCCTTCATCCCCGTCAAGCCACTCCGCCAGCAGATCTCCCCCTCGCTCCGCGTCCCTGTCTCCGCCGAGCGCGTCGCGCAGATCGGCGCAGAAGGCATCGCGATCAAAAGTGCCTCGCGCCATGTGCGCGAGCACGACACCGCTGATCCGCTCTTCGGCCTTGAAGAGAACGTTGGCGCGCACGCAGATCTCCGCTTCCCCGCGATCGCCCAGCGTCCAGAGAACCGTGCCGCAGAACAGGTTGCCGAGCCAGTCGCGCGGCGTCGTGTTCTCGCGGATGCGGGCGACGAGTTCGCGAACGCGGGAATCGGTCAGCGACCCGTCGAGCAGGATGCGCATCCTGTCCGCTCGGGCGCGGCACGGGTCGCGGCGCAGGACACGAACCCAGCGTCTGTCGTACTCGTCGAGACAGGCCGCCGCCGTCGTGCTGTCGCCCCCGCGGAAGGCGGCGTCCGCATAGTAAAACCAGAACGGCGGATAGGATTCAAAGGCGCCGCGCAGCAACAAGAACATCTGCGAAGCCCTGCTCCATTCGTTTTCCTGCATGGCCTGCTCAAGGCAGTCGAGATCATCCTGGGTGATCCTCTCGCGATCCGGCAGCCCATAGCGGCGCAGAAGCGCCCACGAACAGGAGAGCAGTTCCTTTTGCAGCTCATTCAGGGCGGCGAGAGATTCCTTTTCCAACTCCCAGTTCTTCTCGCCTGCGGCCTTGCGAATGTCGGCCAGTTCGCGGCGCGAGTCGAAATAGGTCCCCGTGCCGCAGGAGAAGAGCGAGGCGAAGAACTTCCTCAGGCTTTCGGCGGAGGGCGGCCGTTCCGCCAGCACGGAGGCCAGGGCGTCCTTCTGACGTTCGTCGCAGATGCCGTCGTAGACCCTGCGTTCCTCGTCGTTGAGGCGGCAGACGCTGATCGCGTCCAGCAGACGCGTATAGACGACAGTCAGTTCGGGCACGTCGTCCAGTTCGCCGAGACTGATGTTGTTGATGACGTTCGCGTACTCCTGATCGAGCACGAGACGATCCCGCGACGCGGTAATATGGCGCACGGCGACGACGACCATGTTGAGCGCCGTGACCTGCGCCGCCGGACTCGCGACTTCCCCCTTCACGGGCGCGGCGCACAGCATGACAACGCACAGCGCGGCCAGCGTCTTTAAAGATCGTTTAAGGTTCATTGTTCAACGTTTGCTCCTTTTGATGGGTAAGGCACATTCGAGCGTTTTTGCCGACGCCCAGTCCCCGCTTGCGTTTCGGGCATGAGGGCCCCGTGCGCAGGGCGGGGTACGTGGCTATTATCCCATGAGCCGCGCGAAAACGCCAATCGGAAAACAAATCCCTTTTTTTCCGCTCTTTCGCCCTCGCTCGTCCGCCGGAGTTTTTCCCTCGCAGGCGGAGCGCGGAACGCCGAGCGGAATTCTTAACGTTCCGCACGGAAAAACGGACGAATCCCGACTGCTTCCTCTTGCCGCACGGTGCGCCCGACGACGAGAACAAAAAGGCGGCGCTCCGCACCTTGCGAGGAGCGCCGCTGATGTTACCGAACCTTTAACCGTTCTGCCTGCACAGGGACGGAATCGGACGCCGCGCGGGAAGAATGCCGCGTATAAGCTAGCGCCGGTTGAGTCCAGCAGAAACGTTGAGGCCGCTGCCGATTGAGAAACACCGTAAAAATCTGAACGAACACGTGAAAAAGACGCACGCAGAAATGACTTGCTATTTGAAGACCATCGTCAGACCCGATACGAGCAGATAGGCATAAACGACGACGCGCAGTTTCCTCGCGTCGAGGCGTTTGAAGATCTTGTCGCCGAGAAACAGCCCCAGCGCGAGCGCGGCGACAACGAGGAGCCAGAGGCGAATCGTCGTCGCCGTGATGACGCCGTTAAGGGCGCGGACCGCGGTGGAGATGCCCGACGTGAAACAGAAGTGCGCGTTCAGCGTGGCGCGGTATTCCTGATTGTCGGCGGACGACGAGAGCAGATAGATGGCGACAGGCGGCCCGCCCACGGTGAAAAGCCCCGCGCACGTACCGCCGACAAGCCCCGCGATCATACCGTTTCGCGGCGTCGGGCGGATACTTATTTTACCGCCGAAGAAGATCGAGTAGACGCTGACGGCGATCAGCATCAGACCGAGCGCGCGAACCATGATCTTTTCGGCGGCGCCGACTGAAAACTGCGCCGCGGCAGCGGAGGCGACAAGCCCCGTGAGCGCGCAGGGCAACAGCGTTTTGAAGTTGATGTGTTTCCTGTTCGGAAACGCGATCATCACGGCCTGCGTGACGGAGCAGAGAACCGAGACCGCTGCGCTTTGCGCGTAGGGGAGGAGATACGGCCATGCCGCCATCGCGACGGCGCCGAAGCCGAAGCCGCAGACACTCGCGACGACACCCCCGCAGACGGTTGACGCCAACATGATGGCAACGGTGCTTATCTCCATGACACAGACACACTCCCCACCGAAAATCGGCGCCGGTATCCGCCGCCGGAAGAACGGGCATGCCGACTGTCCGAGGACGCTCAAAACAAAACCGGCAGCGCGGACGAAGCGGGCTGCCCCGCAGCGCGATATCCGCCCGAAACACGGAAGTCAGCGCGTTTCGAACGTCTCCGAAAGAGCCTGTTCGATCTCCTCCCTGCTCGCGAAGAACGTGCCCTGGACGAGAGTGGCGTCACCGCCGCCGCGACCGTTCAGCCGTGTGTTGAGCGCCCTGCTTGCCGCTCTCATGTCGGCGGAGCGGCTGCACATCACGTAGCTCCAGCCGCTTTTGCCTCCAGCCTGCGTCGGCGAGAAACAGGCGGCGACGCGCGCTTTGCCCTCGGCCGCGAGACGATCGCAATATTTGCGCATCTCGCTTGTCCTGAAACCGTCCTCAAACTCCATGACAAGGCCACCGCCGTCTTCGCGCGCGGCGAACTTGCCGTCGAAGTATTTCCTCGTCAGGTCGGCGATTCGCGCATCCCTGGCCTCGCTCTCGGCCATGTATTTCCTCACGGCATCGACGATCTCGCCCTGCTGCGAGCTGAACATCCGGCACAGTTCGCGCGTCCGAGCGGTCATGCCCGCCGCGTCGAGCATGGCCAGACGCCCGCAGAGCATCTCGACGCGGACGCCGCCTTTATAATGCGCCATCGAGAGAAAGCGGATCTGCCCGATCTCGCCCGTTCTCATCACATGCGTGCCGCAGCAGGCGCACACGTCAACCCCCGGAAACGTGACGATGCGCACCTCGCCGGTGAGTTCCTTCTTGCTGCGGTATTCAAGCCGCGCCAGATCTTCGGCGGAGGGGAAGTCCACCGACACGGGCGAGTTTGCCCAGACAGCCTCGTTCGCCTCGCGTTCCACCTCGCTCAACTGTTCGTCCGTGAGGAGTCCGTCAAAATCGACGGTGACCCTGTCGGGAGCCATGTGGAAACCCACGTTGTCATAGCCATACTTTTGATGGATCAGGCCGGAGACGATGTGCTCCCCCGAATGCGCCTGCATGTGGTCGAACCTCTTCGTCCAGTCGAGGACGCCTCGGACGCTGCTTCCGACTTCAAGCGGCGCGTCGCAGAAGTGCACGATATGCCCGTCCTTGTGCCTCGTGTCGGACACGGCCGCGCCGCCGAGTGTGCCGCTGTCGGCAAGCTGGCCGCCGCCCTCGGGATAGAACGCCGTGCGGTCGAGCGTGACCTCCCAGCCTTTTTTGCCGCGCGCGCAACCCGTCACGACGGCGTCAAATTCCTTCACATAGGGTTGAACGTAAAACAGTTCGTCCTTGTCGTCCATGTTCGCCTTTCCCTTTCCGATACGCAAGTTAATATGCAGGAATTATGCCACGTTTGCGCCCCGCGCTCAAGTCTTTCGCACTAAAGAAACCTTCTTTAAAATTGTCAACATTTAATTCAAACATCGTTGACAATTAACATCTCCGCGCGTATGATGTGACAATCGAACCGCCGCGTTGACAATCGGCGGAACGAGCAGAGTACAACGCGAACCTCGCGAACGCCGACTCGACGGCGGAAAACCTAGCGGACAGATCGGGCGCCGCAACAGCGCGCAGGCGCGAAAGCGAGCGTCAAATTTCTGAAAAAGGCGGCCGTGACGATGAAAAAAGACAATCTGCGGAACATGACGGCGACGGCGGCGATGACATCGCTTCTGTGCGCGCTTTGTCCCCTGACCATCCCGATCGGCCCCATTCCGTTTTCGCTCGGCGTGCTCGCCGTGTTCCTGAGCGTCGTCGTGCTGGGAACGCGGCGCGGCACGTGTGCCGTCGCGCTGTACCTGCTTGCCGGCTTCGTCGGGCTTCCCGTGTTCACGGGCTTTGCGGGCGGCCCCGCGAAAGCGCTTGGGCCGACGGGCGGTTTTCTCGCCGGCTACGTGCCGATGGCGCTGATCGCGGGTTATTTTTGCGACCGTTTTCCCGATTCCGCTGCCATCCGATTCGCCGGCATGTTCGCCGGACTCGTCGCGCTGTACGCGTTCGGCGCTGGCTGGCTCGTCCTCTCGCTCCGGCTGCCATTTGAAAAGACCCTGCGCGTCGCCGTGTACCCGTTTGTCGCCGTCGATACGGTCAAGATCGCGCTGGCGATCCTCATCGGGCGGAACGTCAAAAGGCGTCTGCCTAAGCCGTGAAGCGTCCAAACTCCTGAAACGTCCCCGCGGACGTTTCCGACAAAGGGATGCGGCGGCCGCGATCTTCCCCGACGGAAGAGGCGCGAAAAGTCGGTCGCGGGCGGAAACGCTTAAACGCGAGCGGGAACGGGCCGCTCGGGGAAGACGCTCACAAACGCCCCGCCCGCGCTACCTAAGGATCCCGCGCTGTAACGGTTCGCGCCCGTGAGGTAACTCAAGCTTTCTCCGCGTCGGGAACACAGCTTTCCCGGTCGACCCCGCCGGAGCGACCATCGTCGCGGAACGGCGGCTTCCCGCGTGTTCCGCCCCGCGCCCGCGGCGACGGGACAATTTCCAGCAGTCTTTTCAGCCGCTTTTCGCTCACGCGCCGGCCGCCTTCAAGCCGTGTCATTCGTGCGACGAGCGCTTCCTTTTGTGCGCGTGTTCCCCGTTTGACGCGCCATTCCGCGCGCATGGCGGCCGACCTGTCGGGCCACTGCCAGAGGGCGGCCACCGTCACGGGACGGCGGCTCCGCGTGTATTTCGCGCCTTTCCCCGCGTTGTGGGCGGCAAGCCTGCGGGCGGGGTCGGTCGTGAAACCCGAGTAGAACGTGCCGTCTGAACAGCGAAGGACGTAATTGAAGTATTCGGTCACTTTGCGTATGTGTGAGCGACGCGCGCGCGTCCTCTCTCCACGTCCACGCCCGCGAGGACGGCCATGCCCCCGACGAAGCTGAAAGCGATCACGCCGACGGCGGAGCGCAGAGACCCCGTCACTTCCGCGACAACGCTGCAGAGCGCCGGGCCGACGATGCCCGCGAACTTGCTCGAGACGTTGTACAGGCCGAAGAAGTGACCGCTCCTGCCCGCGGGAAGCATCGAGGCGTAGATGCTCCGGCTGATGGCCTGAGCGCCACCCTGCACCATGCCGACGCCGACGGCCATGAGCCAGAAGTGCCAGCCTTTCGTCATCAGCATCGAGCCGAGAGCGATCAGCGTGTACCAGCCGAGAGAGAGCATCACGGCGCGCTTGCTGCCGAGCTTTTCCGCCAAGGCGGCAAAGACGAGCGCGAACGGTACGCCGACGAACTGCGTGACGAGCATCGCGCCCACGATGTGCCCTTGAGGAATGCCGAGCCCCGCGCCGAACACGGCGGCCATGCGGATGATCGTGCCGATCCCGTCGTTGTAGAGCCAGAACGAGACCATGAAGCGGAACGCCTCGGGATATCCCTTCAGCTCGTCCCAGCTGCGCGCGAGAGCGCGCGCCGTCTCGCGGAACCCGACGGGCGTGCCGCAGGCGACGGGAGGCTCGGCGACCCAGAGAGAAAGCGGCACGGCGGAAGCCGCCCACCACACGGCGACGAGCACAAACGAAGCTTTCACCCCCGTTTCGCCGAACTTCGCGATCAGCGCCAAATCAAGCGCCAGCAGGATGCCCGCTCCGAGGTAGCCAGTGCCGTAACCGAGCGAGGAGACCCTGTCCATCTGTCCCGCGGGCGCGACGCTCGGAAGGAGCGCGTCGTAACACACCGTGGCCACGGACATGCCGACCGTGCCCGCAACCATGCATGAAAGCGCGTAGAGCCAAGTTCCCGCGCCGGAAGCCGCGAGCGCGGCGGACGCAGCGATTCCCAGAACGGCAAACGCGAGCAGGTATCTTTTCTTGACGGCGCGCCCGTCCACGTACGTCCCCACAAGCGGCGTCAGCACGGCGGAGAGCGCCAGCGCGACCGACGAGGCGTAGCCCCACGACGAAAGCGCCCATGGCTGCCCGCCAGCGACGACGTTCTGATAGTAGACGGGCAGGACGACGGCCATGACGATCGTGGCGAAAGCACAGTTCCCCGTGTCGTACAGACACCACGCGAAGACGGAACGATCTTTGAACATGCGGAACATCACCTCTGTAAAGATAAAAGCGTACTCAATTTTATGACGTTTTGGCGAAAGCGGCGCTGTCAATCGGACTTAAGCCGATTTATAATAAATCAAAAGCGCGCCGAGTTCAACGGAAATTTTATGCCGCCTCACCCGAGGCGGCGGGAGAGTGAAGAGAAGATGTCTCATCGTCCCGACTGGGAAAGCTATTTCATGACGCTGGCGGCCGTCGCCGCGACGCGGAGCACCTGCCTGCGCCGCCGTGTCGGCGCCGTGATCGTCCGCGACGGACAGATCATCAGCACCGGCTACAACGGCGCTCCCAAGGGCACGCCGCACTGCGCCGAGACGGGCTGTCTGCGAGGCAGGCTGAACATCCCCTCGGGAGAGCGGCAGGAGATGTGCCGCGGCTCCCACGCTGAGATGAACGCTATCGCTCAGGCCGCGTCCGTCGGCGTCTCCGCGTCCGGGGCGGAACTGTACTGCACACATTCGCCCTGCGCGTTCTGCTCCAAGGCCATCATCAACGCTGGGATTTCACGCGTCGTCTACCTGTACTCTTATCCGGACGAACTTGCGGAAACTCTGCGCGCCGAAGCGCGACTCGCCGTCGAACAGTTCCCCGTCGAGAAGCTGAAAAACATCGCCGCGTGCCTCGATCTGGCTCGGGAACTCCTCTTAAAACACGATTAACTCTGATTTTCGCGAACAACGACCGCCGCGCGCGGTCCCCCGAAAATCCGTCGGAGACGGAAACGACACGCCCGCGCGCAACCGGCGTCCCCAAAGCTTTAACCTTTCCGAAAAGCGCAAAAGCCCTCGTCGCGTCCGACGCGCCGAGGGCTTTATACGTTGTTTTCTCAGAAAACGCGCGCGGGCGAAGTCCCGCGCTTTCCCGAACAAGCGGAGGAAACGCGCCTCGCGAACCCGGCCCTTTAACGGAAAGGGTTAAGCCGCGTCTTCGCTGTCGCTCGCGCGCTCGGGATGGAACTCCCCTTCGGTCTTGGCCACGATCACGGCCGTCGCCGCGTCGCCGACGATGTTGGGAATGACGCGCGCCATGTTCATGATGCGGTCGATGCCGGCCAGAAGCCCGATCGTCTCAAGAGGCAGGTTCACGGCGTTGAGAACGATCGTCAGCATCACGAGCCCCGAGCCGGGGACGCCCGCGGTGCCCACGGAAGCCAGCACGGCGGTGATCATGACCATGATCTGCTGCGTCACCGTCAGGTGGATGCCGAAGACCTGGGAAGCGAAGATCACCGCCACCGCCTCGTAGACCGCCGTTCCGTTCATGTTCATCACGGCGCCGAAAGGTATGACGAAATCTGCGATCTTGTCGCTGACGCCGAGTTTCTTGGTGCACTTCAGGTTCAAAGGGATCGTCGCCACGCTGGAGCATGTGGCGAAGATGAACAGCATGGCCTCTTTCATCGTAGAGAAGAACTTCAGAGGGCTGATCCCGCCGACAAGCCCCACCATCAGGCCTCCCTGTACGATGACGGTGAACAGGAAGCAGGTGATCCAGCACGCCGCGATCGTCTTAAAGTAAGGCAAAAGAACGTCCAGACCGTACTTGCCGACGATATTCGCCATCAGGCCGAACACGCCGTAGGGCGTAAATTTCAGTACCGCGTCGGTGATCACTTCCCACGCTTTCGTCCATGCCCTGAAGAAATTCAGCACGGCCGCGCCCGTATCCCCAAGCTTGATCAGGGCGAAGCCCAGAAAGAGCGCGAAGAAGATGATCTGAAGCAGGTTCTGAGTGC
>CAZFNC010000003.1:0-53219 GCA_964520485.1 uncultured Synergistaceae bacterium | reverse complement strand
GCTGGTAAACGTTCGGATGGATCTTGTGCGCTCGCAGCAGGAGAACGCGAGCGTCGCAAAGAGCGTGACGCTGCCCGCGTGGCTGAACAGAGCCGCGATGGAAGCGAAGCTCAGCTTTTCCCGTCTCCTTCAGGACGCGCCGATGCGCGAACTGGACATCAAGCGGGCGTAAGACGACGCGGGACAGGCGCAAAAAAACGCCTGTCCCGTGTTTTTTTATTCTCTTCGACATTCTCCCAAGTTCAATCGCCCTGCCGTTGTAGCGGCGATACGGCTCTCCGAGATAGACGTCCTCGCTCGTGACATAGGCGAATGAACACGTATGTATGCCGTCCGGCTCCACTTTCACAGACTGCCCGCCGCGGCTGAGGTACACGTCCCTTATGCGGAACGCGGACACCGTTCCGGAAACGCCCGTCTTGAAGAACTCCGCCGGAGACCGCGACTAGAACAAGAAAAAAGCGTCGTCCGCAAGCAGACGGGCACAATCGCGAACCGGTTCGGTGAAATTCCTCTTAATGGAGAGAAGAACACCCCTCCCAAGCGGCTCGGCCTGCCGCCCATCCTATGCGCCGCCCTCGCCCGCGGCGACGTTTTTCTCTTTCCGCTTCGGGCGTGCCGCTCGCGGTTTGACCTTCGCGGCGGCCGCCTTTTTCCTGATGTCTTCAAGCCGCTTGGCGAAAGCGCACAGCAGATCGGCACGGCGCGACGAACTGAGCGATCGGGCCCGCTCAAGCAGCCGCTGGTACAGCCGCGACGTCGTCAGACAGTCGGCGAGGGCGCGGTGATACGTGTCGGATTCCACACCGAAGTGTTCCGCCAGCGCTTTCAGGTTGTACCGCCCGAGATCGGGGAAAAGCGTTTTCGCCCAGTAGAGCGTATCGACGCACAGATTGTCCAGCCTGCGGCGGTACAACTTCATACAGAAGTGATCGATGATGGGAACGTCGTTGCCCGTCACGGCATGACCGACGATCACACTGTCGCCGATGAAGTCGCGGACATTTCCCATGATCTCCCTCGGCGTCGGCGCGTCGCGCACCATCTGCGTGGTGATGCCCGTCATCTCCGTGACGACGCGCGCCACGTGCCACGCGCGCGGGCGCACGAGCGTGCTGTACGTGTCAAGCAGCGTTCCGTCGGGGGCGAAACGGGCCAGGGCGATCTCGATCGGGCAAAAGCGCGCGTAGCCCTGCGACTCGGTGTCGAGGACGACGTAGCCCCATTCTCCCGGTATGTAAACGTTCGTTTCCCTGACCATTCCGATCCCTCGTTTTCACGACAGCGCGTGTTTTTCCGCGAACTTCCCGCCGCCGGACGCGTTTCTCGGCGAAGCGTCCGCAGCGGGTTCGTAAAAAAGCGAAGCTCCGGCCTCGGAACTTCGCTTTGCTTTCGAAAATGGCGGAGACGTGTGCGAATCGAACACACCAAGGACGATCAGAATCGCCCCTCACGCGGGTTTGAAGCCCGGGGCGGCCACCAGACCACATCCGCCTCCGCGTACACGCCTATTCTACTCTACAAATCGACGTTTTGACAAGCGGCTTTTTACGCCCGTCCTACATTCCGCGCCGACGCCTGATCTCCTCGTAAGCGGCCTGAATCCGCTGGAACTTTTCCGCCGCCAGACGCGAGAAATCGGGATCGTTCAGCCGTGCGAACGCGTCGGGGTGATACTTGGAAATCAACTCGCGGTACTTCGCCCGTACTTCGTCGTCGCTCGCGCCGGGCGAGACGCCGAGCACATCGTACGCCGACGACGGCCCCGGCTCGCTCCGGTACGCGCCGCCAAAACTTCCCGTTTCCCGCCGCGCGCGGCGCCGTCCGTCCCCTTCGCCGCTCCGCCGCTCGCCGCTCATGCGCAGAACATCTCCCAAAAACGTTCGCGCGAAAGAGAGGAGGAGCAGCGGCACGAGGACGACGCGCAGAAGCCTCAACAGCAGCCCGAACACGTCTTACGCGTCCTCGCCCATCAGGGGCAGCATGGCGCGGATCAGGGCGGAGATCTTTCCCGCGGCCTTTTGCGTTTCCTCGAGCACTTCCCTCTCGGAAAGCTTCACTTCGCGCAATCCCGCGGCCGGGTTGGCCACGCAGGAGATGCCGCAGACGCTCATGCCCATGTGGTTGGCCACGATCACCTCGTGCACGGTGGACATGCCGACCAGATCGGCGCCCAGCGCGCGCGCCATGCGGATCTCGGCGGGCGTCTCATACGACGGCCCCGCCAGCCCCATGTAGACGCTCTCGCGCACAGGCACGCCCAGCGACGCGGCGGCCTTTTTGGCAGCGGAGATCAGGCGCGGGCTGTACGCGTAGGTCATGTCGGGAAAGCGCGGCCCCCATTCCTCGACGTTCGGCCCCGTCAGCGGGTTGGCGCCCGTCAGGTTGATGTGGTCGCGAATCAGCGCCACGTCTCCCGCGGCGTACTCCCCGTTGACGGCGCCTGAAGCGTTGGTGACGATCAGATCCCGAATGCCCCATGCGCCGAAGACGCGCACGGGAAACGTCGTCTCCCTCGGCGTATAGCCCTCGTATCCGTGCAGACGGCCCTGCATGACCACGACGGGCACGCCGCCGAGGGAGCCGCAGACGAGCCGCCCCGCGTGCCCCGGAGCGGTCGACTTCTTCCAGCCGGGAATTTCCGCGTAGGGAATGACGGTCGGGCCGGAAACGGCCTCGGCAAGCGCGCCGAGTCCCGAACCCAGGATCAGCGCCGCGCGCGGCACAAAGGGGACGCGCTCCCTGACCGCGGCAAGCGCGGCGTTCACGCTTTTCGCATATTCGTTCATATCCATCCGGATCGCTCGCTTTCGCGCTTTTGAGAACCTCTACGCTCTGGGGTGAGAACGGTCGTACACGTCTCGGAGCTCAAGGTCGAAGTGAAGGTATTTCTCCGTTGTCGCGATCGAACTGTGGCCGAGGAACTCCTGCAGCGTGCGCAGGTCCATGCCGCGTCTGAGCATGTGCGTGGCCAGCGAGTGGCGCAGCACGTGAGGGAAAAGGCGCTCCTGCGGAATGGAAGCCATCTCGCCGCGCTTTCGCACGATCTTCCAGAGATCGACGCGGCTCAGCGGCTCACGGTGCGACGAGAGGAAAAGCGCTTTCTCGGCCTTGTCTCCGCGTAGGAACTCCAGCCTTTTTTTCAGATAAAGCTCGTACTGTCTTTTCAGGTCGTCCGCGAAAGGAAGAAGGCGTTCCTTTTCTCCCTTGCCAAAGACGATCATCGTTTTGTCGTCCAGGTTCAGCGACCCCGTCCTCAGCCCGCACAGTTCGCTCGCGCGCACGCCGCAGTTCGCCAGCGTCTCGAGCGCCGTGCGGTCCCGGCAGTCGAAATAGCTGTCGCCGTCGCACGCGGCGAGGATTCGCTGGATCTCGCCCTCGGTGAGGATCTTCGGCAGCTTTTTCGTCTTTGACGGCAGGACGGGGATCCACGCGTCCGCCGGCAGTTCGCCGTTGAGCACGCGATAGCGCACCCAGCTGCGAAGGGCGGCGGCGATCTGCTGGATCGACGAGCTGGCGCGTCCTTCGTCTTTCAGCGCAGCGATAAACGTCGAGAGGGATTCCTGCGTCACCTCGAGGGGGTTGAGTCCCGCGTCGCCGCAGTACCGCTGCCACAGTTCCAGCCCGCGCCTGTAGGCAGCTGCCGTGTTCCCGCTCTGACCGCGCTCGAGCAGAATATAATCCTCAAACGCGGCGCGCGACGTCTCAAACGATACAGGCATGGGCGCCTTTCTTCCTTTCACGACAAAATAGGACCGGCTCGCACGAGCCGATCCTATCATATCACTTTTTGCCGGAAAATGCCGTCCCGCGTGAAAAATACCACGCCAGCGACGCCAGCGACTTGCCGTCGAGCGTTTCGGACGAATCGAGCATGGTCAAAAGCTCGTCCTCCGTCAGGCGCACAAGGGCGATATCCTCGTCGTCATCGGGGTCAAGCGGCGCCCACTCCAACCCTTCGGCGTAGAACAGATGGATTTTCTCATCCGAAAAGCCGGGCGATGACCAGACAGCGGGCAGGCGCGTCCACTTCGCGGCGCGATAGCCGGCCTCTTCGCGAAGTTCACGGGCGGCCGCGTCCCGCGGCGACTCGCCCTTTTCAATCAGGCCGGCGGGAATTTCCAGCAGTTCGGCCTTCAGCGGATAGCGGAACTGGCGCACGAACAGGAAACGCCCTTCTTCGTCGCGCGCGAGAACGGCGACGGCGTCGCCGTGTTCCACGACCTCGCGCTTGGTATGGCGCCCGTTGCGCGACACCTCCACCTCGTCCACGCGCAGATTGAGAATCTTGCCTTCGTAGACGCGTTTTGAACTGAGCGCTCGCTCCATTACAGCAGCTGATCGGCGATCTCAAAACCCTTTTGCAGGGCTTTGGCGTTCATGTGCAGGAACTCGGGCTTCTTCTTGCCCAGTTTCTCCTCCACCACGTGCTCGACCGCTTCGCGCGAGACGATGCCGGAAGCCTCCACCACCACGCCGAGCAGAACGATGTTGGCCACCTTGCCGCTGCCGCACTCATGCGCCAATTTTTCGGCGGGAACGGGGATCACCTTGATGTCCGTCCTGTGGTCGGGGTAGTCGACCAGGTCGCTGTTATAGATCAGCACGCCGCCAGGACGGGGCGCGTCCTTGAACTTGTCGAGCGAGGGATGGTTCATGACCACGCACACGTCGCACTTGCTGATCACGGGCGATCCCACAGGTTCCTCGCTGACGACCGTGCTGCAGTTGGCGGTGCCGCCGCGCATTTCCGGCCCGTAGGAGGGAATCCACGAAACGTGGCGCCCCTCGTACATGCCCGCGTAGGCGACCAGCTGCCCCAGCATCATCACGCCCTGTCCGCCGAAACCGGCGGCGATCAGTTCCTTATAAAATGCCATGGGAGTCCCTCCTATTCAAAATCCTTGAAGACGCCGAGAGGATAATAGGGGATCATGTTTTTCATCTGCCAGTCAAACGCGTCGTTTGGCGACAGCCCCCAGTTCGTCGGGCACGTGGAGAGAATTTCGACAAAGCTGAATCCCTTCTTGTCGATCTGCGTCTGGAAAGCTTTTTTGATGGCCTTCTTGGCCTTGGCCTGATAAGGCCTGGCTAGGGAGACGCGCTCGATGTAGGCCGGCGTCGCCAGCGAAGCGAGCAGTTCGCACATGCGGATGGGCATGCCCGTCAGCTTGGGGTCGCGCCCCAGCGGGCAGGTCGTGGCTTTCTGGCCGACAAGCGTGGTCGGGGCCATCTGGCCGCCCGTCATGCCGTAAATGGCGTTGTTGATGAAAAACACGGAAATCTTCTCGCCGCGGTTGGCCGCGTGGATGATCTCGGCCATGCCGATCGAGGCGAGGTCGCCGTCGCCCTGATAAGTGAAAACGATCCTGTCGGGGCGCACGCGCTTGATGCCGGTCGCCGTCGCGGGCGCGCGTCCGTGCGCGGCCTCGATGCAGTCGACGTCGATATAGTTGTAGAGCATAGCGGCGCAGCCGACGGGCGCCATCGTGATCGCGTCGGCCTGAATGTTCAGCTCGTCGATCGACTCGCAGATCATGCGATGGGCGATGCCGTGACCGCAGCCCGGGCAGTAGTGGGTGTGAACGCCCTTCATCCAGGTGACCGGTCTTGAGTAGACTTTGACTTCAGACATTCTCTTCCCCTCCTAAGCGTACAGCTTGCGAACCTGGTCCGCGATCTCCTCGACCGAGGGAGCGAAACCGCCGCAGCGGCCGTAGAACGCGATCGGATACTTGCACTCCGTCGCCACTTTCACGTCGTTGAGCATCTGTCCCCAGTTCATCTCCACGTCGAGAATGCGGCGCGTCGAGGCGGGCAGGTTCCTGAATTCGTCGTTGGGGAACGGGAAAACCGTGATGGGACGGATCAGACCGACCTTGTAGCCTTCCGCGCGCAGATGCATGATGGCCGTCTTGGCGATGCGCGCCACCGTGCCGAACGCTGCGATGACAACTTCTGCGTCGTCGAGCATGTACCTCTCGGCCATAGCGTCTTTCTGCATCTCGGTGTATTTCTTCATCAGGACCTTGTTGTGCTCCTCGAGCGTGTCGGCGGCCAGATAGAGGCTGTGGAACAGCGTGCGCTTGTTGCCGCGCTCGCGGTAGCAGCCGACGGCCCACTTCTGCCAGTCGCCCTTCTCGGCAACGCGCTCCTTGATCTCGACAGGTTCCATCATTTGCCCCATGAACCCGTCGGCGATGATCATAACAGGGTTCATGTATTTAAACGCATAATCCCACGACTTCTGAACGAGGTCGACGGCCTCCTGCAAATCGCTGGGCGCGAGCACCATCAGGTGATAATCGCCGTTGCCGCCGCCATGCGTCGCCTGGTTGTAGTCGCCCTGGGCCGGAAGGATGCCGCCGAGACCGGGGCCGCCGCGCATGACGTTGATGACCACACAGGGATATCCGTTGCCCGCGAGGTAGCTGAGCCCTTCCGACATCAGAGAGATTCCGGGGCTTGACGACGATGTCATGACCTGCGCGCCCGCCGCAGCGGCGCCGAGCACCATGTTAATAGAGGCGACTTCGCTCTCGCCCTGCACGTACACGCCGCCCACTTCGGGAAGGTGAGCCGCCATATATTCCGGCACTTCGTTCTGCGGCGTGATGGGATAACCGAAGAAATAACGGCACCCGCCGCTGATCGCGGCCTGCGCAAGGGCTTCGGCGCCCTTCATAAGGACTTTCGCCATTCGTTCATTCCACCTTTCGGTCACACTGTCTCGCGGTAGACTTCGATCACCGCGTCAGGGCAGGTCATCGCGCACATGGCGCAGCCGATGCAGCCTTCCTTGTACTGCTCAACGGGCCGGTATCCCTTGTCGTTGAGGTGGTCAGAGATGCGCAGAACCTTCTTCGGGCAGGCTTCAACGCACAGTCCGCAGCTCTTGCAGTACTCCTCGGATACCGTGATTCTCCCCTTCACCATACCCCAAAACCCCCTTCTTGGAAATAATGCGATTTTACGCGATAGAGAAAAAGCGCCCCCTGCACAAGCCCGTCATGTACCGCTCAGGTTCTGAAAGGCTTCACGCCCCAGGATGCGCGAAGCGTGGTGCTTTGAGGGAAGTCCCGTCGCCCACACAGCGCCCGGCTCCCACGGCAGGAGCATGTAGCGCGAAAGGGGCCAGACGGGAACGGGCTCGTCTTTCATCAACTCCGCCGTTTCGTCGTAGATCGCGGGCGGCGCTCCGGCGTAGAGAAGCGGCAGTCCCATGCGCTCCGCCGCGTCGCGCACGAGCATATAGCCGTCGCGCACGGTTTCGGGCGTCGTCTCGTGCATCAGGTGCGAATTGCTCACCAGCGCGCCGACTTTCAGGCCGCAGATCTCTTCCATGCGGCGCCGCATCAGGTCGATCTTTTCGACCGACATGGTCTGCGGACGGTACGCGTTGACGACAAGGATCAAAAGGTAGCCAGCCTGGACGATACGATTCTGGAACTGTTTGAGGGCCAGAGCGCCCTCCGCGTCGCCGCCGATATCGAGCATAAGCCTGCCCGGCGAGGAAAGCGCCCAGTCAACCTCCGCGCTCACAACGGGCATATCGGCCCACTTGGCCTGTCCGGGAGCGGTGAGCACCTTGAACCCCTTTTCCTCAAGCGAATTCACGACCTGCCTGATACAGAAATACGGGTTGATGATGTCGGCGTCGGCGATCGTCACCTGCTCGCCCATTGTTTTCAGTCCGAGCGCGAGGTTGAGCACCCACTCCGTTTTGCCCGATCCGAGCGCCCCCGTCACGGCAACCGCTTTCGGCCACCGGTAACGCCCCATCAGTTCCCCGACCTGCGATATGCTGAATGGCACCTGGGTCCCTCCTCGGCGTCCGCGCGGGACGCGGACAGGAAAAATTAAATTCATTGCCCCGTTGTTCGTTTCACGCATAAATACTTCGTTTATCTGCCATTATGCTTATCATGGTTTCATTGTAACTTTTTTTTCTGAAAGCTGAGATGAGGAACAGCGCGCTCTTTTCCTCCGTTTCCGAACTTTTCGGCGAAAAGTCAATTTTATCGACGCCTTGTCTTGAAAATTTACGGCGGCAATCACGATAAACAAAGATTTTATGAAACGTCCGCCCCATTTCCTCGCTCGGAAATATTCTAGCCTTATTTTTTAAATTCCGCCAGAGGGTGGGAAATACATTATTTATACTTACTTAAAGTTCCTTCAGGGGACTCTTTCAGCTTTCAGCTATCTTACTCAAATGTCGACAATTTGTTTTTTTATTATTCAGAATTGTAGAATTTTTTTCGTTCTTGCTTGTCATCCTTTTTTCCCCTTCTCCCGTGCTTTTGGGGTGCAAAAAAACAGCGACAACTCGCGTTATCGCTGTTTTTTTGAGGCAACCTCGATCGCGGCTGCCCGTTTGGAGTTTGGCCGGCGCGCCGCGGCGACCGCTACGGCGTGTTTCAGCCCTGTAGCAATGTGTTCAAACAGGTTTCGACCTTGTCCGACGAGGTTTAAAGTGCTAAAATACAGAACAGTTTTAAACTTTTTACAATAATAGGACAGTCAACGGCCGCTACGCGCGAAGGGCTCGTTTTTCCGGACAGGGACGGCCCATCGAAAAATGAGACGCGCGACTCCACATTTTTAAGGAGTCGCGCGGTAGAAAAGCGAAAAAGCGCTTGAAGAGTCGAGAGCCGACCTTCAGTGGAAGCCGCCGTGTTCGTCGTGACGCAAGGTCGGTTTCGGCGTTCTTCCGGCATTTGATGTTCATCCTGTCCTCGTGCGCGCCGTATGCGCGCTTTTCGGTCCGTTCGGCATACTGTCAATTTGTTCGGCAAGGAGATGAGGATCATGCGCGTGATTCCCAGGGACAAGGTCATCGTGAGCTTTAACGCGAGCACCCCGTTCAACTACGCCGTTGAGGACGGGGAAACTTTCTGGATCGAAACCGACGACTGCTACAGCGGCCAGATCTCCGATCCGAGCGTGCTCCGCCCCGACATCGACGGTTCTACCGTAGATTGTTCCGTCGGCCCCATCGAAGTCAAGGGCTCGCGGCCTGGAGACACTCTCTGCGTGGACGTGCTGGCTATCCAGTTCGCTCCGCAGGGCGTGATGGTCACATACAAAGGACTGGGCGTCCTTGGGGATCGTATCACAGAGCCTGAAACCAAAATCATTCCCATCAGGGACGGTTTCGCTTACTTTTCCGACGCGATTCGTCTGCCCTTGACCCCGATGATCGGCGTTTGCGGCGTAGCCCCAAAACCGGGGCTGGATATCCACTGCGCCGTGCCCGGAGATCACGGCTCAAACATGGACACGAAGCTGCTGAAAGTCGGCTCCAGGGTCTACCTTCCCGTATCAATTCCCGGCGCCGGTCTTGCCCTGGGGGACTTGCACGCCTGCATGGGAGACGGCGAACTGAGCGGAACGGGCATTGAAACAGCGGGGCGCGTCTGCGTCAAAACAACTGTGTACCATGACAGACCGGTGAAACGACCCGTGATCGAGACCGTCGACGGATTGTACTTCCTGGCCTCCGCTCCGACTTTGGACGAAGGCATCAAAATCGCGGCAGCCGATACCGTAGAGTTTCTTCAGCGCAAATTGAATCTGAATTTTCAGGATGCCTATCGCCTGCTGAGCGTCGTCTGCGACGTTCAAATAAGCCAGGTCGTCAATGATCTGCTCACGGTTCGGGTTCATTGTCCCAAGTTCGACACTAAAATTGAGACTCTCTGATCTTCTCTTGTCTTGTTCGTCTGACAAAAAGGGCGGCGGCTTCCGAAAGCTATATGGAAGCCGCCGCTCTTTCCCTGTCAGCCGGCCGTAGACAGCGCCGCAGGCAGAGAGACCGCCCGTTCAGTCGACGCGCTCGCCTTCAACCAAGCGTATGCCCTTCAGCCAAGCGTCGGCATTCATGGCCTTTTTGCCTTCCGGCTGGACGACGCGGAGTTCAAGGCTGCCTTCGGCGCAGCAAAGGCGCGGGAAAACGCCTGACACGCACAGCGACCCGGCCTCGCCGCGCTTTTCGGCGCGACAGACCGACGATATCACCTTCACGCGCTTGCCTCGAAAGATAAAGTAGCCTCCCGGCGAAGGTTGCAGCCCGCGCACGAGATTGTGCAGTTTCCGAGCGGGCAGACGCGGATCAAGTCGCGTCTCCGCCTTGTCGATCTTGGGCGCGAACGTCGCGCGAGAGTCGTCCTGACGAGTGAACACAGCCGTGCCGTCAAGCAGTTCCGAAGCGTTTTTGACGAACAGCCCGCTGCCGATGACGGCAAGGCGCTCAAACAGCTCGCCCGCGGTCTCGTTTTCGCCGATCGGCGTGTCGGCCTGCAGCCAGACGGGCCCCGCGTCCATCGCGGCGACGAGGCGGAACAGCGTCACGCCCGTGCGCGGACAACCGTCGATCACGGCGCGCTGCACGGGTGCCGCCCCGCGATAGAGCGGCAGCAGCGAAGGATGGATGTTGACGCAGCCGCAGCGCGGCCCGCTCAGCCAGGGTTCGCCGATCTTCTGCCCGAAGTCGATGACGAATATGAGGTCGGGCACGTTGCCGCCATAGATCGCGAGGAGTTCCTCATCGCGATTGACGGACGCCGAGCGGCGAAGCGGCAGGCCAAGTTGAACGGCGACGTTCTCCACGGGGGACACTGCGCTTTTGAGGCCGCGTCCCGAGATGCTGGGAGGCGCCGTGACGACAAGCGAAAGGGGAAACGCGGGAGCGATCTCCTCCAGACAACGGGCGGCAAAGCGCCCCGTGCCGAAAAACCAGATGTTCGAGTTCATGAGCGTCCCTTCTTCAATTTCATGCGAGTCATCTCGCGCTTGATCGGCGAAAAATGGTCGATGAGCAGACGTCCCTCGAGATGATCGATCTCGTGCTGAAAGGCCCGCGCGGTAAAACCCTCCACGTCATGCGTCCGCTGCGCGCCCGTTTCGTCCTGACATTCGACGATCACGCGGTTGGCGCGTTTGACGTCGCCGAATATCCCCGGGAAACTCAGACAGCCCTCTTCGCCGACCTGCTCGCCTTCCCGCAGGACAACGCGCGGATTGACAAGAACATAGCGAACATCGTCGACGCAGACGACGGCAATTTTTTTCGAGACGCCCACCTGCGGCGCCGCGAGGCCCACGCCGTCGTCGTCCTTCATGACGATGGTCATCTCGTCGACAAAGGTTTTCAAACTTTCGTCGAACACGGTTACCGGCGCCGTTTTTTTTCTCAGCACGGGGTTGGGAAATTCTACTATTTTCAGCCGCATGATATTCTATGTTCCTCCTGCCGATTTCGGCTCTTTCGTACCCGTTCCGCGAAAACCGCCGGACTTTCAACCCCTGCGCCAGTACTTTTCGTCCTTGACAGGAAACAGGGCGTCGCTGAGGTTTTCGATGTCGCCCACCAGCTCGAACACATCCGACGCCGCCAGCAGCGCGTCGTGAAAATCGATCAGCGACTGGATGCGTTCCAGCCTTCGTTCAGAGGCCATCGAAGCGGGAAGCTCGCTCAACGTGATTTCAAGGTCCTCCTCTTGGGCGCCGTGGTGTCTTGGGCCGAGCAGCTGCCGCGCGTGCGACCAGTCGATGCGGTCGTAAGCGCAGCGGCAGAGCGAACCGAGAAAGACACGGCTCTCTTCAAGACCGTAAAAGGGCCTCGCGCCCGTCGTGCAGAGACGGCGCAGCGCCAAAGCGGAATTGCGGGCCAGACAGAGCGTCTCGAAAAAAAGGCGCGGATCACCGTCGCGACGGGAACTGAAGTTTACAGCGGCATTCTGCGCCAGCTCTTCGATGACCGCCGTCCTGTGGGCCGTCTGCAGGGCGCTTGAGGGTTCGTCCTTCTCAAACGCGGCGGCGGCGCACTCCAGCGTGTAAGCGAACGCTTTCAGCAGTTCAAGAAAGCTCCGCTGCGTCAACGACAAATCCTTCCTGTCAAAAAA
Organism: uncultured Synergistaceae bacterium; assembly: GCA_964520485.1. Lineage (GTDB taxonomy): Bacteria > Synergistota > Synergistia > Synergistales > Dethiosulfovibrionaceae > Pyramidobacter. Next base: position 41,313 of record CAZFNC010000003.1, on the reverse strand, counting down.
TTCCTGTCGAATCATCTCTTTTCCCCCCGTTTCGGGTATAATTAAAACGCGCCGACGCCCGCGTCCGGCATTTTTGTTTATTATAGTCCAACTCGCGCCCAAAAGGAAAGGAGCAATTTCCCGAATGAAAAAAGTTATCTGCGTCGCGGCGAAGATCAAGAACACGCTATGCGACCTCGTCGAAAAAAAGCTTGCGGGACACGAGATCATCTGGCTCGAAGACCTCTCTCCATCCGAGCGCATCGCGGCAATCAAAAGGTCGGACATCATGCAGGCGGCCATGATGACCGTCGAGCTTTCGGCCGAAGAGATGCGTCTCCTCGGAGGGCTTGAAATGGTACAGACAATGTCAACGGGCGTCGATCAGGCTGACTTTTCACTGCTGCCCGCGCGCGTCAACCTCTATTGCAACCCCGGCGGATGGGCGCACGGCATCGCCGAACACGCTCTGGCGTTGGCGCTGGCCTGCACGCGGATGCTCAGGCCGCAGACGGAAGCCCTCCGCCGCGGCGTTTTCAACATTACAGGCTACCCCATGCGACTTTTGTCGCAGTGTCGCGTTCTGATCGTCGGCTGGGGCAACATCGGCCGGAGATCGGCCGCCCTGTTTTCCGCGCTCGGCTCGCCGATCGAAGCCGTCGGACGCACGGCGCCGAAAGACGCCATGCTCGCGCGCGGCTGGGCCATGGAAGACATCGACGAGGCTTTGCACGGCGCCGACATCGTGCTGCTTTCCCTTCCTCTCACCCATGAAACCCGCGGGCTGCTCGACGCCCGCAGACTGGATCTGATGAAAGAGGACGCCATCCTCGTCAACGTGGCCCGCGCCGAACTGATCGACCATGACGCGCTTGAGCGTCGTCTCAGAGCCCATCCTTCGTTTTTCGCGGGCCTGGACGTGTGGTGGAAAGAACGAAGCGCCTACCCTGCCGAAGGCGACAGCCTTATCGGGCTGCCTAACGTCGTCGGCTCGGCGCACAACTCGTACTTCAGCTCGCTCGCGAGCCGCGAGGCGGCGGAAAGCGCGCTCGACAACATCGTCAACTTCATCGGGGGACGGGCTGTCAAAGGCCGCGTGAACCTTGACGACTACCGCTGACCTTGGAAAAACGGCCATGAGAATCGCCACGTTCAACGTGAACTCGCTCCGCAGCCGCCTGCCCGTGCTCGAACGCTGGCTGCGGGGCGCGCACGTCGACGTCCTCGCCCTTCAGGAGACAAAAGTCCGCGACGAGGACTTTCCTGTCGAAAGCGTTGAAAAACTCGGCTACAGGGCTTTTTACAGGGGAGAGAAGTCCTACAACGGCGTCGCATTCCTGTGCAGAAGCGAACCCGACGCGCTCTTCTGCGGTTTTGACGACGGGCTTACGCCCGTTTGGGACACGCGCGTGATCGCCGCACGCTTCGGCGCGCTGTGGATTCTCAACACCTACGTGCCTCAGGGCAAGGAGATTTCTCACCCCGACTATCAGGCCAAGAAGGAATTCCTCCGCCGCGCCGCCGCGTTCGCGCGGGCGCGCGCTTCAGAACCTCTGCTCTGGCTGGGCGACCTCAACGTCGCGCCGACCGAGCTTGACGTCACCGACCCGGGGAACAAAAAGGACCACGTCTGCTTTACGCGGGAGATCCGCGACCTTTTCGCGCGGCTCTGCGCCCCTTCTCTCACGGACCTTCTGCGCCTGCGTCACCCGGGGGAACGGCTCTATTCGTTCTTCGACTATCGTGTCAAAAACGCCCTGTCGCGCAACATCGGCTGGCGCGTCGACCACATGCTCGCCACGCCGCCCCTCGCGCGGCTGTGCGAGGACTGTAGGATCGACACAGAACCGCGAGGCTGGGAAAAACCTTCCGACCACACGCCGCTGCTTGCCGACTTCCGGCTGTGAAACACCGAACGAAAGGGAAACACTCCATGAAATGGTTGAGCGAACTTCTTCTGCCCGTCTCGAAGAACGTGTCCGGCAGAATCCGTGACACAGGTTTTGCGCGGATGGCTCGAGGCGGCTTCGCGGTGTGGAACCCGAACGACGCGACGCCCATCCTCACGCCGGAAGGAAAAACGCTGTATGACCATGCCGTCGCGTATCTGCTGGGTGCGCTGGCAACCTTGAACCCTCGGAGAATCGACACGTGCGGATCGTCGCGGGGCGCGCTTGACGCCGCCGTCCGCGTCGTCCGCAGGGCGCGGGATCTGCCGCTGTTGATGTGCGAGGTTCGGCGTGACCGCCTTGAACTGCTCGGGTTACACGCCGATGCCGAAGAAGCCGCCGAAATGTGCGCCTCTGCCGTCCGTGCCGCGGGCGGCGCTTTCCGCGCTTTGGGCCCGCTGGCGCGCCGCGTTGACCGCCTAGATGGGGAAGGATACGCCGTCGACATCGTATGCCGCGCGCAGACGCCTCTTCGCGGCGAGGATGGCTTTTTCTGTCCGAAATGTCAGGCTGTCTTCTGCGCCGACACGCCGTGCCGCCACGTCCCGCCTGAATCCGGCGGGGAACTGGCGCCGCTCGAGACAGTCGCCACTCCCGACTGTTCCGCCATCGAGGATCTGTGCGCGTACCTGAACATCGCGCCCAACCGAACCGTCAAGTGCATGTTCTACACCGCCAAAGACCTCGGCCTCGTCGCTGTGCTGCTGCGCGGAGACCGGCAAGTCTGCCTTGAAAAGCTTCGCGCCGCTCTCCGCGGCGTTTCCGTCCGCCCGGCGGAGGCGGCCGAACTGTCCGCCGTCATGGGCGATTCCGCGGGTTACATGGGCCCGATCGGTCTGCCGAAGGCCGTCACGCTGCTGGCCGACTGCGGAGTCGAAAACGTCAAAGGGGCCGTCGTCGGCGCCAACAAAGCGGGGTTTCACTACACCGGCGCTTGCTGGGGACGGGATTTTTCAGCCGAAAACATCGCCGATCTCACGTTCGTGCGAAAAGACGACGTCTGCCCCGCCTGCGGGGAAAGGCTGAAGCCGTCCCCGCTGCGGCGTCTCGCGCGTTTCCGCCCCGTCGACCCAACCTGTGCCGCCGAGCCGTCGCTGACGTTTTTCAACGAGCAGAGCAAAGTTCACGCCGCCGCGTGGAGCGCCGAAATTGACTTAACGGCGCTGCTCGCGGAAGTCGCGGCATGCTCTTCTGTCTGGCCGCGCGAACTGGCGCCTTTTAACGCCCTCGTCTTCTGGGAAAAAGAAGAACCTCCTTTTTCGCCGGCGCCGCTCTTTCACGAGTTCGAAAAGGCCGGCCTGAGCGTCCTCGCCTGCGACCGCGCCGTCTCCTCGGCTGAAGGCGTTTCTTTAGCGCAAAACCTGATGGTTCCGTTGTCCGTCTTTTGTACCGTTCGCGACGGCTCTCCCTTCCTTCGTCTCTGCGCCGGCAACGCAGAGCGCGAGGCCGCGCTCGAGGAACTGCCCTCGCTGCTGCGAAGCCCCGATCTCATGCTATAATCGTGAGGTCACACAAAGGAGTGATCACGTTGAAAAGACTGTTCAACACCAAGGTCAAGAGATTTATGATCTCGGTCGCCCTGCTGATCTGCGGCGCTTTCGCGCTCCAGCCCTATCTTTCGGGACGCCCCGAGCGCAACCTGCGCAGGAGCGTCTCGGGACTCGAAAAAAACAGCGCCGTCGCCGTGCTCAACACGCTCACGCTCGCTCGGGGGCTCGCTCACAAAGCCCGCGATTTCGCTGCCGACGGGCACGATGAGTCGTTCAGCGAGATCGCCGAAACGCTGGAGCGCGAAGCGGACACGCTGCGAGACGAACTCCTCGCAATGCCCGAACGCAGCGAGCGGCTGTCACAGGGCGCGGAAAAGGCCCGCGCTGCGATCGACTTCCGTCTGAAACGGGCCGTGCGCGCCATGGCGGAAGAAGGGAGAAAATAAGCCATGCCCTTTGAACTGACTCCCGAAAACGCCGTCCGTTTCAGCCGTGACGCGAGTGCCGTCGTCCGCCGCTACATCGAAGCGCAAAACAGCCTCTTCAAGTTCTCGTTTCTGAAAGCTCTCGGTTTCAAAAAGACCGATCCGGATGCCGCCGCGCGGACCGTGACGGAGTTGCGCGATCAGGTTCACGCCATGCTTGACGAAGTGCGCGGACTCAAGCTCGACGCGTCCGTGCCGCTTGAGGCGTTTTTCGTGACCATGCGCCCGTATCTGAGGACTCTCGAAGAGGCCATGAACTTCTTTATCGAATTGTGCGGTTCCATCTCCGTCGCGCAAAAGGATAAACGTTCCGGCTACTGGAAAGAACGCTATAAAAAAGACCTGCTCGAACATCAGAGCAAAGAGCGGGAATACCTGAAGATCGGCGCGGAGCTCAACGAACGCTGGAAGACCCTGAAGGACTCCCGATGAGGGCCTCGGGACAGCGACCGCACGATCCTCGGCAGCTTTTCGCATTGGAGCCGATTTCGCGGACGGCGGGCAACAAAAATGACGGGCATCGAACGTCTCGATGCCCGTCATTTTTCCGGCCCGCTTTGAACGTGTTCCAGTGCCGCCAGCGCCGCGTTCTGCTCGGCCAGCTTGCGTGAGCCTCCGGTCCCCCGTCCGAGTTCGCGCCCGCCGCAGAGCACGCGCGCCGTGAACACAGGAAGATGATCCGGCCCCTCGCGCCCCAGCAGTTCGTAAACGGGAACCTCGCCCCCGTCCCGCTGGCAGAGGATCTGAAGCCGCGATTTTGGGTCGAGCCGCGGCAGTGTCAAACTTTCATCGGGGCGCGCGTGCAGAAACGCCCGCGCCGCTTCAAGCCCGCCGTCAAGGTAGATCGCGCCGATAACGGCTTCGACGGCGTCCCCGATCATGTTCGCGCTGAGCCGTTCGCGCGCGCCCTTTCCCACACGCAGCAGTCCGCCCAGGCCGAGCGCGTCTCCCCACGCGGAAAGAGCTTCCTCGCGCACGAGCGAGGCGCGTTCTCGCGTCAGTTCACCTTCCGTCGCGCCGACACGTTCGCGAAAGAGCCACTCGCTGATGAGCACTTCGAGCACGGCGTCGCCGAGAAATTCAAGGCGCTCGTTCCAATACGGCAGACCGCGTTCGTGGGCATAGGACGAGTGGGTCAGCGCTTCGTCCAGAAGAGCCGGATCAGAAAATTCGTGTCCGATCCGGCTCGCAAAATCAAAAAGCGTCCTGCGCCGGACAAGTTCACGTTCATCCATCAGCCTTCGTACCTGGAGAGCGCCAAAACGCCGTTATGACCGCCGAAACCGAAGTTGTTGACGAGAATGCGCCTGATGTCGGCGTCATATTTCGTTTCGGCGACGACGTTCACGTCGCACTCGGGATCGGGCGTGTCGTAGTTGCGAGTCTTGTGCACGATGCCCTCCTCGAACGCTTGGAGCGACGCGCACACGGCAAGGCCGCCGGCGGCGCCGAGCCCGTGGCCGAAGATCGACTTCGTCGAGGTGACGAGCGTGTCTCCGGCCTTATCGCCCAACAGTCCGTTGATGGCGCGCGACTCCATGATCTCGTTCAGGTGGGTTGACGTGCCGTGGGCGTTGACGAGATCGACGCCGTCCCAGCCCGACTGGCGCATGGCGATCTCCATGGCTTTCTGCGCGCCGACACCGTCTGGATCGGGAGCCGTAATATGGTAGGCGTCGCACGTGGCGCCGTAGCCCGTCAGCTCGCCGTAGACATGGGCGCCGCGCTTGAGCGCATGTTCAAGCTCTTCGAGCACGACCGTCGCGGCGCCCTCGGCGACGACAAAACCGCAGCGGTCTTTGTCGAAGGGGCGCGAGGCGTGTTCGGGATCGTCGTTGTGGGCGGAACACAGAGCCTTCATCGACGAAAAACCCGCCACGGTCAGACCCATGACGCACGCTTCCGCGCCGCCGGCCAGCATGACGTCGGCGTCGCCGCGCCTGACGGCGTGCCACGCTTCGCCGATGCTGTTGATCGACGAGGAGCAGGCGGTGACGATGCACATGTTCGGCCCTTTGCAGCCGAATCTGATCGCGACGTAAGCGGAGACCATGTTGCTGATCATCATCGGGATCGAGAACGGGCTGACGTGTCGGGGGCCTCTTCCGCGTAAATCCTCAAAACCGTCCTCTGTGGTATGCAGTCCGCCCGTGCCCGATCCCATGTACACGCCGAACCGCCACGGGGCAACTTCCGTCGGGTCGAGTTTCGAATCTTCCATCGCCATGGCGGCGGCCGCCGTAGAAAATTGGATGACGCGGTCGGTGCGTTTAGCGTCCTTTTTAGCCATGTAAAGAGCGGGGTCAAAGTCGCGAACCTCGCCCGCAATTTTCACGCTGTAATCTGTCGCGTCGAACTGGGTGATGGGACCAACGCCGTTTTTCCCCGCTTCAAGGGCGCGCCAGTAATTCTCCTTGCCTATGCCGACGGGGCTGACCACGCCGAGCCCGGTGATCGCCACTCTACAATTCATTTCTTTGATCTCCTTGCGCCTCGGTGGGCAATAACGTTCCTTTTTCCCTGAAAACGGGAGAGGCGCCGCACAGCGGCCTACCTCCCCCGCGGCACACGCCTGTGCGGTTACTCTTCGACGCCAAGCTTGGCGGCTGCGTAGTTGAGCGCCTCGCCGACTGTGGTAAGTTTCTCTGCGTCCTCATCGGGGATCTCGATGTCGAACTCTTCCTCGATACCCATGATCAGCTCAACGATGTCGAGCGAGTCGGTGTTCAGGTCTTCCACAAAAGAAGCCTCGGGGACGATCTTGTCCTCTTCAACGTCAAGACGGTCCTGAATAATCTGCTTCAGTTTCTCGAGAATTTCTGCCTTTGTCATGATAAAAACACCTCCACATGTTTTGACGCGGCCCAAGACCGCGCTTTAAGCCATGGTCATCCCGCCGTCCACGGCGAGAACCTGACCCGTGATATAGGACGAACGTTCGCTCGCGAAAAACGAGACGGCGTTCGCCACGTCCTCAGGCGTACCCTGGGAACCCCGCGGTATGCCCGTGAGAATAGACTGTTTGACCGCTTCGGGGAGCGCGAGCGTCATGTCGGTCGCGATGTAGCCCGGCGCGACACAGTTGACCGTCACTCCACGGGCAGCGTATTCGCGCGCGACACACTTTGAAAAGCCGATCACTCCCGCTTTCGCCGCGCCGTAATTTGCCTGTCCCTGGTTCCCTGTCAGCCCGACGACGGACGAGACGCTGACCACCCTTCCCCACCTGACGCGAACCATATCTCGGATGGCTTCGCGGGTACAGAGAAAGACCGATCTGAGATCGGCGTCCAGTACATTATCCCAATCTGCGTCCTTCATTCTCATCAAAAGACCGTCCTGTGTGCGGCCGGCGTTGTTGACGAGGATCTCCACAGGGCCGAGAGCCGCCTTCACATCCGCGAAAAGCTTCTTCACGTCTTCGGGGATTGAAACGTCGCCCGAGAACGCCCGTGCGACGCCGCCGGCGGCGCGTATCTCATTCACGAGATTCTCCGCAGCGTCGGCGGAAGCGCGGTAGTTCACCGCCACGACGCAGCCGTCTTCGGCAAGACGCCGAGCGACGGCGCGTCCGATGCCGCGTCCCGCGCCCGTGACCAGTGCCACGCGTGCCATTTCTAAGCCCCCGTTCCCCGTTCCACGAACGGAACAAACTTGTCCAGATCGGCAAAAGATCCGACGTTGAGCACGGCGGCTCCGCGGACAATCTTTTTCACCATGCCGGAGAGGACCTTTCCCTGGCCCACCTCGACAAAGCCTTCAACGCCCATGTTTGCCATGCGCTCCACGCTCTCGCACCAGCGCACGGGACTGTACGTCTGCGCGTACAGCCCGCGGCGGATTTCGGACACGTCGGTGACGGTCGCCGCCGAGACGTTGGCGACAAGAGGGAACGCGCCCTTTTTCCACGCGCACGCGTCCATCTCGGCTGCGAGCCTGTCGGCCACGGGCCGCATGAGCGAACAATGAAACGGCGCGCTCACGTTGAGCATCACCGATCGTTTCGCGCCGCGCTCCGAAGCCAGCCTGACGGCGCGTCGGACGGCGGCGGCGTGTCCCGAGATGACCGTCTGCGCCGGCGTATTATAGTTGGCCGGTTCGCAGACGTCGTCGCCAGCTGCTTCTTCACAGATGGCGCGGACGCTGTCGGCTTCCAGGCCGAGGATCGCCGCCATCGCACCGACGCCCTCCGGCACGGCTTCCTGCATGTAGGAACCGCGTTTGCGCACCAGCCGCACGCCGTCGGACAGCGACAGAACGCCCGAAGCGACAAGCGCCGTGTACTCGCCGAGACTGTGTCCCGCCACAAAAGCGGGCGCGGGGCGCGCGCCCTTTTCTTCAAGCGCGCGCAGCGCGGCGATGGACATCGTAAGGATCGCGGGCTGCGTGTATGCCGTGAGAACGAGCTTCTCCTCCGGCCCGTTCAGGATGACGTCGCTGAGCGAAAATCCCAGCGCGGCGTCGGACTCCTCAAAGACGGCCCTCGCCGCTGGAGAGTTTTCGATCAGGTCTTTTCCCATGCCGACAGTCTGGCTGCCCTGCCCGGGAAAAAGCAGTGCGTATTTCATGGTATCAGCTCCTTATTGAGCTTTAGCCCCCAGCTTCTTCAAAATTTCTTCCGCTTCGGAGACCATGCCCGTGATGATATCCGCGCAGGGGCGGACGTCGTGCACCAGCGCGGCCGACTGGCCCGACATGACCGAGCCCGTTTCCACGTCTCCGTCAATCACGGCGGCGCGCAGACGGCCTGTGCCGAGTTTCTCCATCTGCTCGAGGGGAGCGTGATCGTACTCCAGCTTGAGGAACTCCTTCGTCAGTTTGTTCTCGATGCAGCGTACGGGATGACCCGTCGGCGCTCCAGTGACAGCCGTGCAGCGCTCGCGCGCTTTGACGAGCGCGTTTTTGTAGTTGGGGTGCGCCGTGCACTCGTCTGAACAGACGAAACGCGTCCCCACCTGCACGCCGCACGCGCCCAGCGCGAACGCCGCCGCCATTCCCCGTCCGTCGACGATGCCGCCGGCGCAGACGACGGGAACCTTCACTGCTTGGGCGACGAGCGGCGTAAGCACCATCGTCGTAAGCTCGCCGATATGCCCGCCAGCTTCCATGCCCTCGGCCACGACCGCCTGCGCTCCCTGGCGGACGGCGCGGATAGCCACAGCCGTAGACGCGACGACGGGCATGATGATCGTGCCAAGATGCTTCAGCCTCTCGATCACCTTGCCGGGACTGCCCGCACCCGTGGTCAGAACCTTGACGCGGTACTTGGCGGCCAGTTCGACGGCCGCCGACGCCGTGGGCGACATCAGCATGATGTTCATGCCGTACGGCTTGTCGGTCAGGTCGCGAATCTTGATGAGTTCCTTTTCCAGAAGCTCGGGCGGCGTGTTTCCCGCGGCGATGATCCCCAATCCCCCGGCGTTGCTGACCGCCGCCGCCAGTTCAGCGTTGGCGATCCATGCCATGGCGCCTTGAATCACGGGATATTTAATTCCCAACAGTTCAGTCAGTTCCTTGCCGAGCATACAAAAAGGACTCCTTTCAAAAAACGTTCACACAACAGCCAAAGGCGCTCGCGCGTCCTTTCAAATCCTACCTCAGCGTCGATGGATTACCGCAGCGCTCAAGCTCTCCGACGATGTCCGCGCGGATCCGTTCAAGCGCGCCGCGTTCGACGAAGCCCGCGGCGACGCCGATGGCATTGGCGATGGCGGGGGCCTTAGAACGTCCGTGCGCCTTGACGACGGCGCCGTTGACGCCCAGCAGCGCCGATCCGCCGTATCTGTTGTAGTCAACTCGCGACATCAGTTTTTTCATCGAGGGGTAAAGCAGCACGGCCCCTGCCTTGGCGAGCAGCGACTCATGCATCGTGTCGACCACGAGCTCACGACAGAACTTGATCAGCCCCTCAAACGACTTGAGCATAACGTTGCCGGAAAAGCCGTCGCAGACAACGACGTCGGCGTCAGCCTGCGGCACGCGGTTGGCTTCGATATAGCCGCCGAAATTGACCCGTTCGCTGCCGTGCAGCCGCTCTCGAGTCTCGACGATCACGTCGTCGCCCTTGATCTCTTCTGAGCCGTTGGAAAGCAGGCAGACGCGCGGAGCGGACGAGAGTTTTTCCACGTCCTTCATGTAAATGGAACCCATCAGAGCGAACTGCACGAGGTTCAGCGGCTTGCAGCGCACTGTCGCACCGACGTCAAGGAGAAAAACGGGCTTTTTGGTCGGCAGAAGCAGACCCAGACCGGGCCGCTCGATGCCCTTCAAACGGCCGACAACCAGCACTCCGCCCGCGACGATCGCGCCCGTGCTGCCCGACGACACGCACCCCTGCGCTTCGCCGGAGCGGACCATCTCCATCGCCGTTCTCATGCTGGAGTGTTTTTTCGTGCGAATAGCTTTCGTCGGGGATTCGTCGGGATCGACGACCTCTTCCGTGTGGACGACCGAGATGCGGCCTCTCACGGCGGCGTCCGCTTTTTCAAGATACGGTTCGATGATCGCTTTATCGCCGATCAGAGCGATTTCCAGACTGGCGTTTTTGGAGCACGCCTCTATCGCGCCGGGACAAACGGCGGAGGCGCCGTGGTCTCCTCCCATTGCGTCAACTGCGATAATCATGTTTTTCCCCCACTCCTGCCCGAACCCGCCGAAAAAGACGGGTATCAGGCTCTGTCGCTCGCGGAAAGGGCACGCACGATGAAGCGCCCTACGTAGATTTCATGTTCGTCGACGGTCGTATGCACGCTGACGATGTACTTGTTCCCCTCGTGAACGCCGGCTTTGGCGCGCGCCACCAGCCTGTCGCCCACACGCGCCGGGGCGCTGTAACACCCGCGGAAAGCCTCGACGACGACCATGTCGGCCGCCACGACTGCAATGGCCAGCGTGCTGGCCTGAGCGTAAATGTATTGGTCCCCGACACGGTCGGTGTGACGAAACGCCATCTCGCCGCCCGTCTGCATCACGGAAAGCGCCCAAACGTTCGGCTCGAGGCCCAGCAGTTCGCCGATGAACTCGCCCTGTTTGAACGAGCGCAGCCTGCTGACGGCGCGTTCCGCCATCTGGCGCGTGCGCTCGCGCAGCTCGGGCACACCCATCAGCGCGCGGTCGAGACGGATCGTGCTGAGGCTAACCTTTAACAGACGCGCCAGGTCTTCGTCCGTGCAGAGAGGATTCTGTTCGATCAGCGCCGACAGTTTTTCATGGCGTTTGAGTTTCCCTGTCCTTGCGGCCATTTTTCCAACCCCTGTTTTAAGACCTGATTCTAATATCTGATCACGAATTGATTGAAGTATAGGCACTTTCGCCTCAAAGGTCAAGGCGAAAGTGCCTATCTGAACGTGCTCCTTACTATCAAAAGTGTTTCTTTCGTCGGCGCGCAAAAAGCCCCGCGGCACGATCCCGCGGGGGCTTTTTGAGGTTCAGGGACAGACGGCTTATTCGGCCTTTGTCGCTTCGTTCTCGGCGGCAGCCTTGTCGGCGGCCACTTTCATCACCTTACGGCCACGATAGTAGCCGCAGGCGGGGCAAACGCAGTAGGGCAGGATCGTCTCGCCGCAATGAGAACAGGTCGTCAGACCGGGAGCGGTTTTCTTTCCCAGCCACTGTGACAGGCGATGATGGGTTCTGCGATGGGACTGTCTGATCTTCGGGGTTGCCATGGTTATTTCCCTCCTTTGTGCTTTTCTTGTTCAAGTACATCCGCGAGAGGCAGAAAGCGCGGGTCGATCCGCGGTTCATCCGCGCCTGCGGGCAGACAGCCGCCCTCGCACTGCGCATAAAGCGGCAGCGCTTCGACGAGACACTCCCAGACGAGACCCGAGATGTCGAGAGTCGCGCCAAACCGCGGGACGGGAATTACAACAGCGTCGGTGTCGCAAAACTCCTCCTCGTCCCGACCCGTTTCAGCGGCTTCTGACTGCAAAGTGTAAGAATACATGAAACCTTCGTGAATTGCAACCGTCAGAGGCGCGCAACACCTGCGGCATTCTGTCGCAACTTCACCGTCAAGTTGAATATACATTTCAGCGCCATAAGGCAGACGACGAATTTCAGCCGTCACGTCAAGAGGTTTCGTCAGCGGAAATTCCAGCCCCCCGCGCGAAACGGGACGATCCAGTCCCACCGTCCAAGAGCGGGAAAGCTTTTGAGAAGCGTCCGCGATGCCCGGAACGGGAACGACAAACTTCCAGTCCTTCGGGATGTCTGTCTGCGCCACAGCTTTTAAACGATCCTTTCGCGCACGTTTCGGGAAATCGGGCTAGAACGCCAGTTCCTTGGTGTCGCGGGCGATCACGAGCTCTTCGTTGGTGGGGATAACGAGCACCTTCACCTTGGAGTCTTCGGCGCTGATGACGCGCTCCTCGCCGCGGAAGTTGTTCTTCGAGTAGTCCATCTTCACACCGAGGAACTCGAGTCCTTCGGTCGCCATTTTGCGCATCGAGGCGCTGTTCTCGCCGATGCCCGCCGTGAAGACGATGGCATCGACGCCGCCCATCGCCGCCGCGTAGGCGCCGATGTACTTCTTAACGCTGTAAGCGAGCATCTTATACGCCAGCGTGCAGCGCGCGTCACCCTTGTTCATGCCTTCCTCGACGTCGCGCAAGTCGCCGGAAACGCCGGAAACGCCGAGCAGCCCGCTCTCCTTGTTGAGGATCGTGTCGGTCTTCCCCACGCCCTCTTTCTGGGCGATGAACGTGACCACGCTGGGGTCGACGTCGCCGGATCGCGTTCCCATAACGATGCCGGGCAGGGGCGTAAATCCCATGGAGGTATCGACGCTCTTGCCGTGCTCCACGGCGGCGACGGAACTGCCGTTGCCGAGGTGACACGTAATGATCTTCAGCTCGCTCAACGGTTTGCCGAGCAGTTCGGCGCAGCGGGCGGAAACGAAACGGTGGCTGGTGCCATGAAAACCATAGCGGCGCACGTGATCTTCCGCGTAATAGCGCTCGGGAATCGCGTAGCGGAACGCGTAGTCCGGCATTGTCTGATGGAACGCCGTGTCGAAAACGCCAACCTGCGGAACGTTGGGAAGCGCCGCCGTGATCGCCTCGATGCCGATGATGTTGGCGGGGTTGTGGAGAGGAGCCAGAGGAATGCAGCGTTTCAAGGCGTCCAGCACGGCGGGCGTCAGCTTCACGGAACAGGCGAACTCCTCGCCGGCGTGTACGACGCGGTGACCGACGGCGGCCAGTTCATCCAGACTCTTCATCACTCCCACTTTCGGGTCGAGCAGAGAGTCGAGCACAAGCTTGACGGCAACGCTGTGATCGGGGATCGGCGTCTCGGTGACGACGGCGTCCATGCCGGTCTTCGTGTGCTTGATGCGCGAACCGTCGATACCGATTCGTTCCACAAGCCCCTTGGCCAGGACGGACTCGTTGTCCATGTCGAACACCTGATACTTGAGAGAGGAACTTCCGCAGTTGATGACGAGAATCTTCACTGAAAAAACCTCCTTGACGTAATCGACACTCTGTCGTATATCGTAAACGATGAAACGAACCTCCGCCGTCCCGTGGGGAACGAGAGAGGAGCATTGCTGAAAATGGAGAAAGCTGTCGGCCTCACGGCTGAATACAACCCGTTTCACCTTGGACACGCGTATCATCTGAACGAGATCCGCCGGATCTGCCCTGACGCGCCGGTGATCGCGACACTGTCGGCCAGCTTTACACAGCGTGGAATGCCCGCACTGCTTGACAAGTGGACGCGGGCAAAAATGGCGGTTCTCTGCGGCGGCGTCGACATCGTGTTCGAGCTGCCGGAACCGTTCTGCTGCCACAACGCGGGCGTCTTCGCCGACGCGTCCGTGGCGCTGCTAAAAGCCTGCGGCTGCGTTTCCGCGCTGTCTTTCGGCATGGAGGACGACGCGGAACAGCTGCGCAGAATCTCGTATATTTTAGTTCAGGAAACGTCGGCTTTCAAGGCTCATTTGCAGAAATTCTTAAAAAAAGGTTTATCCTACGCCGAAGCGCGCGCCGAAAGCGCAGAAACTCTCTGCCCTGGCGCGCGATCCCTTCTGAAAAAACCCAACAACACGCTCGCCGTCGCTTACGCGGAAAGCGTCCTGCGTCAAAACGCGGGCTTTGAGCTTCTGCCCGTGCGCCGCGTCGGCGCCGCGTACCGCGACGAGACGGCCGCGGTGCCGATCATGAGCGCCGCAGGCATACGCGCCGCGCTGACCGCGAAAAAAATCCCGCTCGCGTGCTCCGCCATGCCCCCAGCGGCGGCAGTCATCCTCAGGGAACAGATTGAAAGCGGCCGCGCTTTCACGGAAGACACACCGCTCTGGCAAGCGCTGCGACTGCTGCTGCTGCGGGCCGCGCCCGAAAGCCTGAGGGAGTGCGCGGGCATGAACGAGGGGATCGAGAACAGACTGCTTGAGTCGGTCGCGGACTGCGCGTCCCACGCGCAGTTTGTCGAAGCCGTTTCTACGCGGCGCTACCCAAGATCGCGAGTTCAGCGCCTGCTCTCCTGGCTGCTGCTTGGCCTAAGCGCCGACGACGAGACTGTCTTCGCGGCACACGGCCCCGCGTATCTGCGCCCGCTCGCGATGTCGGTCAGAGGACGCCGCCTGCTGCGAGATATTCGATCCCGCGCCTCGCTGCCTGTCATGTCGCGGCCGGCGGACATCAAAGGCGACACCGGCGCGTTAAACATCTTCCGGCTCGGGCTCCGTGCCGCCGCGATCAGGGAAAGCTTTCTCCCCCGCCCCGATTGGAAGCGCGATCTGACCGCAATCCCGTTTATCGGCAGTTAAATCTTCTTCCCATCCGCCGCTTCTTGTCGGTAACGCTCCACAAGTTTAGCGTAGACGTTCGGCGGCACCATGCCGCGCACGTCGCCCCCGAGACGGAACACGTCCTTGATCGTATGGCTCGACAGGAAGGAGTACTTCGCGTCGGTGACGATAAAAAGCGTCTCCATATCGGGCTCCAGCTTACGATTCATCAGCGCCATCTGAAACTCGTACTCAAAGTCGGATAGGGCTCGCAACCCCCTGATGACGATGCTGCTCCGCCTCCGGCGCAGGAAATCGACCAACAACCCCGTGAACGAGTTCACGGTTACGTTCGGAAGGTGCGCGAGCGCTTCGCGCGCCATTTCTACCCGCTCTTCAAGCGCGAAAGCCCCCTGTTTTTCGGAGTTGATCAGCACCGACACCTCGACTTCGTCAAAAAGAGCGGCGGCCCTCTCAGCTATGAACACGTGTCCGTTCGTGATCGGGTCAAACGAGCCGGGATAGATCGCTTTATGCTTATACATCGACAGTCTCCCTTGCTTTCAGGAAATCCAGCACAGAAATGCCGTAACGGCGCTCGTCCTCCAGTTCCCACGACGTGCCCCCGAGCGAGAGCGCCTCGGCGCTTGACCGCTCGATCACAAACATCCCGCCGGTTCTGAGGACCCGCGCGCGCGCGGCCAGGATCGACGGCAGTTCGCTCATCCACCCCATCTCATAGGGAGGGTCGGCGAAGACCACGTCGAATGTCATGCCGCGCTTTTCAAGCCAGACAAGCGCCCTCCGCACGTCCATACACAGCTGCACGTGCCGGTCTTCTCCGAGGACGCGCCGAATCCGCGCCGCGCGGTCACGCGCCAGTTCCACCGTGACAATAGACGCGCCTCGCCTGCGGGCTTCCGCCGCCACGCGTCCCGTGCCCGAAAAAAGATCCAGAAAGCTCATCCCGTCCAGCGGCCCGAGAATGCTGAACAGCGCGCCAAGCGTCTTTCCCGTCGTCGGCCGGACTTCCTTCACCGCTGTTGAATCCTCCGTGCCGCGTCCTCGATCGCGAACCTCACCGAAGGCGTCAGGTAGGGTTGGAAGACGCCGTCCAGCTTGACAAGCGTGCACTCGGGACGCGCGACGATCTTCAGGTAAAATTTTTGCTCGTACCCCGAATCCGAACAGATCGTCTCCTCGAGGAGCGTCCCGTCATCCGCTCGGAACCCTCCGCGGAACGCCCAGTGCGAATCCTCTCCGTGACGTCCTACGGCTTCCCCAGTCTGTCCCGTCACCGTTTCATTCAGCAATTCGAGACTGACAGGAATCGCCGGCGCAATGCGGACGTGCATGTCGTCAACGCTCCCTTCAACCATTCGCGGCACACTCCAGGGCGCCGTCTTTTCAAAGCGAAGAAGATGAATATCCTTGCCCATGTCGAGCCACCTGCGCTCGTATTTGGTCGTGATCTCGCGGCGGAAATTCAGCCGCCGTTCGGCAAGTCCGAGCGCGGGATGGGCCCCCAGGATCCGCGCCGCCTCGTCGGCGTACCAAACTTCGTCGGTCGCCATCTCAAAGACACCGCCCGTGCGCAGAACGGACGCCAGCGAGCCGGAAAAACCTTCCGACGTCACCCGTCTCCTGGCGTGACGCTCCTTCGGCCACGGACAGGGAAAACTCATGTAGACACGATCGACCGACGAATCGGCGAAACATTCCCTCAGCAGAAACCGCGCGTCGCCGCACAGCAGGCGAACGTTCACAAGCCCTGTCCTAAGCACGCGCGAAAGAGCTTTCTCGATACAGGTATGAGAGACTTCAATGCCGTATACCACAGCGTCCTTCCGCTTCTGCGCGAGATGAACGAGAAAATCACCATTGCCGAAACCGATCTCGACCAGCCGCAGCACGTCAGACCGCTCCGGCGGCAAAAGGCAAAGAGGCGGCAGATTCAGAACAACGTCCCCGCGATTCATGCTCAAACTCCTCCTGACCCCTTTCGCTCGCGCGTCTCAAAAGCGGTACAACGCCATAAAAAGGAACGCTTTATTATATCATACGAAAAGCCACCCGTTCGCGAAAAGCGGCCCCTCCTCACAGAACGTTCTGTAGAGAGGGGCCGCTTTTTCTCAAAAAAAGCCGATCAGCCGCGCGGCGTCCTAACAAACGCCCTGCGTCTGACGACGAAATATGCCCAAACGATCATCACGCTCGTCAGCAGCCACGTCACGGGATAGACGTTCATCAGCGTTTCGAAGTTACGCCACTTCTGAAATACAGTCATCAGCCAGACGACACGGAAAAGGCACGTGCCGATAACCGTCAGCACGGCGGGAACCATCGAGTGTCCGAGCCCGCGCAGCGCCGAAGCGGCGACCGCGTACGGAACAGACGTCACGCCCCAGAGCAGAACGCACCTCATGCGCGTCAGCGCATAGGGCAGCACGGCGGGATCGACCGTAAATATCGCCAACAGAGGCTCCCTGAACGTATAAAAGACTGTCACGGAAACAAACTTGAGCAACAGACTGGCCCCCATCGCAAGATAGAAGACGCGTTTGCAGCGATCCTCGTCTCCCGCACCGAAATTTTGACTTGTGAACGTCGTGGCCGCCTGCGCGAACGCGTCGGTCAGCATGAACGAGATGAACTCAAAATTCAGCGCTGAAGCCGAACCTGCCACAGCAGCTGAGCCGAACGTGTTCACCGCCGCCTGGATGCAGACGTTCGACAGAGAAAACATCATCCCCTGCAGACCTGCGGGCGCGCCTATCGAGACGATGCCGCGAAGCTCCGCCGCGTGCAGACGCAATTTTTTGACTGAAACGCGCACCAACGGTTCCTCATGAAAGAGAAACCACATCACAAGACAGGAACTGATGACGTTGGAGACCACCGTCGCGATGGCGACGCCCGCGACACCTAGGTGGAACACGATCACGAGGATCAGATTGAGGATCACGTTGCAGACGCCCGCCAGAAAGAGGCAGTACAGGGGACGCCTGCTATCGCCCTTGCTGCGGAGGATCGCCGAGCCGAAATTATAAAGCATGATAAACGGCACGCCGAGAAAATAGATGCGCAGATACAGAGTCGCCAGGTCGATAACGTCGTGAGGAGCCTCCATGAACTCAAGCATGGGACGCGAGTACAGCTGACCGAAAACAAGCAGGAGAATACCGCTGATCAAGGCGACGACGACCGAAGTATGCACGGCACTCTGAACGCGGTCTTCCGCCCCCTGGCCGATGTATTTGGCGATCAGGACGTTCGCCCCGACCGAAAGGCCGACGAACAGGCCGATAAGCAAATTGATCGCGGCGTTGTTGCTCCCTACGGCGGCCAGAGCCTGGCTGCTGGCAAACCGTCCGACGACGGCAATATCGGCGGCGTTAAACATCTGCTGAAGGACTGTGCTGACCGCCAAAGGCAAGGCGAACAGGATCATCTTCCCCAGCAGAGGGCCGTGAAGCATGTCGATTTTATAGGAATTCCCCTCGTTTTTTCCGTACATGACGCACCTCCTCGGAAATAAAGTAAAAAGAAAGAAGCCCGTTTCGGCACGGGCCTCATGGGGACAGTTGAAGAAAAGACAGCGCTCGACCGCGCGCGTCGGACGAACATACGCCGCCACGGACCGCTTTCACCTTTAAGACATTTGGCATAGCAGAAAGGATGGCGGCCCCGGCGCGACTCGAACGCGCGACCTACTGCTTAGGAGGCAGTCGCTCTATCCAACTGAGCTACGGGGTCATCCATGGGTCTAATAATAGCACAACCGCACAGGCACCGCAACGTGAAGTTTTCTTTTTTAAATACCCCTAAAAGGTCCGCAAGCGGAAAGCGTCAGCAAAAAAACGCCGCGTCGAAAGCGCGCGGCATGTCAAAGACAGAGAGCTCGTCCTTCCGCGCGGCGAAAACATCACGACAGACGCGAACGTCTCGTTCCATCTGCGCGATGAGATTCTCACGGTCAGAGAAACGTTCTATCTGCCGCAGAAACGCGAAAAAAGTCAGAAAGAGGGGCCGACCGTACAGGTCGCCGCTAAACCCTGAAAGGTACGCCTCAACGCTCACACCCACGTTTTCAAGGAAAGTCGGATTGCGCCCTACAGAAACGGCCGCGGGGTACCAGCGGCCTTCGTGCCATGCCGCGCAGGCATAGACGCCCTCGCGGGGCAGCAGCTTCGTCCCGTCGGCGCCGATGTTAGCCGTCGGGAAACCCAGCGTCCGTCCGCACTGCCGACCGTGAATCACCCGCGAACAGACAAAGTACGGGTACCCCAGCAGAGCGCATGCCGCCTCAGGTTCACCGCGTTCCACATGCGAACGTACGCGCGAGCTGCTGACGGGCATTCCCCCGTCTGTCAGCTGCGGCACAAGCCGCAGTTCCAGCCCGTGGCGCGGACAGTACCCGCGCAGAAAACTCCCATCGCCCGAACGGTTTCTCCCAAAGCAGAAATCCGTGCCGACGACAATGCCTTTCACGGGGAAACGCTCGCGCAGCCCTTCGAGAAAGGCTTCGGGTCCAATATCGGCAAACTCTCTCGTGAAAGGTATTTCGACCGGCTCGGGAATGGCAAAGTTCTTCCTCAAGAAAAACTTTTCCGCCCTGCTGAACAGTCTCGCCGACAGCTGGCCGAGGACAAATCGGGGATGCGGCTCAAACGTAACGGGACACCAGTCCGTGTCCAGGGAACGGGCCAGTGTGTCCGCCTGCCCGAACAGCCTGAAATGACCGCGGTGATAGCCGTCAAAGGCGCCGATACAGACGATCACGGCAGCACCTTCTTCCTCGGCAGGTTGACGCGCGGCGCGACGACCCAGCGCCCATTTTCGCACCTCAGCGAACCGAGACAGAACAGTTCACACCCCAGGACGACAACGCCGTCAGCGACCGGCACAACGCCGGTGCTGATCCGCCGCATGGAACTCACGTAAACGCTCAAACCGTTCAAAAGGCGTTTTTCGCAGAACGCGTCGGCGCTGTAGCCGCAATAATGCGAGACAAGCGTCTCCACAGGCAAAAGCGCCGTGGCGACTGTTTCCGGCGAAGGCGGCTGCTGAGGGTTATACGGCAGCCCTTCGGCGGAGACATACGGCCCGACGCTAAGACGGCGCAGTCCCGACAGGTGCGCTCCCAGACCCATGGCGCGGCCGAGGTCGCGCGCAAGGCTGCGCACGTATGTGCCCCTGTGACATTTGACGAGAAGTCTAGCCTCATTTTCTCCGGTGCGCCCGAGAAAAACGATCGAGGTCACGTTGACCGGCCGCGATCGAATCGCGGGCTCACAACCGGAGCGGGCGATCCTGTGCGCGCGCACGCCGTTCACCTTCACAGCGGAAACACGGGGGGGCGTCTGCATGCGCACGCCACAAAAAGCCGGCAGCCACGAGCGCAACTCGCTTTCGTCGAAACCGGCCTGCGCGGGGGGAGAGAGAGGCTCGCCCGAAGCGTCGTCGGTGCTCGTCTCCCAGCCGAACTTCACGCGCGCCTCATACGTTTTGGGCAAATTCATGACCGTTTCGGAAAGCCGCGTCGCGCACCCGAGAAGGACGATCAGCGTTCCCGAAGCCGTCGTGTCGAGCGTTCCGGCGTGCCCCGCCTTCTGCCCGCGTCCACGCAGAGACCTGACGACGCCGTCCACACAGGCACGGCTGGGCGCTCCGAAAATCTTGTCGAGGACGACCAGCCCGTTATACACGGCGCAGATCCTTTTCGATCTCGGCAAGTCCCTCGTTAAGCGGGAGAGAGATCGTGCACCCCGCGGCGTAACGATGGCCGCCGCCGTTCCACTTGGCTGCGATCAGGTCCGCCCGCGCGTTCCCGCGGGAACGCACACTGCAGCGCAGGGAACCTTCCAGTTCGCTGACAAGCAGGAACATGTCCTTTCCTGCCATATGCGTCAGCATATTGACAAGCCCCTCCGTGTCCGACTCAACCGCCCCCGTCTGTCGGAAGTCATCGCGCGTCACCCATGCCAGAACGGCGCGGTCCCCGACCGCCTTGGCACGACTCAGGCATCGTCCCCACAGGTTCAGCTTGGACAGCGTATCGTTATAGTCGAGGAGTTCGTCGATCTCATGCGTGACCACGCCAGCCTTGACGAGCTCGGCAGCGACCCGCAGCGTGTTATATGTGGTGTTAGAAAAACGGAACCAACCGCAGTCCGTGACGATTGAAACGTACAGCGCGCGCGCAATTTCCGGCGTCAGAGGGCAATCGAGGACGTCCAGCAGTTCAAAGATCAGTTCACCGGTCGCGGCGGCCTGCGGGACAATCCAGTTTTCCACGCCCGCAAACCTCTCGTTGTCCCCGTGATGGTCGATGCAGACGTGCACGGACGCGTCTTCAATGCCGCGATCGCGCGTGCTCACGTCGACTGCGATGACACAGCGTCCGTCGTCGGGAACGGTCATGCCAGTGCGGTACTCCTCCGCATGCGGCAAAAAGGCGTAGAGCGGCGGGATGGCGTCGGCGCCGCCCCATACAGCGTCAGCGCCCAGCAAAGCGGCGGCGCTCATCAGCGCGCTGCCGCAGCCCAGCGTATCCCCATCCGGCCTGACATGACAGATCACGCGCCATCTCGGTTCGCTTTTGAGAAGCGCGGCGATCCGCTCAAGCTCGCCCGTTCGCGTCGTCATCTTTTTCTCCCGTCTTTTCCGTCACAGCGTCCGTTTCGCGGGGAAGTTCAGCCGATATTTTGTCGAGCACGCTGTCCATCTTGCGAGCCAGCTCTTCGCTGTCGTCAAATTTAAACGTGAGTTCGGGCACTGTGCGATAAGCCAGCGATCGTCCCAGCGTCGTGCGCACAAATCCCGCCGCCTTGCCGAGCAGTTTGGCGATCTCCCCCCTGCCCTTCTCGCGCAACGTGGTATAGTACACTTTGGCGTATTTAAGGTCCTTCGAGCAGTCTACCGATGTGACGATCACCTCGGCCAGTTTCGCGTCCCTGACTTCATGAGTCAAGATCATCGATATCTCGCGCTGAAGCTGACTGTTGATCCTGTTTATTCGAAATCGCGGCATATTCTCCTCCTTGCGCTGCCCGCGCCTTTCTCCAAAATCCGGCGGCGAAAGGGGTTTTCTCCGTCAAGGCGCCCCTAAAGCGTCCCCGCCCCTTGGACGAGGCGCCGCGACAGCGCCCTTGCGGACGGTTTCCCCCGTCCAAAAGGGACGCCGACGCTGAACGAGTTCATTCAGACCGCCGGCGCGTCAGAGCTTCTGTTCTGTTATGCGAAAAAGCGCTACAGCGTCCTCTTTTCCTCGACAAGTTCGAAAACTTCCACCATGTCGCCTTCGCGGAAATCCTGATAGTTGACGAAGGTCATGCCGCACTCGAATCCCTCGCGAACTTCGGCCGCCTCGTCCTTTTCCCTGTGGAGCGAAGCGACGGAACCTTCCCAGATGACGATGCCGTCCCTGACAAGGCGCACCCTGCTGCTGCGCTTGACGCTTCCCTTCATCACGCGGCAGCCGGCGATCCTGCCGACTTTGGCCACCTTGAAGATCTTGCGGATCTCTACTTCTCCGAGAGAATTCTCCTTGATTTCCGGCTTAAGGAGCCCCTCCATGGCGGCCTTGATGTCATCGATGATCTCGTAGATGATGCTGTACAGGCGGATTTGAACTTTTTCTTTCTCGGCCAGTTTCGCGGCGCTGTTCTCGGGTCTGACGTTGAAGCCGACGACGATCGCGTTTGAAGCGGTCGCGAGCATGACGTCCGACTCGGAAATACGGCCGACGGCGGCGTGAACGATGTTGACGCCTACCTCGTCGGTTGCCAGCTTTTCAAGGGAGCCGACGATCGCCTCGATCGAACCCTGTACATCGCATTTGATCACCAGGTTGAGCACGGGTTTTTCGCCTTCACGCACCTGGCTGTAGAGGTCTTCAAGCGTCATGCGCTTAACGCCCGCGCTGTTCTGGCTTTCGCGCCGCTCCGCTTCGAGGGCGGAAAAGTGCTCGCGCGCCTCCTTTTCACTCCTGATCTGCGCAAAATGTTCTCCCGGCTGCGGCACGCCGGTCAGGCCGAGGATCTCCACCGCCGTGCTGGGACCTGCCTCCTTGACGTTCCTGCCAGTGTCGTTAAGCATGGCGCGGACTTTCCCCCAGCAGCTGCCAAACAGGATCAGATCGCCCACGCGCAAGGTGCCCTGCTGGACGATCACAGAAGCCATCGGCCCGCGTCCCTTGTCAAGCCGTGCCTCGATGACAACGCCGTCGGGCGATACGGTCGGGTCTGCCTTGAGCTCCAGCATCTCCGCGACGAGCGAAATCATCTCGAGCAGAGCGTCGATTCCCTTGCCCGTCTTGGCGGAAATTTCCACCATGACCGTGTCGCCGCCCCAAGCTTCGGCCACGAGACCATATCCGCTCAGTTCCTGCATCACCTGCTGAGGATTGGCGGCCGGCTTGTCGCATTTGTTGATGGCGACGATGATGGGCACCTCTGCGGCCTTGGCATGGTTGATGGCCTCGACCGTCTGTGGCATCACGCCGTCGTCGGCGGCCACCACGAGCACAGCGATGTCGGTGCACTGGGCGCCGCGGGCGCGCATGGATGTGAACGCCTCATGCCCCGGAGTGTCAAGGAAGACGATTTCCTTGCCGTTATACGTCACGTGCGAGGCGCCGATGTGTTGCGTGATGCCGCCGGCCTCCCGAGCCGTCACGTGAGTCTTGCGGATCGCGTCCAGCAGCGATGTTTTCCCATGATCCACGTGCCCCATCACTGTCACGATGGGCGGACGAGGCTGAAGATGCGTGCCCCTGAGCGTTTTTTTCCCCTGCTGCGATTTTTCTTCGGAAACGCCTACGGGAGGAACAGGATCTTCCCAGTCGATGTCGGCGCCACACGCGTCGGCGAGGATCAGCAGAATATCATCGGAAAGCGGTGCGCCGGCGGGAGTCGTCAACCCCGCCGCCATCAGATGCTTCACGGCCTGTCCGGCAGAAATTCCCAACGCGTCGGCAAGGTCCTTGACGGTGCGACCGTGGGCGATTGTGACGCTTTTCTTCTCCGCCTTCTTGGGCGCTTCGCCGCCCTGTTCTTTCTCAATCTGAGTTTTCCCTGACGATTTCGGTTCCGCCTTGGGATCGCGAGGAGCGTCTTTGGGAGATTTACTGTTTTTCTGCGTCGTGTCTTTTCCACGCTCCTCGGACTGCTTTCCGGAAGACTTTTCCGCCTTCTGCCCCGCTCCGTCTTTCCCCGACGTTCTGTTGATCTCGTTTTCGATAATCTGAATCATGTCGTCGTCGATCGTATTCAGCTGCGATCTGACGGAAATGTTCAGTCTGTTCATCAGAGCCAGCAGTTCTCTGTTGTCCATTTCCAACAGTTTCGCAAGCTCGTAAACTCTCATTTTACTCAACGGCAGTTCCTCCTTCTTCCGGAAACTGTTCTTTCAACTTTTCGGCAAAGCCGCTTTTCGCCGGCAGCGCCACGATCTTCGCCTGCCGAAGACCGAGCGCCCTGCCGAGTTCAAGGCCGTTTACGCCATGCAGCGTGCGAGGGTGCGCTTCCCTGATCGACAGCGACCTCGTTAACGCGGCGGAAACGTCCTCGGTCACCAGGACGAACAGTTCTTCTCCCGCCGAAAGCCTGCCCAGCACGCGATCCTGCCCGATGATCAGTTCCCCCGCGCGCCGTGCAATGCCCAGCGCAGCGACGGCTTCCTCCGCGATCTTTTTTTCGGCAAGACGTTCGTCCGCCACGTCAACGTGCGCGAGTTCTTTCAGGCGGACTCTGACCGCCTCCGGAACTGAGCTTTTCAGAGCCTTCTCAAGCAGCTTTTTTTTCAGGCAGAGCAGCACGCACTGCGGCTCGGGACACACATAAGCGCCGCGTCCCGACTGACGCCCCCGCTCGTCGAGCACAACTTCGCCCTCCGGAAGCCTGACGACGCGGAGCATCTCGCGCGGCGGACGTTCACGCCTGCACGCGACACAAGATCTGGGATTCCGCGACCGTCTCAAGCGTCGTTCTCCTTGTCATGCCCTGCCTCGCCCGCGGAGGCAGGCTCTGATCCATCCGTGTTGATGTCAACTTTCCAACCCGTAAGACGGGCGGCGAGACGCACGTTCTGTCCCGCTTTGCCGATGGCCAGCGAGAGTTGATCGGAAGGGGCGTAGACTTTCGCCGTGCGTTCCTGGCCGGGGACCTCTTCGGCGCTCGTCACCTTGGCCGGAGAAAGAGCGTTTTTGATGAACTCCAGAGGATTTTCGCTCCAAATGATGATGTCGATCTTTTCGTCGTGGAGTTCGGCGCTGATGTTCCTGATCCGCGCGCCGCTGCTGCCGACACACGCGCCGACGGGGTCGACGTCAGGGTCGTTCGAGCTGACGGCGACCTTGGCGCGCGCTCCCGCCTCCCTGACGATACTCTTGATCTCGACCGTGCCGCTGCCAATTTCGGGAATCTCCAACTCAAGAAGCTTGCGCAGCAGCCCGGGATGGGTACGCGAGACCAGAAGACGCGGGCCCCGTGACATCTGACGCACGTCGAGCACGAAAAACTTCATGCTCTCGCCTTCCCTGTACTCCTCTTCGGAGATGCGTTCCTCCCGCAGCAGAAGCGCCTCTGTGTGGTCGGGCAGCCTGACGATGACCTGTTCGCCTTCCATCCTGACGACAGTCGCCGTGACGAGTTCGCCGACCTTGTCGCTGAACTGGTTATAAACAACTTCTCGCTCGGCGTCTTTCAGACGCTGCGAGATGACCTGACGCGCCACCTGAGCGGCGATCCTGCCGAAACTGGCGGGGTGCTGAAGAACAGGCACGTTGACAAGCTCGCCGGGGAGAACGTCGGCACAGCCGGGAAGCGATCGGGCTTCCTCGGTGCTAATGTCGCTGACGCCGAGGTTCTCACCCTCGCAGACCTTTCGCACATCGTAAATCGACACGCTGCCGCTCGCGCGGTCGATCGTCACGACAGGATCGTTCTTGGCATCGCGATATTTCCGATATGCTAGGGCAAGCGCCGCCTCGACGCTCGACAGAATAACATCTTCCGAAAGACCGCGTTCGTCGGCCAGAGACTTCAGCGCCTTCATGAATTCTTCCCCAAGCTCCATTTATTTCCTTCCTCCACTTTTTTTAAAGCTTTTCTTCCGTCCTTTTTCCTCGACATAGACGAGCCGCGCCGACATGATGCACGAGAAAGGGACTTCAAGCGTCCCGTCTTCTCCGCGAAAGCTCACGGTCTCGTCGGAAACCGTGTCTATCGTACCGCGAAAACGTCTTTTCCCCTGTATGACACCCGCGAAGCGTACGTTCGCCTCGCGTCCGGCAAAACGTCTGTAATCGTCGATTTTAAAGAGAGGACGCTCCAGCCCGGGAGAACTAATTTCGAGCAGATACGCCCCGCTTCTTCCGTCCGTTTCGTCTAGCTTCGCGTCGACTTCTTTCGCGAGTCGTTCGCAATCGTCGAGCGAAAATCCTCCCGCACGGTCCGCATAGAGACGAAGCACGTCTTTCCCGCCTTCACGAACCGTTTCTACGCCGACAAATTCATACCCCATGCGCTCAGTCAGAGCCTTCAGGCCGTCTTCAATGTTCACCGTGTCCATGGCACTCCCCGCTGTAACCGCGAACTTGTTAAAAAAACGAAGAGTGGGCACTGCCCACTCTTCCCCCCATGCTCCCTGAAATCTCTTTACATTCTAACACAGAAATCCGCACAAATCAATACGGCAAAAAGAAACGTAGAAGAGTTTTCAAAAAGCGACTTCGCGCTTGATCGTCGCACTAGCCCAGACCATGACGGCATCTGCCGTTCCGACGGGCGGTATTTTCTCACCCGACTTGAACGTGACGCCCACCCGCCCCGAGCCCAGAACGGTTTCGAGCGAGCGGACAACGGTATCCTTCCATGGTCCCAGCCTGGGAACCTGACAGGTCACGACGGCGCTGACCCATTCAGTCCGCCAGCCCTTTTGAGAGACACGCGCGACCGCATCGCTCAAAAGCGTCGTGCTTTTTACGCCGCGATAGCGATCGTCGGAAGCCGGATAAAGCGTGCCGATATCGGGTAATCCTGCGGCGCTGAGGATGGCATCGCAGACCGCGTGGGTCAGCGCGTCGGCGTCGGAATGACCGTCGGGGCCCAGCCGCGCGGGGATCTCCACGCCGCCGAGCACAAACGCACGGTTCGGCACGAGCGGATGCACGTCGTAGCCAAGCCCGCAGCGGACCTCGCCATGCCCGCTCGCCAGATCGAGTGCCATTTGCCAGTCGTCCCTATCCGTCACCTTGAAATTTTTCCCCTCTCCTCTTACCCAATCGAGCCTTTTGCCGTTCGCGAGCCAGAGTTCCGCCTCATCCTTGTACAGGAAGTCATGCGAACGTTCCAGCAGTTCGAGGAGTTCCGTCCGCGGGAAGACCTGCGGCGTCTGCGTGATGCACACGCCATCCCTGTCCATCGCCGAAATGACGCTTCCTTCCACGCGTTTGAGAGCGTTCGCCTCGGGGAGAAGGGGAACGACGGCGTTTTCGCCCCTCGACGCGGCGAGAAGCCGCTCGCAGAGCGCCTCGCTCGCAAACGGACGCGCCGCGTCGTGTAGCATAATCACGTCGGCGCTGCTTGCGCGCAGCGCCGACAATACGGAAAGCGATCGCGTCTTCCCGCCGCAAACGGCTTTCGCGTTTTCGGGCAGGAGCGGAGCAAGACCGCGAGCGGTCTGTCCGTCGGGCAGGACGAGCACGATATCGCCGATCATCCCGCGAAACGCGAGAGATCGCGCCAGATCAAAGCTCCATCGCCACAGCGGACGGCCCGCGAGGGAGCGGAACTGCTTCGGAAGCCCGCCCAGCCGCTCGCCCCTTCCGGCCGCCAGGACCACAAATGCTATTTTCATCAGCGACGCCTCTGTCATCGCCGAACTTCCTGACGGCTCTCCAGCGCCGCGTGAAGCGTCACGCGATCGGCGAACTCAATGGAACCGCCGACAGGCAGACCGTAAGCGAGCCGCGTCTTTTTGACCGGCAGATCAGCGAGGGCGTCGAGCACCGCGTAAAACGTCATGTCGCCTTCGATGCGCGGATTTGTCGCGATGATGACCTCCCTGACGGGATACTCCTCAAACCTGCGGCGCAGTAATTCGATTGTGCGCCGCGGGAGAACCTCCCTGTCCTCCAGCGGCGAAAGCGACGTGCCGAGCACAAAATAGAGCCCGTCATACAAACCGGACTGCTCGATGCTGACCAGATCTTCGATCGTTTCCGTGACGCAGAGCGTCGTGCGGTCCCTGAAAGGATCGGCGCAGATCGGGCAGGGCTGCAGTTCCGTGAGATTGCCGCATTTATCGCAGGTCGTCAGACGGCTTTTCATCTCTCCGACAGAGCGCGCCAGTTCCTCGCCGTACTCCTTTCCCTGCTGAAGAATGTAAAAAGCCATGCGCCGCGCGCTCTTTTCGCCCACGCCGGGCAATTTCTTCAACAGGGAGATCAGGCGCTCAATCGGTTCAGGCAATGCCATCGCCAGCGGTTAAAAGGGCAGTTTGAGGCCGCCGGTCAGAGCCCCCATGCGCGATTCCATCATCTCGTGCGCCTTGCCCGCGGCGTCGGACACCGCGGCAAGGATCAGGTCCTCAAGCATCTCGATGTCGTCTGGGTTGACCACTTCCGGCGTCAGCTTCACGCCCTGGAGCTCACCCTGCCCGTTCACGGTCGCCGTCACCATGCCGCCCCCGGCGCTGCCTTCGACGCGGGCATTCTTCAGCTCCTCCTGAACCTGCAACATTTTCGTCTGCATGGCCTGAGCCTGCTTAAGCATCTGATTCATGTTCCCCATACCGCCGCGACCGCCGAAACTCATTGTTCCGCCATCCTTTCAATCGAAACACGCTCAAGTTATTCTAAGAAACGACCTGCCACCGCGAACGAACCGCCCCGGCCGCGCGGAGATGCGCTTTTCTGAAAATTCAATGATGGTACTTCGAACCTTTGTGGATCATCGCCGCGCGGTAGATCTGTTCCGCCGCGATCAGCAGCGCCATCTCGTGCGTAAAGGTCAGGCGCGACAGCGACAACGTCTCGTCCGCTCGGGCCCTCACGGCGCCGGAAGTGCCGTAAGGCCCGCCGATCAGGAAAACCAGCCTGCCACGCGTTCGCGCGACGGACTCATAAAGCTTTGACGAAAACTCTTCGCTGCTCCATTGTTTTCCGCTTTCATCAAATAGGAAAAGTTCGTCGCTGCTTTCGACGCGCCGCAGAAACTCTTCGCCTTCGAACTCGCGGCGCCGCGCTTCTGTGAATCTGTGCCCCCGCCCCGTTTCGGGAAGATAAATCCATTCCACCGGGAGCAGAGGGCGAAGGCGCGTCTGGTAGAGAGACAGCCCTTCGGCGATAAACGATTCGCGCGGCCTGCCCATGGCCAGGACACGGATTTTCACGCCCCGGCCTCGTTCAACGTTTCACCTCTTCCCGTTTCGGCTCTTTCCAAGGGAAGAAGTTGAACCTCTCGCGCAGGATCATCAGCACAAACACGAACAGCCCCATGTCGCGCTTGAAACGCCACGGTTCCTGGAGCAGCCGGTAGAGCCACTCGCAGCCGATCTTCTGCCAGAATTTCGGCGCACGTTTAAGCACTCCGGCGTATACGTCGAAACTGCCGCCCACGCCTACGCAGAGCAAGCCGTCGAGCGTGCCGCGCTGACTGTCAAGCCATTTTTCCTGCGCCGGCATCCCCAGAGCCGTGAAGAGGATGCGCGCGCCGCTCTCGCGGATCCGAGCCGCAAGCTTATCGGAGTAGGAACGATCAAAATAGCCGTCGTACACACCCGTGACCGTCAGGCCGGGATGCAGCCTCATCAGCTTATTTGCCGCGCGTTTGGCGACGCCGGGCTTTCCGCCGAGCAGAAACACAGGGATGCGCTCCGACGCTGCCAGGCGACAGAGACGGTTCATGTAGTCGACGCCGGCGATGCGCTCGACAACGGGCATCTTCAGTTTTTTCATCCCCCAGACAAGACCGGAACCGTCGGGCAAAGTCAGATCAGCTTCGTTGGCGATCCTGCGGAACTCGCCGTCATGCCGCGTATCGTTCAGGCCGAGCGCGTTGAGCGTGACGACGAGACGGAACGACGGATGTTCTGCGTGAAGCCACGCCAACGTCTTCGACAACGCGTAGTCCATGGAGATCCCGTCGATCTTCACGCCCCAGAGCGAATGCGGATCCGCCCTCGGTCTGCGCCCGCCGCTCACGCCCCAGAGAATCAGCAGCGCCAGCGCCGCCATGACCGGCACAACCATTTTCAGCGCTTCCGAATCGGGCATCAGCTGCATCAGCGCCACTGAACCGCCAACGAGGAAACAGATCTCCGTCACAAGCCTCACCGCAGCGGGATGGTCAACGCCGCGCTCGATGACGCGACTGTAAAGATCGCGAGGGTGAGAAGCGGACATGTGCGCAAACTGGCTGACAAAGCCGAAAGACATCTCCGCCAGAGGCAGGGCGTAGAACCCAAGGGGAATCACCATCAGCGCTGTCAACGTGATCCCCTTGCTGACGCCGATGATCGAGATGCCCGCCACGAGCGTGCCCCACAGAGAAGCCAGAGGCGCACCGAGTTGTCTGAACTGGTGCCCGAGACGGCTCCAATAGGAACAAACGAGCACAAGCGAGACAATGGAGACGAGAAACGCCTCGCTCAAGTTCTGACGTGAAAAAAACGTCACGGCCGACATCAGCGAAAGACTGACGCCCAGCAGGTGCCCCGCCAGCCCGGGAATTTGGTCGAGGCGCCTGAACAGCACCGGAAAAAGCGTCATCCAGACGGCCGTCAGAGCCACCGACTGCCACCGGTTCAGAAAGAAATACGTGGGGCGCGACGTCGAAAGAAACAGGATAGGTTGTCCCGTAAGGGCGAAGATCAAGCCCGGCAGGATAATGAAGAGAAAATATCCCCTCCCCTCGCGAAGACGTTCCGCCAGCCCTACCAGCATCGACAGCAGTGAACAGGCGACGAGAGCCTCGATCCGCTCGCTGCCACTCCACAGGGCAAGCAGCATCATCGTCGTCATCAGCGAAAGGTCACGCATATAAAAATACTGATCTCTGTTCAGTTTATTTCTGAAAAAGCGCTGCAGCAGGACGCATCCTGCGGCAACTCCCAGCAGAGACGCCAAAGCGCTCGTGCCGAAATGAAAATACATTGCTCTTCCTCCTTGCCGTACAGACATTTATGATTTCACGGACACAATAGGAAACGTTGCACCTATTTTAATCCCGTACATTCTAGCAGACCATCACAAAAAATACAAACAAAATCGCTTTTTCCCCCGAGAATGTCACAAAAGAAACGCGTCGTCCGCCAAAGACCGAGACGGACGACGCGATATTTTTTTCCGACGAGCGAACAATTTCCGGACGCCCCTCGCCTGTCCGTCAACGTTCACGCATGGCGCGGACGGCGGCGGGACAAGCGTCCGACTTCGGCGACGCGCCGCGGACTGTTATTTTTTCGGAGTAATGGCGTACACTCGACAGGGCAGCCCCACAGCCCCTTCGATCCTTGGCCACGCAGCGACGAGCAGAGCCCCCGCGGGCGCCACCTTGTCGAGATTGTCCAGCACCTCAATCTGAACCTTGCCCATGCTGAGCACATAGCGCTCGCAGGCCAAATCTCCCGCCTTGGCCGCCTCCGAGGAAGCGTCGGTGTCAAGGGCTTCATGTCCGTTGGCAGCGGCCCCGCGCACCTCGTAGATGTACTTCAGCGCGGGCAGGGACCAGCCGGGGAAGTGCTCACCGCCCTCGGCGTCGAGCCCTGAGAGTGCCGCCATGTCGGGCCAGTTTTTCGCCCAGTCCGTGCGCAGAGCCACGAAGGCTCCCTCGGGAATGGGACCGTACTCCGCCTCGTAGGCCTTGATGTCCTCCACGGTCGCCGCGTAATCGCGGCAGGCCGCGACCTTGGCCGTGACGTCAATCACGCAGAGAGGAAAGATCAGATGTCCCGCGCCGAAGGACTCGGCGGTCGCGCCGCCTTTGTCGAAGTGGCCGGGAAAATCGATGTGAGTGCCAAACTGGCCGGGAAACTTGAACGTTTGAATGACACACTCCAACATCGGATTACCCCAGTCAAAACAGGTTTTCCCCAACTCCACCGATCCGTCCGGTATCCCCGCCCAGTAGGGGCTGTCGTTGTTCAGGGAATGGGACAGTTCCACCCATTCATATTCAGGTCCGCGCAGTTCCCGCAACAGAGACCACAGTTTATACATTGATCACGCCTCCTCGCCTGATCCGTCCGAAAATTACGGCGGTCGAAGAACGCCGCTCGGCGGGGAAATGCCCCGCGCCGCGAGGACATCCGCCGTGGAGCGCCTTTCGCGCCGTATTTATTGTTATACCATAGGGCAGCGACATTTGACAAAGAAATTCCTGTTCCGGCGACGGAACTTTCCCGCAAAGTTTTTGAGCGCCGACGCGTGAAGTTTTTTTCGTTCCCGTCCCGTCTAAGCCGGAAAGAAATGTTAAAATCCGGCCCGAAACGCCTCTTCTCGCGCGAACTCACTCAAAAACACGCCCGCGGAAAAGAAAAGACGGACGCGACTTTACGTCGAAATCCCGTCACCTCTTGAGCGGCTCGATGCGCTTGACGCCGCCCATGTAGGGCACGAGCGCGTCGGGCAGATCGATGGAACCGTCGGCGTTCTGACCGTTTTCCAGCACCGCGATCAGCGTGCGGCCGATGGCGAGCCCCGAGCCGTTGAGCGTGTGCACGAACCTCGGCTTGCCGCCGTCCGCGGGACGGTAACGCGTGTTCATGCGCCTGGCCTGGAAGTCGACACAGTTGCTGCACGAGCTGATCTCTCGGTAACACTTCTGACTGGGCAGCCACACTTCGACGTCGTACGTCTTGGCGGAGCCGAATCCCATATCGCCCGTGCAGAGCACGATGACACGGTAGGGCAGCCCCAGCCCCTGAAGGACATCCTCAGCGTTGTTCGTCAGCTTCTCCAGTTCGTCGTAGCTGGTCTCGGGCGTGCAGATTTTGACCATCTCAACCTTATCGAACTGGTGCAGCCTCATGATGCCGCGCACGTCGCGGCCGTAGCTGCCCGACTCGCGGCGGAAGCAGGGCGTGTAGGCAGTATAGTACTTAGGCAGATCGCTTTCGGCCAGCATCTCGCCGTGGTGCATGTTCGTGAGCGGCACCTCGGCCGTTGGAATCAGCCACAGATCGTCGCGGTCAACTTTGTAGAGATCGTCGGCAAACTTCGGCAGCTGCCCCGTGCCGTACATGGTGTCGGAGTTGACCATGACGGGAACGTTGAACTCAGTGTAACCGTGCTTTGTCGTGTGCATGTCGAGCATGTAGTTCATGATGGCGCGCTCAAGCCGCGCGCCCAGCCCCTTGAAGACCGTGAAACGGCTCTGCGCCATGCGCGGCCCCCGCTCGAAGTCGAGCATGCCGCACGCCTCGGCGAGATCCCAGTGCGGCTTCGGCTCGAAGTCGAACGCGCGCGGCTCGCCCCAGCGGCGCACCTCGACGTTCTCCGTCTCGTCCCTGCCGATGGGGACGCTGGCGTCGGGCCGGTTGGGAATCTGCTGAAGCAGCTTTGACAGCTCCGAGTCGATCTCGCTCACGCGGGCGTCATCGGCTTTCACCTGCTCGCCGATCTTCCTCATCTCTTCCTGGATGGCGCTCGCGTCGCCTCCCGAAGCGCGGATTTTGCCCACTTCCCTGGAACCCGCGTTGCGGCGAGCCTTGAGCTCCTCCACGGCGGCGAGCAGCTTCTTCTTCTCGCCGTCGAGTCCGAGCACCCTGTCGACGTCGAAATCGCTGTTGCGGGCCTTAAGATAGGCCTTCACGGCGTCTGTTTCCTCACGGATCACGCGTATGTCCAGCATCTGTACTCCCTCTTTTTGGAAAAATTTTTACTGATCTTTGTTTTCGCGAATCTGACGCAGCAGCGAAACCATCTCCATCGCGGCGAGAGCGGCCTCGGCCCCCTTGTTGCCCGCCTTGCTGCCCGACCGCAGCATCGCCTGCTCCAGGTTTTCCGTGGTCAGCACGCCGAAGGCGACGGGAACGCGCTGCGCCAGCCCCGTGGCGGCCAGCCCCTTTGACATCTCGGCGCTGACGTACTCAAAATGAGGCGTGTCGCCTCGAATGACCGCGCCGACAGCGATCACGGCGTCGTAACGCCCCGTCAGACACAGCTCCTTCACCGTCAGCGGCAGTTCCCACGCGCCGGGCACCCAGTACACGTCGAATTCGTTCATCTTCACGCCGTGACGGAGAAGAGCGTCCTTCGCGCCCTCGACCAGCTTGCCGCTGACCAGCTCGTTAAAGCGCGAGGCGACGATCGCGTAACGCGCTCCCGCCGCGACAAAATTTCCCTGTACGAGTCTCATGAACCTTCCTCCCGAAAAACTTTTTGCGCTAAAAAAAATTTATGATGATTGTACACCACAACGCGGGATTTCACAAAGGGAACGAACGGTTTTTTAAAAAAAAACGGCCCTTACCAGCCCATACGTGCCAGCTTTTCCATCGTCAGCCCCGAAGACGGCGCGTCAGAGACAGACGTCCGATCGACGCCGAGAAGCCTCTCGACGTAGCGCGCCAGCATGTCGATCTCGATGTTGACAGCTTTCCCCGCCCTCAGTCCGCCGAGCGTGGTACGGGCCAGCGTCTCGGGAATGACGGCGACGGAAAACGACGTGCCGCTGACGGACGCGACCGTCAGACTGACGCCGTCGACACAGACGGAACCTTTGCGAGCGATGTAACGAGCGAGATGCGAAGGCAGGTTGAGCCACAGATCCGCAGCGGAGAGACCTCTTTTGAGCGTCATGACGACAGCCGTGCCGTCCACGTGACCGGCGACAATATGTCCTCCCAGACGGCCGTTCACGGGCAGGGCGCGCTCAAGGTTGACCCGCTCGCCCTCGGTGACGAGAGAAAAACGCGAGACACGCATGGTCTCTCCCGTCAGCTGAACTGTAAACGACCCGCCGTCGCGCGCCGCGACAGTCGTGCAGACGCCGCTGACACAGACAGACTCTCCCGTTTCCAGTTCCGAGGCGAACGGACAGGAAACGCGGAACGCCGTCACGTCGCCTCCGCGAGAGACATGCGCTACCGTGCCAACCGCTTCAACCAGTCCAGTGAACATGGATTCACTCCTTCCACCCACAGATCGCCGCCGACAGCGCGCACGCCGCGCGGCGCCACCGGAACCGCCTCGTCCATGCGCCCGAGACGCAGCGAACAAGACACGCGCCGGCCGTCACCCATGAACTTTGGAGCCGCGAAAAGCTGATACTCGTCGACGAGCCCCGCCGCGATAAAAGCCGACGAAAGCCGAGGCCCCGCCTCGACCATGACACGGGCCAGCCCCTCTCCGGCCAGCTTCCCGAGCGCCGCGCCCAAATCAAGACCGCCCTCGCCCGCAGGGACGAGACGGACCCGCCCAGCCCACTCCTGCGGGACAGACACGCCCTCCGCCGCGAAAACGAGCGCGCTGCCCGTGAGCGCCCTGTAGTTCCCGCCAAGACACCTCAGGTCGCCGCAGAGAATCACAGGCCGCGGAGAGAACCCCTCAGCCTCCCTCACCGACAGCGCCGGATCGTCGTGTTCGAGCGTGCCCGAACCCGTGAGAATCGCGTCGTTTTCGGCGCGGAGCAGATGCCCCGCCGCGCGCGCCGCCTCGCCCGTCACCCAGCGGCTTTCGCCGTTCGCGAGCGCCATGTCGCCGTCGGCGGAGACAGCGACTTTGAGCGTCACCCAGGGACGGTTCCGCGTCTGCAGCGACAAAAAGCCACGGTTCTGCCAGGCGGCATCCTCGGCCAGCACACCGCGCGCAACATCGATCCCCGCGTCTTCGAGAATCTGAAAGCCCCGCCCGCAGACCTTCGGGTTAGGGTCGCCGACGGCGCAGACACAGCGCGCTATCCCCGCCGCGACGAGAGCGGGAGCGCAGGGCGGCTGCCTCCCGCGGTGACTGCACGGTTCGAGCGTCACGTAAGCCGTCGAGCCGCGCGCGGCCCCTCCCGCGTCAAGCAGAGCCGCCGCCTCGGCGTGAAGACCTCCGAGCCTGTCGTGCCAGCCCCGCCCGACGACCTCGCCGTCCTTGACGAGAACGCACCCGACCACGGGATTGGGAGTCGTCTTCCCCGTGCCGCGCAGCGCGAGATCGAGCGCCATGCGCATATAGTATTCGTCCGTCCAAAGCTGCTTCATGCGCGGTGAATCCCTCGCTTCCGTTTAGGGTCATACGTGCGCCGAACCCGCGATACGCCGAGCAGTTTGGCCATGTCAGGCTTCCCGCGCCCCTCGCCGCTTTCAGCCGCGCCCGCGTCGCCCGCGTTCTCCCTCCGCGCCGGCGCTTCGACGTAGGGAACGTCGATCGTCTCGTGCCAGCGATACCGCGCCCGCCCGTTTTTCCGCGAGACAGCGACAATCTCGGCCGCGCTCCTTTCCTCCCCGTCCGCGGCCGCCGGAACCCCTCCCCCTTCGCGAGAAGAAGACTCTCCGCGCAGCCCCTCAAGGAACGACAGAATGCGCGCAGCCTGCTTCGGGCCGATGCCGGGCGCCTTCCGCAGCTCTTCAGGCGTCAGACCGGCGATACGCTGCACACTGCCGAACGTGGAAAGCAGCGCCGCCGCCGTGTGCTTGCCCACGCCGGGAATGTCCTCCAGCGACGAACGGCTGAGACGCGAAATGCGCTTGTGCCTGTGCGTGGTGATCGCGAAACGGTGCGACTCGTCGCGCACACGCTGAAGCAGCCTCAGCGCGGGATCGTTCCAGTCGAGACGCAGAGGCGGCTTATCGGGCTCGGTGAAAATCAGCTCGTCGCGCTTGGCCAGCGCCACAGACGCGATCTCCACGGGAACCTCCGCCAACGCCTCGCGCGCGAAAGCCAGCTGCTCGGGACCGCCGTCGATCAGGACCAGCTGCGGCAGAGGCTGCTGATTCTCGATCATCCCCCTGTAACGGCGCAGAACAGTCTCGCGCATGGAACGGAAATCGTCCGCGCCCTCCACCGTGCGGATGGCATACCGCCGGTAGAGAGACTGATTGGGATACCCCTGCTCAAAGACGACAGCCACGCCGTAAGACTCGTGCCCCGAAGAGTGCGAGATGTCGAAACCGTCGATGCGCCACGGCACCACGGGAAGCCCCGCGATATCGCGAAGACGCGACATCGCCGCCCACGTGTCCTCGTCGAGATCGTCCGTCAGCGTCACGGAGAGCTTCTGACGCGAAAACCTCCAGAGATTGCGGATCGTGTCGCGCAGCTTGGCCGCCTCCTCGAACCTGAGCGCTTTCGCGTCGCGCTCCATGCGCGACCTCAGCCGCGCGACAAGGTCGGCCGTCTGCCCGTTCAGCAGCAGCAGAATGTCGTCGACAGTCTCCCCGTACTCCCTTTCGGAACATTTCCCGCCGCACGGACCGAGACATTTGCCCACGTCGTACATCAGACACGGACGGACAGACCTGTCCTTTTCCAGATCCATCGAGCACGATCTCAGAGGAAAGAAACGCCTGATCATGTCGAGCATCCCGCGCATGGAACCGGCGCTCGTGTAGGGACCAAACACACGCCCCGCCCCGGGACGCGTGTGAGTGACGACGACACGCGGAAAACGCTCATCCGTGACGACGATGAACGGATAGCGCGACCCCATCTTCAGTTCCACGTTGAAAAACGGCTGAATCGCCTTGATCAGCCTGCTCTCGACGATAAACGCCGCCGCCTCCGTCTCAGTGCGGATAAAGCTGATGTCGCACACCGACCGCACCAGCTTGCGCAGACGAGGAATCGCGAAATCGCGATGGTTGAAGTACGACGACACACGCCGCTTAAGCTTTTTCGCCTTGCCCACGTAGATGACCTTGCCGCTCTCGTCGTGCATGAGATACACACCCGGCTTGAGCGGCAGCGACTTCAAAATGGCGCGGATACGCCCCATGCGCGCCTCCTCGTCCACAACCCTCCCCCCTTTCGCGAAAAGAAACCTTTTTGACCGTGCCAATTCCCGAGTTCTCAGGTATAATAGCGCCAAACAAACACACCTATTTTACACCATTCCAAAAAACGGAGGAATACCTTCATGCCACTCGTGCTTTACAACGACCTGACGCGAAAAAAAGAACCGTTCGTTCCCATCCGCGAAGGACACGTCACCTTCTACAGCTGCGGCCCCACCGTCTACGACTACTTCCACATCGGCAACGCCCGCCCCTTCATCGTCTTCGACGTGTTCCGCCGCTACCTCGAGTTCCGCGGCTACGAGGTCACGTTCGTGCAGAACTTCACCGACATCGACGACAAGATGATCGACCGCGCCAACCGCGACGGCATCACCGTCAAACAGCTGGCCGAAAAAACCATCGCCGACTACTACGAGGACGCCGACGCCCTCGGCATCAAGCGCGCCACGTTCAACCCCCGCGCCACCGAGTACATCCCCAAGATCATCGCGCTCATCAGACGCATCATCGACAACGGCCACGCCTACGTGGCCGACGGCACAGTCTACTTCGACGTAAAAAGCTTCCCCTCCTACGGAAAACTGAGCCACCAGAACATCGACGACCTGCAGAGCGGCGCCCGCGTCGAAGTGGACGACGTGAAACGCAGCCCCCTCGACTTCGTGCTGTGGAAACCCCAGAAACCCGGCGAACCCGCGTGGGAAAGCCCGTGGGGCCCCGGACGCCCCGGCTGGCACATCGAGTGCAGCGCCATGTCAAGCGACCTGCTCGGCGACACCATCGACATCCACTCCGGCGGCATCGACCTCATCTTCCCCCACCACGAAAACGAGATCGCGCAGAGCGAAGCCGCCTCGGGCAAAGAGTTCGTCCACTACTGGCTCCACAACGAGTACATCCTCATCGACGCCGTGAAAATGTCCAAGTCGCTGGGCAACTTCATGACCGCGCGAGCCGCCCGCGAGAAATTCCCGCCGCTGGCCATCCGCCTCTTCCTCCTTTCGGCACACTACCGCTCCCCCGTCAACTTCACCCTCGAGGGAATGGAACAGGCCGTCGCCGCCGTCGAACGCCTGAGAAACTGCGTCGGCGACCTGCGTTTCGCGAAAGAAAACCGCATGGGCGCCGACGACGAAGCGGGCGCAACCCTCGTCAAAGCGATCGGCGAAGCCCGCGACAAGTTCGTCGAAGCCATGGACGACGACTTCAACACCGCCGCCGCCCTGGGCGTCATCTTCGAGACCGTCACCGACGTCAACAAGTACCTCAAAGACAACGCGACAGTCGCCCCCGCCGCCGTCGCCGCCGCCGAAAAGTTCTTCGCCGACATGGACGCCGTGACAGGCGTCCTCGGCCTCGGACAGGACACACACGACGACGGCGAAGCCGCGCGCATCGAAGCCCTCATCGCCGAACGCGCCGCCGCCCGCAAGGCGAAAGACTGGGCCAGAAGCGACGCCATCCGCGACGAACTGGCCGCCGAAGGCATCGCGCTGGAGGACACCCCCCAGGGCACAAAGTGGAAAAAGAAAATCTGACCCGCCGCGCCCGACGCTCAGACACAAAAAATTGCCGAAGCCCCGCGCTTCGGCAATTTTACATTTCCGCTTTTGGAAAACTCAGGCGAACAGCCCGTCCGGATTTTCAATCAGCTTCGCGCCCGCCTGACACGCGTCGCAGATACAGTACTTCCCGCCCGCGGCCTTGGCGTCCTGCGCGGCCTTGAGAAGAGCGCCCGCCTTCTCCGCGCCGAAATAACCCTTGCCCGCTTCCGAACCGAAGAAACCGATCACCTCGTCGATGCCGTTCACGTCCTCCTTCAGCTCCGCAAGCAGCGCCTCGGCCGCCGCCTTCTGCCCGTCCGTGCCCACAGAATCGAGCCACGCCCGCGCCGCGGCCTTCAGATCCGCGCAGCAGCTGGAAGCGGCCATCATTTCCTTCACGAGAGCGACCGTCTTTTCACATGCCATCAGAGATCATCCTCCCTTTCATTCCGATTGCGCATGACCCGCGCAACTTACCCTGCGCATATTATACCCCTGAACCGCCGCGCGCGCAACCGCCCGCCCCGCCGCGCGTCCCAATCGCGATACACGCGGATCGTCCGGGCCGGACACCCGTTTTTCATCCAAAGCGGCCCTTCGGCGAAAAACACCTCCGAGACAGAAGACACACCAACGCCCCGCGCCGCGCGCAATTGCTCCGCGGCACAAACAACCTTCGACACAGACACCCCGGCCGATTTTGTCCCGCATAGCTTGCGACATACATGCGCGTCGCGACTTGTGCAGCATGGCGTGCCGATATTCACCGTGACGCAATGGCTTGGGCATAAGTCAGTAAACACAACGCGCCGTTATGCACATTTGCGTCCGGAAGATTTGTACGCCGCTATGAAAACCTTGGAGCGAACGAACGAAAAAGAATGAGAAATTTGGAAGGTATCTTTGCCGGTTTTATGGCGAAAATTTTCGCCAATTTACGCCATCCCATCTCCAAAAACGTCTTGCGCTCGCGTGCGCGGCGTGGTATGATTCCAATGTCAGAAGTGCCTGAGTGGCGGAATCGGTAGACGCAGGGGACTCAAAATCCCCCGTGGGCAACCACATGAGGGTTCGAGTCCCTCCTTGGGCACCAGCCCATAAAATCCAAAAAGAAATAAAATTTAATAGAATGAAAGGAGCCTTGTCATAGCAAGGCTCCTTTTTCAGTCTAAAGCGTTTGAGTTTCGTAGAAAAAAACATGAAACCCTAAAGAAACAGTACACCGACCAGTACACCGTGGAATAATCAGCATAGAA
Organism: uncultured Synergistaceae bacterium; assembly: GCA_964520485.1. GTDB lineage: Bacteria > Synergistota > Synergistia > Synergistales > Dethiosulfovibrionaceae > Pyramidobacter. Next base: position 928 of record CAZFNC010000003.1, on the reverse strand, counting down.
ACCAGTACCCCAACGGGTGGAGTGGAAAAAGCTGAATGAAACGAAGATACGCGCTTTAACTGCCGCATGGTTTAGATATGATCTTCCCCGCATGAACAATTTTGGAGAATTTCATTTGATCCAATCTATATCGTTACCCCCCTCTCCGGAGTACATCAGTCGTTCAAAACTACGAACATGTCGTTGTAATTTAACTGTACCTTGACTCACAGCAAACGCTGCGGAATGAGCCTGAATCGGGATTGAACATATTCTCTTTGACTAAATCCCGGGCTAAACTTGACTATCGATGACTGAAAAATTCGTCCGGCTACATTGACAAATCCACCTTACAAGAGTATATATACAGTATATACAACACAGGAGGGATGACTATGGCCGTTACAATTTGCGCGTGGGGAAACAGCCGCGCTGTCAGAATTCCCAAACATGTGCTGGATATTCTTAAATGGCGTGGAGATGAGGTTGTCGATATTACCGCCGAGCACGACATGATCGTTATTCGTAAAGCAAAACGCGACGATACATTAGCAGATCTATTTGCGGGATATTCGGAACAATACCGACCGGATGAAGTCGATTGGGGAAAGCCGGAAGGTCGTGAAGTATGGTAAAACAGGGCGATGTCATTTATGTCAATTTTTCACCTCAGTCTGGGCATGAGCAAGCCGGCCGCCGTCCCGCTCTTGTTATCAGCAATAGCACTTTTAATGAAAAGACGAGCATGACGCTTGTTTGTCCGATAACAACGACAAACAACGGTTTCCCTTTACATGTGCCGCTTGAAGGAACTAAAAAGATTCGCGGTGTTGTTATGTGCGAACACGTGAGATCGCTTGACATCACCTCTCGCGGGTACGAAGTCGTTGATCGTGTCTCCGAGAATTTTTTAGGGGGAATTATCCATCTTATTTCCCTTGAATTTCAG
>CAZFNC010000002.1:0-64318 GCA_964520485.1 uncultured Synergistaceae bacterium | reverse complement strand
TTTAAAATCAGGCGTGAAAACGCGCGGACTTGAGATCCGCGCGTTTTTTCACTGTATTTATTTTTTTGATCGCGTCGCCATGAAAATGCGCGCGAAAAGAACCAGCGGGAACAGGGGCGCGATCGCGAGAAACGGAGAAACGAAAACGAAGAGAAAGACCGACATCGCCGCGAGAGAGACGAGAGCGAACAGCCAGAACGCGTCCCTCTGCCTCTGTGTTGAGTTCGGACGCATCGCGGTTATTCCCAGATAGGTGAAGAGGATCGAGAAAACGCCGATGGCGATCACAATTTTCACGTAGAAATGATTCATCGTGGTTCATCTCCCTATTTTTAAAAATTTAAACTTGACAGTTACGGCTGGCATGGTACTATAAACTGGTTTTTTCTTTCTGTATCATATCACGATCGGCGAAAAAGAAAAGTCCCCCCCTGGGTGCGTCTGGAAAGGATGATCGCGCAATGGCTCAGCAACCGCTATACGGCGCTCTGGTACTCGCAGCCGGCAAAGGAACGCGAATGAGAAGCGCCCTGCCGAAGGTCATGCAACCCCTTATGGAAGAGCCGATGCTCTACTACGTCCTTCAGAGCTTAAAAGAGGCCGGTCTTCACGATGTCGCTGTGGTCATCGGTCACGGCGGCGACATCGTGAAAGAATGGCTTGAGCGGAACGCCTCTTCCGCCGTCTCCGTATGGCAACGCGAACAACTCGGCACGGGACATGCCGTTATGTGCGCTGCCGACTGGTTCCGTGCGAAAGAAAAGCTGCTCGTCGTCAACGGTGACATGCCGATGCTGACGGCGGACGACATCTCCCGCTTTCTCGACGGGGCCGGCGACGCCGATATCGCGTTTGTGACGTGCGATCTTGACGATCCCGCCGACTACGGACGCGTGATCCGTTCCGAGACGGGTGTCTCTGTCGTCGAGGCGAAAGACGCCTCGACGGAACAACTCAGGGTCAAAGAGATCAACGTCGGCATTTATCTTTTCGACGTCGGCGTTCTCACGCGGGGACTTTCGCAACTCAGGCACGGAAACAGTCAGAACGAGTATTACATCGTCGATCTGATCTCGTGGGGATGTTCGCAGGGGTTGGACGTAAAAGCCGTCAAACTTCCCGCCGACAATCTCGACGGCGTCAATTCCCCGGCGGAATTGGCGCGCCTTTCCACGAAAATGCGCGATCGTATCCTTACGCGCTGGCTGGAACGCGGTGTCAAGTGCGTTGACACGGCTTCCGTGTGGATCTCGCCGCGCGTCGCTTTCGAGGGCGAAGCCGTCATCTATCCCGACGTGCAGATCTGGGGAAAGAGCAGGATCGGAGACGGGTGCCGTATCCACTCGGGCTGTGTGCTGCGCGACACGGTGCTGGGAAGGGACGTCGAATGTCTTGGATATGTGGTCACGGATCACGTCACAGCGGAAGACGGGGTAAAGATCGGACCGTTCTGCTATCTGAGGGACGGAACGCACCTTGAAAAAGAGGCCTTCGCGGGCAAGTTTGTGGAGATCAAGAACAGCCGTATCGGCGAGCGCGCCAAGGTGCCGCACCTGTCCTATATCGGCGACGCGAGCGTCGGCGAGGACACGAACATCGGAGCGGCCACGGTGACGTGCAACTATGACGGGGCGCGCAAAAATCCCACGAGGATCGGCGCGCGCTGTTTCGTCGGCAGCGATACGATGTTTGTCGCACCCGTCCGTGTCGGCGACGGTGCTACGGTAGGAGCGGGGTCCGTGATCACGAAAGACGTACCGGCGAACGCGCTGGCTGTCGCGCGCGGACGTCAGGTCATCGTCGAGAATTGGGCAGAGAGAAAAAGCGCGTTGCGCAAGTAGACTTCGGAGGCAAAAAATGTTGTCCAGTGGAAAGGATATCGTCGTCATTTCAGGCACCGCTCACCCCAAGTTCGCGGAGAACGTCGCCAAAGAACTCGGCGTGCATCTGACGAAGGTTCAGCACTTCAACTTTGCGGACGGGGAAGTCGGATTCATGATCGACGAAAGCGTCCGCGGCGACGATGTTTTTGTCGTTCAGCCGACATGTAAGCCGGTGAACGACAACCTGATGGAGCTTCTGGTCATGGTGGATGCGCTCAGAAGAGCTTCCGCCGGCTGCATCAACCTCGTGATGCCCTACTTCGGCTACGCCCGGCAGGATCGTCAGGCGAAAGGACGCGAGCCGATTTCGGCAAAACTGGTCGCGAATATGATCGAGCACGCGGGCGCACACCGTGTCGTGGCGGCGGACCTTCACGCGCGTCAGATACAGGGATTCTTCGACATTCCCGTCGATCATCTTCTCGGTCTTCCGATCCTCGCGGAGTGGTTCAAGGAGAACGTCATCGGCGACCAGAATCCGGAAGGTTTTGTCGTCGTTTCACCCGACGCCGGGGGAGTCGTCCGCGCGCGTAAACTGGCCGCGCTTCTTCATCATACCGACATCTCCATCGTCGACAAACGCCGTCGCCACGACATGGCAAATGTCTGCGAGGTCATGGGGATCATCGGAACCGACGTGAAGGACAGAACCTGCATCATCATCGACGACATGATCGACACCGCCGGCACGATCGTCAACGCCGCCAAGGCTCTGAAGGAACTCGGCGCGCGCGCCGTCTACTGCTCGGCGACGCACGGCGTGCTTTCCGGTCCAGCGTTCGAGCGCCTGAGTTGCGACGCCGTGACAAAAGTCGTCGTCACTGATACAATTCCGCTGCCGGCAGAACGGAAATCCGACAAAATCGTTCAAGTCGGAATGGCCCCGCTTTTTGCAGAAGCCATCAAAAGGATTCATACGGGTTCCTCTCTGAGCAAACTCTTCGACTGAGCGAACTGATGAAACCTTAAATTTTTCTTATTCTTTGAGGAGGAGTTTTCTATGTCTGAAGCGATTAACGTTGTTCTTGAAGAACGTGAAGGCGCCGGAAAAGCCTATTGCGGCCGCCTGCGCAGGTCGGGTTATCTGCCGGCCGTCGTCTACGGTCCCGCTCTCGACAAGACGTATTCCGTGAAGGTAGAAACCAGGGTGATGGCCCCGTATCTGAGTTCCGACGACGTGAAAAAGTTCGTCTTTGCGGCCACGCTCCCGGGCGGTGTCGTGAAAAACTGTGTCATCAAGTCCGCGACGAAGAATCACGCGACGGATCAGCTTCTGCACATCGACTTCTACTGTGCGGAATAGTCTGCTTTGCGTCTGATCGCCGGACTCGGCAACCCCGGCGCCGAGTATGCCCTGACGCGCCATAACGTCGGCTGGGATGTCGTCGATCGTCTGTCCGCCCGTCTTGACGCGGGGCAGCCTTCCGTGAAATTCGGGGGCGATTTTTGGGGGCCGCTGAACGTCGGCGGCGAACGCTGTTTTCTGCTGAAACCGCACACGTACATGAACGAAAGCGGTGTCGCCGTCGGTTCTCTCGCGCGATTCTACAAAATATCGCCCGCCGATACGTTGATCGTTGTTGACGACATCAATCTGCCCGTGGGACGAATGCGTTTCAGGGTCAAAGGTTCGGCGGGCGGTCATAATGGTCTCAAATCGGTGATCGCCCACCTTGGCACTCTCGATTTTCCAAGGCTGCGAATCGGAGTGGGGGCTTGTCCCGCCAATTACGATCTGGCAGGCTGGGTGCTGGGACGCTTTCCGGTTTCCGATAGGGATGTTGTCGACGAAGCGATCGACCGTGCGTCCGTGTTCTGTCAGTTCTGGTGTTCTGAAAAAAATGTCGAAAAGCTTATGAACCGAGTTAACAGCTTGAGCGCTAAATCCCTGAACGGCGAGGCGTAGTCTTTCGCCGTTTTTTTGATGTTTCTGATTTCCGCATATCTTTGGGCGTCAAAAAGGAGGTGCTGATACCTGCTCTCTCTCTTGAAAGACGTGGACGACGGGCTCTGGGCGCGCGGCGCCTTCATCGGCCTGCCGCTGCCCGACGGGGCTTCGCTCGCCTGCTCGTTGCGCGGCGCTGGAAAATTGCTGTTGCTCGTGCCGACACGTCAAAGCGGGCTGACGCTCTTTTCCGATCTGCACATCTTCGGCCGCGACGACGTTTTTCTCCTCGAGGAACCTCCCTTGGACGCTGAAAAGCTCAAACGTGACGATTATCTTCTCAGAAGGGGCCATGCCCTTTCTCAGTGGCGCTGTTCGCGGGATGGTCTCCTGATATCGACGCCCGCGGGGATCGTCTCTCCTTTTCGGTGCGGAAGGCCGGGGCTGGTGCTCGCCGTACACAGGCCGGTCGGCAGGGACGCGCTTACCGACTGGCTGGCGGACAACGGTTATCGAAAAAGCGATCTGGTCTGGCGGCCGGGTGACTTCTCGTCTCACGGCGGCATCGTCGATTTTTATGACCCTTCTGAAAACGCTCCCGTGCGCGTTGAGTTCTACGACGAGGAAGTCGATTCGATCCGTTTTTTTCAGCCGCGCTCCCAGCGAAGCTTTCAGACGCTCCGCGAGTATACTCTCCGCAGCGCCGCTCTGGCGGACGATGCGGTTCAAAAAATATCCTGGGAGAATTTCAGGACTGTCTTTATACGCCCGAAAAAGCTTGAGGATTCATTTATTTCCTTTTGCGAACTGTATAATGCCATTGTTTCCGAGGGGAAACAGCTGAAACCTGACGCGTATGAAAAGTTCCTGCTCGGCATCGCTCACCTGCCGCGGATTCGTCTCGGTGGTGTCGGCGAGGGGGTCGCTCAGGCTGTTTTGGACTATTCCGCCGTGCCTTATTTCAGGGGCGATTTACGCGCGGCCTGCGCCCGCATAGAGTCGTATATCAGGACGGGCTTTACGGTTCACGTGACAAGCCGCAGCCACACGGGGGCTGCCCTGCCGAAAGGGATCGTGGTCCATAAGGGCGTCAGCCTCAGCGGCGGCATCGTTTCTCTCGGTCTGAAAGAGGCGTGGATTTCCGACGCCGAGCTCTTTGGGATCAACGATACGGCTTTGAACGAAGTTGACTCGGGAATGCCTCTTGACCTAGAGTCAAGCATTCAACCGGGCCAGTGGGTTGTCCATGAAAAATACGGCGTCTGTCAGATGGCGGGCATTTCAACCGAAAAGTTCGGCGGTCAAACATTTGAGACGATCGTCCTCCATTTTGCCGGCAATGAAAAGCTGATCATTCCCGCGTCTGATCTGTTCCGTCTCACGCCGTGGAACGGCGAAGGGGAGCCTGAAGCCGACGCTTTGAGTTCAAAGCGCTGGCGGTCCGCTTGGAAAAAAGCGGAAGAACGAATTGAAGCGGAGGCGCAGGGGCTTTTAAACCTTTACGCCGTCAGGGAGACGACGTCAGGCAGGGCTTTCGCGCCCGACGGCGAGATGCTGAAGCGTTTTGAGGAGACTTTTCCCTATAAGGAGACCCGCGACCAGTTGCGCGCGATCGCCGACGTCAAGGCCGACATGCGGCGTCCTTGGCCCATGGATCGTCTGATCGTCGGCGACGTCGGCTACGGTAAGACCGAGGTTGTCCTCCGCGCGGCGATCAAGGCCGTGGAAAACGGCGCTCAGGCGGCCATCGTCGCTCCGACGACGATTCTCGCGCTCCAGCACTACAGGACATGTAAGGCCCGCGTTGGCGATCTTCCCGTTAATGTCGAGATGTTGACGCGGATGGTTCCCAAAAAGCGCCAGCGGGAGATCCTCATGGGAGCCCAAAGCGGCGAAGTTGACATTCTCATCGGCACGCACCGTCTTTTTCAGGACGACATCGGTTTCAAAGACCTGGGGTTGCTCGTTATCGACGAGGAACACAGACTGGGTGTCCGTCACAAGGAATACCTGAAGGAAAGGTACCCCGGGATCGATGTGCTTTCGCTTTCTGCGACGCCGATTCCGCGGAGTCTTTCCATGGCGCTGAGGGGGATTCGCGACATCTCGGTCATCGCGACTCCGCCGCGCAGTCGCGGCGAAGTCTTCACAGTCACGTCCTCCTGGGACAGTTCTCTTGCCTGTGACGCGATTCTCAGGGAACTGTCGAGGGGCGGGCAGGTTTATTATCTCCATAACCGTATCGACGACATCGACGAGGTGGCGGCCAAGGTCGGGAACAGATTTCCTGATAGCCGCGTCGCTTACGCGCACGGCCAGATGGGAGAGCGGGAGCTTGAAAATGTGATGAACGCCTTTTACGACGGGAAAGTAGACATTCTCGTCTGTACGACGATCATCGAAAGCGGTCTGGATGTGCCCCGCGCAAACACGCTGATCGTTGACGACGTGAAATATCTCGGTCTGGCGCAGATGCACCAAATTCGAGGCAGGATAGGGCGCAGAAGTGAGAACGCGTACGCGCTGTTCTTTTACAGGGGAGAGGACGCGCCCGCGAAAACTCGCGAACGATTGGAAGCTTTCGGATCGGTCGGCAGTCAAAGCGGCGGTTATCAGATCGCGCAAAGGGACCTTGAGATACGCGGCGCGGGGGAAATTCTCGGCACGGAGCAGCACGGTTTCAAGCAGAGGATAGGTTACGCACTCTATTTGAAAAAGCTGAAAGAGCGTGTGGATCAGCTGCGCGGCGTCGAAAAGAAACCCGTCGCGGTTGACATTTCCATTCCTCTGGTCATTCCCGAGTCGTTCGTGCCCCGAGACAGCCTCAGGATAGGGCTGTACAGGCGGCTGCTGTCCCCGTTGTCCTTTTCGGAATACAGCGCCATGAGAGAGGAACTGAAAGACCGTTACGGATCGCTCCCCGAGCCGGTGGAAGGACTTCTCGGCCTCGCGCTCCTGCGCGGCGAAGGAGGGGAAGCCGGCATCGAGCGGATTGAGATAACGCCTACCCATATTCTCTTGAAAGGTCCTCTGCGCGGCGACATGTTTCTCCCGCCGCGGTGGATCAGAAAGAACGACGGGTATCTGGGCAGAGGTGGACTGGCTGGGCTGAACGCCGTATGTGGGCAGTTGACAGACAGGTTGTCGAAAATTCATGCGCATCACGCATGATTTCGGTATGAAAGGGGAGACATCGTGGATAACGCTTTTAAGGAGTTCTCAAGGCTTTTGTCGGTCATGAAACGTCTGCGCGCTCCAGGAGGCTGTCCGTGGGACCGGCGGCAGACGATGAAAACGCTTTGTCCTCATATTGTCGAAGAAGCCTATGAGCTTGTCGACGCGATCGAATCCTCTTCGGGCGGACAAGGGACCTCTCACATTGTCGAAGAGTGCGGCGACCTCATGCTGCAGGTGGTCTTCATCGGCACGATCGGCGAGGAGGAAGGTCTGTTCACTGTTGAAGACGTCTGCCGCTGCATTTCCGATAAGCTGGTTCGCCGTCATCCCAGGATCTTCGCGGGTGTCGACGGTCTGACCGCAGAAGACGCCCTTGAAGACTGGGAAACGATCAAGCGCCGCGAAAAGCAGAACGGCAATCAGGCTGATCTGTCCGTTCTTTCCGGCGTGCCGCCCGCTCTGCCGCCTGTTCTGAAAGCGTTCCGCATCCAAGGAAAGGCGGCGGGGGTGGGTTTTGACTGGCCAAAGGACGATCAGACGCCCGCCGTCGCTAAAATCAGGGAGGAACTCGGCGAGGTCGAGGATGCGATGAGTCGCGGCGACCGAGAAGAACTGGCGGACGAAATCGGCGACCTGATTTTCGCCGCCGTCAACTTGGCACGGCGACTGGGAATCGATCCTAACGACGCTGTCTCAAGGACCAACGCCAAGTTTGAGCGCCGGTTCAGGTTCATCGAGCGCAAGGTTGAAGAGGACGGCGGCGACTGGAAAAATTTTTCTCTCGAAGATATGGAGCGTTTTTGGAGTCAGGCAAAAAAAGCAAGCCTGTGATATGATATAATGGGTTTAAATGAGAATGAGAAGTCCAAAAATAACTCTAAGGAGGTCATAAAATGCCAAACAGGAAGAATCCGGTTCCCGTCGCAGCGAAGCCGACAGTTGAGGTTAAAGCTGCTCCGTCCGCTCCGGACGCGGCGCCCAAGCCCACGCCCGAGCCCGCGCCGCTCCCCAGAAAGATCGGTATTACCGAGACGATCCTTCGCGATGCGCACCAGTCTCTGATGGCCACGCGCATGACGATAGGAGACATGCTCCCCGTCCTCGACCAGATGGACGAAATCGGTTACAATGCCGTGGAAGTCTGGGGCGGCGCGACGTTCGACTCCTGCATGCGTTTCCTGAACGAAGATCCATGGGAGCGTCTGAGGATCCTGAAAAAGCACTTTAAAAAGACGAAACTCCAGATGCTTCTGCGCGGCCAGAACCTTGTCGGTTACCGTCACTATGCCGACGACACGGCGCGCGAGTTTGTCAAGCGCGCCGTCGGCAACGGCATCGACGTCATCCGTATCTTTGACGCCCTGAACGACCTACGCAACGTTGAGGTCACGGCGGCGCAGACGAAGGCGGAAGGAGCGCATCTGCAGCTGTGTATCGCCTACACGACGTCGCCCGTTCACACGGTAGAAGCTTTCGTCAAGCTCGCTTCCGAGATGAAGGATCTCGGCGCGGACTCCATCTGCATCAAGGACATGGCCGGCCTTTTGACGCCGACGGCCTCGACGCAGCTTGTTAAGGGTATCAAGACGGCGACGTCTCTGCCCGTGGAGATTCACTCGCATTATACCTGCGGTCTCGCCGGACTTGCCTACTACGCGGGCATCGCTGCGGGCGCCGATATCGTGGACTGCGCGCTGTCGCCGTTCTCCCAGGGGACGAGCCAGCCCTGCACGGAGACGTTTGTGGCGGCGCTCGCTGGCGGTCCGTGGGATACGGGACTCGACATCCGCAAGATGTCGCCCGTCGCTGCGCATTTCAAGGAAGTCCGTTCACGTTACGACAAGATATTCGTCAAGCTCATCGGCGCGAACACCGACATTCTTCTTGCCCAGGTCCCCGGCGGAATGTATTCTAACCTCGTCAATCAGCTCAAGGAGGCGGGGCAGCTCGACAAGCTTGAGAAGGTTCTCGAGGAAGTGCCCTATGTGCGTGAAGCCATGGGCTATCCGCCACTGGTCACGCCCAGCAGCCAGATCGTCGGTACGCAGGCGACGCTTAATGTTCTCGCAGGGCGCTGGAAGATCGTTCCCAAGGAAGTCTACAACCTCTTCAAGGGTATGTACGGCCAACCGCCTGCGCCCATGAACGAAGAGATCAGGAAGAAAATCCTCGGCAAGGACGAGCCCGTCACCTGCCGCCCCGCCGATTTGATCGAGCCCGAACTTGAAAAGGCGGCTAAGGAAATCAAACCGTGGATGACGCAGCCCGAAGACGTGCTGACTTATGTGCTTTTCCCCGCCGTGGCGAAGGACTTTCTTATGAAGAAGTATTCGCGAGTCAACAAGTGCGACGTCGGGATGCAGGATTTTGTTGACGAATCGGCCTATCCGGTGTAAATTTAAGCGTATGCACATTTCATTCTTGCTCAAATTGGTATAAAATAAAGGGAGGGACGGAATGATCCGCCCCTCCTTGCGGTATATTGTCACGATGAGCGACATGTTCCGACGACGGGGAGGAATCGAAATAAACGAATATTTTAAATTGAACGTGACGTGTCCCGATCCTCAGATACTTCTGAGCGTCTGCGGATTCGAGGACCAGAACCTGACGCAGATCGAAAGACAACTTGGCGTTGAACTAGTCCGCCGAGGCGATACGATTGCCGTTTCGGGAGGAACGGAAGACGACGTCCAGAAAGCCGTCATTCTGCTTGAACAGATCAGGGACGCGGTGAAAGACGGGCGGACGCTGAGCGCTCGCGACCTGCGTTACGCGCTGGACACGCTGCGGAAAAGAGGCACGGTGGACTTGGGCGAGCTCTTTTCGGATCTGATCTGCCTCACGTTCCGCGGCAAGCCTGTGCGCGCGCGCACGGCCCGTCAGCGCGCGTACGTCAGGGCCATGAACGAGGACACGATTATCTTCGGCATCGGACCTGCCGGAACAGGAAAAACATATCTAGCCGTGTGCGAGGCCGTCAGGCAGCTTAAAAACGGCGGTGTGAGCAGGGTGGTCCTCGTCCGTCCCGCCGTCGAGGCCGGAGAGAGCCTCGGTTTTCTTCCCGGCGATCTCCGCGAAAAGATTGAACCTTACCTGCGTCCGCTCTACGACGCTTTTTATGAGCTTCTTTCGCCTGAAAAGTTCAGTCATTACGTGGAAAAAAACGTCATCGAGGTCGCGCCGCTTGCGTACATGCGCGGGCGTACGCTGAACGACAGCTTTATCATCCTCGACGAAGCGCAGAACACGACACCCGAACAGATGAAGATGTTCATCACGCGCCTCGGTTTCGGCTCGAGGGCTGTGATCACGGGCGATCTGACGCAGGTCGATCTGCCGAACGGACGCGCGTCCGGACTGATGGTCGTGCAGGATATATTGAAAGATATCGACGGCATTTCATTTATCCACCTTCACAACGAGGACGTTGTCCGGCATGAGATCGTACAGCGCGTCGTCGCGGCGTATGAGAAATATGAGAAAACTCACGTGAAGTGCTGAGGTGAAGCTATGTTCACTCAACTACGAAAGAAACTCCGTCACTATTTCAGGGTTTTGCGCCTCGTCATTCTCGGTTACCGCATAAAAACGGTTCTTTTCAGCCTGTTCGCGCTGGTGTCTGCCGCCGCCGTCATCCAGCTGCGTTGGAGATTTGTCGACGGAGCCGCCTTTTTTACCGAGGGAGAGAAAGCTTCGCGTAACTTTTACGCGCAGATAGACGATATCATTGAAAATACCGAGATGACCGAGAAGATTCGCGGTTACGCGAGCAGCCGTGTCGTCGGGGTGCTCGTCGACGGCGACATCAAAAGTCCCCTGAGCTTTGCCGACGAATGTAATATTCTCCTGAACGACCCGCTCCGCGACTCCCTTCTGCCCGAAGAACTCCGCGTTTTGCTGGACGAAATGACGCTTGACCACAGGGAGCAGATCGTGACGACGGTCAGTCAGATCTACGACGGTTTTCAGGAAAACCCGCGCATGAACGCCGATGAAAAAAACCGTTTTATCTGGGACGTCATACAGAAATGGGAAAGCGGTCGCGCGGAGGACTCCGCGACGGGAAACATCATTTTCCAGATCGTTTCCTTTCTCCTCAAAAGCGAAACGCAGGTTGATGCTCAGCTGACCGAGCGCATGAAAACTTTCGTGTCGACCGACATCCAGCCGATGAAGACCTTTTCGCCGCGGGGAACCTTGATCGTTGAAAAAGGCGGCGTCATAACCCCGTACATCGCCGTGGCTTTGAGAAGACAGGGATACGCCGAGAACTTTTTCCCTGTGGCCCGCTCGCTGTTTGCGCTCTTTGTCGCTCTCATCAGCGTCCTCTGGCTGAGAAACACCGCTCAAAGCGATCCGTCCGTCACGTCCGAGTCGGGCGGATGGATCTATCCCTGTTTCCTCCTCGTGTTGGGCTGGCTTTTGCAGGGTTGCGCTGTGGCGTTGCGCGTCAACGGGCTGGGGATTTTCCCTGTGATTGCCATCGCCTACCTGACTTTGTCCGACATGTCCGCGTTCAGCACATCGATCGTGGTCACCCTGAGCGCGTCGCTTTTGGCGGGCGGCGGCGATATGACCTGTTTTTCTGTCAACGTCATCTCGGGGTGTCTCGCAACGCCGCTGGGGCTTTTCATCTTCAGGAAAAATTATTCCCGTTCCGCCGTGTGGGGGCAGGTGTTCGCACTCGGTGTCATCATGATGTGCGTCACGTTGGCCATTCAGTGGGGGCTCTTGGGAGTCATCGTCAGAACCGAACTGAGGAACATGATTGCGCTCAGCGTGTTTTTTAACCTTGCCGTGTTGGCGGCTCTTCCCGTGCTCGAATGGGGTTTTGACATCGTTTCGCCTCTGCTGCTCGCGGAGCTGACCCAGGTTTCTCAGCCGTTGCTGAAACGTCTTCAGCTTGAAGCTCCGGGGACATATCACCACTGCCAGATGGTGGGGAATCTGGCGGAAGCCGCGGCGGAGGTGATCGGGCTCAATCCTGTGCTGATGCGGGCCGGCGCCTGTTATCATGACATAGGCAAGCTGAAACGCCCTCAGTATTTCGTCGAAAACCAGTTTTCGGGGGATAATCCGCACGACAGTCTCTCGCCGGCCATGTCGGCCATGTTGATCATCTCTCACGTCAAAGACGGCCTTGAGTTGGCCGCCAGGCACAATCTGCCGCTGCGAATCAGAAGTTTTATCTCGGAGCATCATGGCACGACCAGTTTGACCTATTTTTATAAAAAGGCCATGCAGTCGGGGTTGAACGTGAACGAAAGTCAGTTCCGCTACTCCGGCCCGCGCCCGCAGAGCAAGGAGACTGGCCTTTTGATGCTTGCGGATTCGACCGAAGCGGCAAGCCGCGCGGTAAGCAGCACGCTCAGGAACGTGAACGACATCGCCCGACTGGTTGATGACGTGGTCGCTTCAAAGGTGAACGCCGGCCAGATGGATCGAGCTCCTTTCACGCTCAAGGAAATTACAGAGATCAAAGAATCGTTTGTGGCGACTCTGCGCTCGATGTATCACACGCGCAACATCAAGCCCCTGAAGGCTGCGGAGTCGCAGCAGGAAGAGAATTCGCGGCAGGACGATGAAAAATAATCCTCTTTCGCGTTATAAATTGAAGGCTGCGCGGAAACGGACGCCAAAAATCCGCTTAGATTTTTCGTCCGACGCCGCCGTCCCCGCTTTTTCGGACAATCGCCGAGGAATCCTCGAGGAACTGACGGCCGAGCTCTATGACGAAGTATGGCCGCAATGGCGCTGTCACGCCGTCATTCAGATTTCCGTCCGGTTTCTGACCCTCGATCATATGGCTCAGCTCAACGACGAGTACCGGCAGACAGACGAGCCCACGGATGTCCTGACCTTTTCTCTCTTCGAGCGGGATGGCCGTTTCATCCCGGAACCGATGCCGGTTCCTCTTCTTTTGGGGGAAGTCTTTCTCTGCCCAGACGTGATCGCCAAAAACGCGGCGGAACACGACATTCCTGTTCTGTCCGAGGCGGCGCTCGTGTTTTTCCACGGGATGCTTCATCTTCTCGCCTGGGATCACGACACGCCGGAGCGTCAGGCTGTCATGTGGAGGGTGCAGGAACGCTTTCGCGACCGCTTTCTTGCCCGCGTGTCTGAAGACAAAGCGACGGGTTAGGGGAATTTTCCGATGGCAAATTCTGTCTTTTATCTGACTTCAATCGGTTTTTGCGTGTTTCTCTGCGCCTGTCTGAGTCTCGGCGAGACGTCCATATCCTCGGTGGGCGTGGCGCGGGCCCGGGCATACGTGGAAAATGCCCGCGGGCTGGAGGGACTCGTTGAATGGGAAATCGCCGAACGTCAAAAGGCCGTCATCACCATCCTGATCTCCCACAACCTGTTCTCCGTCATGGCGTCGTCGTTCGCTTCCGCGTGGGCGACACAAGAGTTCGGTCGTCAAGGGATCGTCTGGGCAACGGCAGTCATGACGGTCGTCGTTGTCGTCTGCGCCGACTATCTGCCCAAGTGCCTCGGCATGGCGATGGGAGAGAGAACGTTCCCTTTCTTTCTCCCTGCCTTAAAAGGGCTTTACGTGATCCTGCGGCCTCTGACGCACGCTTTGGAAAAGGTCGTTCTCGCATTCAGCGGGCTGTTTCACGTGAAAATGGTTTTGGAAAGTTCGATCGTGACGCGCGATGAGATCGAACAGCTCGTCAAAAGCGGCGAGGAGTCCGGTGAACTTGAGGCAGAGGAACGGAGGATGATCGACGGCGTCATCTCCTTCGACGAGTTGCGCGTCGGCGAGATCATGATGCCTCGGGTCAACATGGACGCGCTTGAGGATACGCAGACTTTGGACGAGCTCCTTTTGAAGATACCCGAGTGGGAACATTCTCGAATTCCCATCTATCACGTGACGCCTGACGAGATCGTCGGCGTCGTGTACCTGAAAGACCTGATACCTTATTTGAGAGACGGCGGCAAAAACTCACTTCTGCGCGACATCATGAGAGAACCCCTTTTTGTGCCGGAGACGATGTACGTCGGGGAACTCTTCAAGCGAATGCGCTCCGAGCGTATCCACTTCGCCGTCGTCGTGGACGAATACGGAGGCACCGCTGGGATTGTCACGATCGAGGATCTTCTGGAGGAGATCGTCGGGGACATCAGGGACGAATACGATGAAGAATCCGCCGGAATTACGCAGCTCGCTCCGGGAAAGTTCCGCGTGCGTTGTTCCGAGCCGCTCGAGGACCTGTCCGCTGCCGCTGGCTACGATTTCAAATGCGACGATGTCGACTCTGTGGGCGGCTATGTGCTCGACAAGTTCAACGGTTTTCCGAAAAAAGGCGACGTCTGCTCGGACGGCGACTGGACCGTAAAGGTTCTCGACGCCGCGCCGCACCGCGTCAACGAGGTTTTGTTCACGCGCAGGACGTCTGAACTTTCAGGCGCCGCCGATAAAATAACCGCGCAAGAGAAGCGGAACTCGTCCTCCGCGTGAGTTTTTAACGATAAGCCTTCCCGCTGGGGGCGTCTTTTCTCGCTTTTCCCGCGTCGTTTATAAGGGACTTGGCTAGGCGTTTTTTCTCTGAAGCCGCGCGCTGCGTTTTCCCTTGTGACATGAAGTTGAATCGCGGTTTCTTTCGTCTGGTCGTTTCCGCTGTGTGAAATGGGGTATATTATTGGAGACAGTGCCACAATTAACCGTTCTTATCGTTCTGCTTCTGTTTTTTTCAGCCTTTTTCAGCGCTGCGGAGATGGCGCTCACGGCCGCGAGCAAGGCGAAAATGCAGGTGATCGCCGGCGAGTATCCTTTTTTTCAAAGCTGGATTGACTGGGCTTTCCGAAAAAAGTCTGAGATCATCCCCGCCATCCTCGTGGGGAACAATCTCGTGAACGTCGCCGCAAGCGCCGTGGCGGTTGCCATTTCAACCGAGCTGTTTCAGAAGCACGGCGTCATGGTCTCAGTTGCCGTCATGAGCGTTCTGATTATCCTTTTCGGCGAGGTCATGCCGAAGTGTCTGGCGATGGCCAGGGGGGACATGTTTCTTCTCGCCGCCATCCCGCTGCTCCGGTTCTGCTGTGTCGTCTTCACTCCGCTGACGATGTCTATGACAGGGATATCCTCGCTCCTGAGCCGCGTGACCGGCATCGATTTTTCCTTGAGGGATTCCAGCGTTACCCGCGCTGAGATAGAACAGGTCGTTAAAATAGGCGAAGCGTCCGGTGCGCTCGAAGAGGACGAGCGGCAGATGATCGACAGCGTAATCGCTTTCGACGAGATCCGCGTCTCTGAGATCATGGTGCCTCGCACTCGGATGCGTTTGATTGATTCCGACAGGACGGTCGGCGACGCGCTGCGGTACATTCAGGACATGGGCGATTCCCGTGTGCCTGTGTACACGGAGACGCCGGACCACATTGACGGCATCGTGCTGGTCAAGGACCTTCTCATCGCTTTCAGCCGCGGCGAGAAGGACAGTCGTGTGACAGAAGTCATGCGTCAGCCGCTTTTTGTTCCCGAGACCATGTTCGTGCCGCAACTGTTCAAACTCATGCGGAAACAGCGCATGCATATGGCGCTTGTGATCGACGAATACGGCGGCACAGCCGGGCTGATCACGATGGAGGATCTGCTTGAGGAGATCGTGGGCGAAATCCAGGACGAATACGACGCGGAAGATCAGCCCGTCACGAAGTTGCCCGACGGTTCTTTCAAGGTTCTCGCTTCCGTTTCGCTTGAAGATATGAACGAGGGGCTGGGAAGCGCGTTTGAAAACGACAACGTTGATTCGCTCGCTGGTTTTCTTCTCGACAGTTTCGGCAATTTTCCTGCGGAAGGTCAGTCCGTGACGGTTGACGGATGGACGTTTGTCGTTTCTAAGATGGACGGGCACAGGATAGCGGAGGTGCTCGTGAAGAAAGGCGGTAACCCCGGCCATGGGTAAAGTCTTTCGTTCCGGTACCGTCGCGGTGATCGGCCGACCGAACGTCGGCAAGTCTTCGCTGCTGAACAGGGTGATCGGCTATAATCTCTCTATCGTCTCCTCAAAGCCTCAGACGACAAGGGACTCTATTCTTGGAGTCTATAATTCGGAGTCGTCGCAGATCCTCTTTTTTGACACGCCGGGGATTCACAGACCGCGCAACAGGCTTGGTGAGCAGCTCGTCAGGCGCGCGACATCTGAAATTGAAACGGCGGATGCTGTTCTTTACGTCGTCACGATCGACGACCGACCGGACGGAAGGGAAAACAGACAGATTATCAAACTTCTTGCCGAATGTCCAAAAACTCCGGTGATCCTTGTCGTCAACAAAGTCGACCTTCCCTTGTCGCGATCCAAGATATTGCCGTTGATCGACTCTTTTTCAAAAGCAGTCAGGCTTGCCGACGCGGTGCCCGTTTCCGCAAGGGACGGGACTAACGTGGAGCTCCTTCTCTCCGTGCTTGAAAAATTCCTGCCCGAAAGCCCCCCGATGTACCCTCCCGACATGCTGACGGACCGGTCTGAACGTTTTATCGCAGGGGAGACGATCCGCAAGAAAGTCATCTCGATGACGGAGGAAGAGGTGCCGCACAGCGTCGCTGTCGAGATCGACGAATATAAGTCCCCCGATGAATATCCCGAACGGAAGGATTTGCTGATACGCGCCACTGTGTATGTCGAGCGCGAAGGGCAGAAGGCGATCATTCTCGGCAGAAAAGGCGAGAAGGTGAAAGCCATCGGCGTCGAAGCGCGGAAGAGCATCGAAGGACAGACGGGACACAAGGTGTTTCTGGAACTCTGGGTAAAGGTCAACAAGGGATGGAGAGACTCGGAGAACGAACTCAAAAAATTGGGGTACATGTAGACGTTCCCGAAACCGTGACGCAACGTTTTATCGACCGTTCGGGCGTCGTGCTCAAAAGAGGAAATTACATGGAGGGGAACATGGCCGCGCTCCTCTTCCTGAAAAGCAGCGGCACGACGTGGTGTTACGTGCCGGGCGCCTCAAAAGGCTCGTTGCGTTTCGGCGGCGCGCTGGAACCCTTCGTCTGGGGACGTTATCATCTCTATCAATCAAAAAAGCGGCGCACCTACCTGCGCGAAGTCGATGTAACGGACGATTTCTGGTCTCTGCGAAAACGCCCCGGGGCTGTCGTCATGTCTGTCCGCTGGGCCGGAATGCTGGAACGTTTTCTGATCCCGGGATATCCCTACGATACGCTGCTTGCGCTCCTGTACTGGGCAATGAAGGCTCTCGAAAAGGGCGTTGAGCCCGATGCGGTTCACGCTCGTTTTCTGTGGCGCTGGCTTCTCGACTGGGGGATCGCGCCCGATTTCGGACGCTGCGGCAGTTGCGGAGTTCCTTTGAGGGGCGAGGGCGCTTGGCTTGACGGTGCTTTTGTGTGTAAATCCTGCGCCCATGGCCTTGGAACTTTGCGCTTTGACGAATTTGCCGCTTACGCCATGTCTAAAAGTTTTGTTCCGCAGGTAAGGAACGAGGAAATGCTGCGGCAGGCGCGTGAACTTCAGCGTTTCTTTGTGAAAAATCTTGAAGAAAACAGATAGTTTAAGGGAGGTTTGAACGTCATGAATTTTCAGGACATCATACTGAAGCTGCATCGGTACTGGGCCGATCAGGGGTGTGTCATCCAGCAGCCGTATGACATCGAGGTCGGGGCGGGGACGATGCATCCGGCCACGGCCCTTCGCGTCATCGGCCCCGAACCGTGGAACGTCGCCTACGTTCAGCCGTCGCGTCGCCCCGCCGACGGCAGATACGGCGACAATCCCAACCGGCTCCAGCACTATTACCAGTATCAGGTGATCATGAAGCCCGCCCCGGCCGATATTCAGATGCTCTACATCAAAAGCCTTGCCGCCTTGGGGATCGATCCCGCCGAGCACGATATCCGTTTCGTCGAGGACGATTGGGAGTCGGCGGCCATCGGGGCGTGGGGGCTGGGCTGGGAAGTCTGGCTTGACGGCATGGAAGTGACCCAGTTCACGTATTTCCAGCAGGTCGGAGGCATCGATATGGAAGCCGTTCCCGCTGAAATAACGTATGGTATCGAGCGTATCGCCATGTTTGTCCAGAAAGTAGACAACGTCTTCGACCTTAAATGGAACGACACCGTGACCTACGGCAACGTACACCATCAGGGCGAGGTTGAAAACTCGATTTACAATTTCGAGGAGGCCGACGTCGCCATGCTTTCGGAAGTTTTTTCGCTGTACGAAAAGGAAAGCTCTCGCTTGGCGGAGCAGGGACTCGTGATGCCCGCGTGGGACTGTGTGCTAAAATGCTCGCAGCTTTTCAACCTTCTCGACGCCCGCGGGGCGATCAGCGTCACCCAGCGCACCGGTTATGTTTCGCGCATACGCTCGATCGCGTCGCGGTGCTGCGCGGCGTACGCCCAGCAGCGCAAGGACATGGGCTATCCGCTCATGAATAAATTTTAAGGGGGACGGGAAAGATGGAACGAGATCTTATACTTGAGATCGGCACGGAAGAAATACCGGCCCGCTTTATGCCGCAGGCGCTGAGTGACGTTGAGCAGTACGCGCGGGAAGAGTTCGACGGACAGCGCCTTCATCACGGACGTGTCGAAGTCTTGGGAACGCCGAGGCGTCTGGTTCTGTACGTGCACTCTGTGGCCGAAACTCAGGACGATCTGAGCGAAGAGTACAAGGGGCCTTCGTGGAAAGCGGCCTTTGATGGTATGGGGAATCCCACCCGCGCGGCCGCTGGTTTCGCGAAGGGCAAGGGGGTCGCTGTCGAGAATCTGGTCAGCAAGAGCGTCAACGGCGTCGATTACGCTTTTGCCGTGATCAACCACAAAGGCAAGGCCGCCGCCGAATTGCTTCCGGGGATGATGAAACGCATCATCACAAGACTAGTTTTCCCCAAAAACATGTACTGGATCGACAGTGGTTTCCGCTTTGCGCGTCCTGTCCGCTGGCTGCTGTGTCTGTTCGGCGCGGACGTCGTCGAATTTGAACTCGGAGGGCTCAAGAGCGGACGTGTCAGCAACGGGCACCGTTTCATGGGCAAGCGGGAGATCGTCGTCAGGACGAGCGAAGAATATCTCTCCGCGCTGTACGACAACAACGTCATCGTCCATCAGAACAAGCGCGAGGAGAAGATGCGCTCGGCGATCGCCAGCATAGAGAAACAACTTGACGGCGTTGTCGAACTTGATCCAGAACTTGTCCGCGAGAATCTGTATCTTGTCGAGTATCCATTTCCTTTCTACGGGTCGTTTGACAGAAAATACCTGGAGCTGCCGGCGAAAGTTCTCACGACTTCGATGAAGGACAATCAGAAATATTTTGCCGTGTACGACCAGTCGGGCAAGCTGATGCCGTGCTTTGTCGGCGTGAACAACAATCTCGTTCCCAGCGTCGATCTGGTGCGCGAGGGGAACGAACGTGTCCTTCGCGCGCGCCTTGAGGATGCCGTCTTCTTCTGGCAGGAGGACCTCAAAAGGCCTCTTCATGCCCGCGTCAATGACCTGAAAGACGTTGTGTATCAGGAAAAGCTTGGCTCCGTCTACGACAAGACGATGATGATGGTGGACATCTGCCGCAAGATCTGCGAGCTCCTCGACCTGACCGACGAGGTGAAACTCGTTGAGCGGGCGGCGCTGTTGTCTAAGACGGATCTCGTGACGGGGATGGTCGGCGAGTTCTCAGAGCTTCAGGGAACCATGGGCAAGGAGTACGCCCTCAAAAACGGCGAGGATCCCCGCGTTGCCCTGGCGCTTGAAGAACAGTACATGCCGACGGCCGCGGGAAACGCTCTGCCTTCAGACGTCATCGGCGCGATTGTCGGTATCTCCGAACGTGCTTTTAACATGGTAGGCGCGTACAAACTGGGGTTCCAGGCGACAGGTTCCCAGGATCCGTACGGGCTTCGACGCGCGATCCGCTGTATCAACGAGATCGCCTGGGGGCTGAAACTCGACCTGGATCTGGCTGAACTGCTCACGTACGTCACAGAGAAACTTGAAGTGGGAGATGACTCGCTGAAGTCGCTCCTTGACTTTATTCGACAGCGCACGCAGATTCAGCTGAAGGAGAAGAACTTCCCGCACGACCTGGTCGAACTTGCGCTTTCCGTCACGGGCAGCCGTCCACTTCAAACGTTCCGCCTGCTTCAGGCTTTTGCCGACGTCAGAAAGGAAAACTGGTTCACGAGTCTCGTCAACTCCGCTGTGCGCGTCAAGAACATCCTTGCCAAGGAAAAAAACGTGGGCTCGTCTGTCGTTCCCGAACTCTTCCTCAAGGACGCCGAGAGCGCGCTCTTTAACGCCGTGAGCGGCGCCGCGTCTCCCGTTGAAGCTGCGATGAAGAAACAGGACTGGAACGGTCTGATGAACGTTTTGGCGCAGCTTTCGCCGTCAGTGAGCGACTTTTTCAACGACGTCATGGTCATGGACGAAGATCCCGCCGTTCGCGCCAACAGGCTTGCTCTGCTTGCGCTCTGCGGGAACCTGTTCATGCGGGTGGGCGATCTGAGCAAGGCCAAATAATTCGCGCGCCAAAGGCATGCAAAAAAGAGAGTCGCCCGCCGGAAGCGGTCGACTCTCTTTTTGTGTCTGAGACGGTAAGATGTTTCACAGTTTATTTGTGCACCGTGAAGAACGGAAAATCCTGTCGTAGTTATCGATCTTGTAATTGAGCTTCTCAAGCGAGACGTTCAATTCCCTGATCTTCTCCTCGAGCAGATTCTTCTGTTCGAGGAGAAGCGACTTGCGTCGGTCGATTGTAGACTCGCCCTGACGTGACAGCTGAACGTATTGAATCAGAATCTTGACGGGCAGTCCCGACTTCCTCATGCACTTGATGAACTCTATCCAGCCGCAGTCGCTTTCAGAGTAATTGCGCACGCCGTTTTTGTCCCTGGCGATTTCAGGGAGTAAGCCGATGCGTTCGTAATAGCGTAACGTATCGCGAGAAATATCATATTTCTCTGAGACCTCAGCGATAAGCATTTGTATTCTCTCAATCACAAAAAGCGGGCAGCGTCATCCGCATTTCTCTACAGACCGAAGAGTTTTGCGGCAGCGCGCATGTTCTCTCTGATCCCGACGCCGAACGGACAGCGCGGCTCGCACGCGCCGCACGCGATACAATCCGACGCATGGCGGGGGAGTGAAAGGTAATGATCGCGCACAGTCTCAGGGACATCCCCGCGGTTTCGGGCGAGGTTATAATATTTTGTGACTGAGGCGACGCTGATTCCCGCCGGACATGGCGCGCAATGCCCGCAGTACATGCAGTGACCGTTCCACGTGAACAGGTCGAGTCCGCGCATCACCTGTGTGTAATCGCGTTCCCCGACCGGCGAGTCGCACCAAGCGGCCGCCGCTGTGATCTGATCGCGCGTGCGGCACCCCGCCATGACGGAAGCGACTGCAGGGCGCGTCAGCGCGTACTCGATGCACTGAACGGGCGTAAACGCCTTTCCGAACGGCGAGTCCGTCTCGCTGAGCAAGTCTCCGCCCCCGAAAGCCTTCATGACGTCTATGCCTACGCCGCCGCGTTCGCAAAGCTCATACAGTTCTTCCCGTTCGCTGTCCATGTTCGTGAGCGGTTTAGCGTAGTTCTCGTTCGCCCACAGCTGCTCGACGTCTTCGCCCGCGGGTTGGAGATCGTAACACGGATTGACCGAGAACATCAGCACGTCCACAAGACCGCTTCGCACGGCCATGGCGGATACCCGAGGATTGTGACTGCTGAGGCCTATGGAGCGGATTTTTCCCGCATCCTTGAGTTCCTGAGCGTATTTGATGATCTCGCCCTCGAACACAGTGTGGAAATCTTCCTCGCCGTCGATGTAATGGATCATTCCGACGTCGATGAAATCCGTTTTCAGACGTTTCAAGAGATCGTCGAAGCTCCGTTTTGTCTTTGACAGGTCGCGCGTACGCACATACTGACCGTTCTCCCAAGACGTGCAGAGATGTCCTTGGACGATAATCCTGTCACGGCGCTCCTTGAGAGCGTAACCGAGGTTTGAGCGAAGTTCCGGGTCGGGAGAATAACAGTCAATAAAATTGATCCCGAGCGACTGCGCCAGATCAATATCCTGCACGACAGTCTCGGCCGATTTTCCCGTGAACCCTTCGCATCCCAAACCGATGGCGCTGACGCGTATGCCCGTGCGTCCAAGCGTTCTGTACTCCATGAGCTGCTCCTTTGCCGTTCCGGCCGTGATAAACTTTTTTTACTTTATCACATGAAGTGCGCTCTAAGTCAAGTGGAATTTTCATAAAAAATACGCGTCACGCTTCTCGTGTTTCCGTTCCGAATCCGGCGCTTGCCTTTGACGCCTTCGAATTCTGGAACTTCTTAGGACTGAGATGAAAGACCGCGTTTTTCGGCGTTTTCTCTGGAGAGTCTCTCAATTTTGTCAAAAGAGGGACCTGCGCTTGACGTGCTTACCACCAGCCGAACAGACTTCGTCCGATCTCGAGACGTTCAATCTCCGTTATCTCTTCCGGGGCCAAGTCAAAATCCAAAGAGGCGAGGTTCTCTTTCATCCGCTCGATACGAACGGATTTCGGGATCGCGATGATCTTCTGCTGCGACAAAAACCTCAGAGCGACCTGCGCCACGGATTTTCCGCGGTTTCCCGCAATTTTCAAGAGAGTGGCGTTCCTGAAGATTCCGTTTTCTCCGCAAGCCAGCGGCGACCAGCTTTCGTGTTTTGTGCCGAACCGACGTTCGATCTGACGCAGCTTTTTCTGCTGACGAAACACATGAGTTTCCACCTGATTGACCGCGGGGACAATCGTACAATGTTCTGCCAAGTCAATATACCGTTCCTCAAGGAAATTGGAGACTCCGATCGCTCTCACCTTTCCGCCGCGGCAGGCTGTTTCCATCGCTCTGTAAATCTCGTGCACGTCGCCGGTCGGTTCGTGGATCAAAAGCAGGTCGATGTAATCCATGCCGATCCTCAATAGAGATTCGTCGATGGAACGGAGCGTGTCACGATAGCCGAAGCAGGCCCACAGCTTTGTTGTGATGAAGATTTCTGAGCGCGGTATTCCCGATTTTCGACATGCCAGACCGACTTCGCGTTCATTTCCGTAACACTGCGCCGTGTCGATTGAACGGTAACCGGCTTTCAAAGCATCAGAAACGCACTTCTCGGCGATGCGCGAAGGCGTCTGATAGGTGCCGTATCCCAAAATAGGCATTTTCACATCGTTATTTAAAGTGACGTACTCCATCTTTCTCCTTCCCTTTGTCCGTGAGCTCATGTTCCGCGTCGGGACATGCTTAGACGCATGTGCGCCGGACACTTAGAGTTTTATGTCGGCGCTGAAAATTCGGAGGCTGTCGCGCAGGGACGGTTCTCTTTTAACGCCGTTCAGTGGATTATCTCCGATGTTTTCCGTTCCGCATAAAGTTTCCAGAACTCTTCAGCGATCGTCGCTGGAGCGTAAAAATCATCTGAACCGATGGTTCCCGTTACCTGAACAGTGCCGATGAAAACGCCTTTTTCTTTCAGGACAGGAGAGAGTGCCTGTATCATGGCTCTCAGCGCCGCCTTATCCATGGAAAGCGGCAGATAGCCGGCATAAGGCCGGATAGCAAGTCCACCTCCGGTGATCAGGATTGCCCCGTTTTTCGCGGCGAATTCCTCCGTGTCAAGCAGGCCGATACAGTTATAAGCGCCGACGACATCCACGGCATACCGCTGTATCAGCGTGCGCGCGTTGATCTCTGTCTCCGCGTCCGCGACGGTAACGCCTACGTTATAGAACAGCACATCGGGTGTGCCGTATGTCTCCACAATTTTTCCGAAAGTCCGCGCGAAAGCGTCAAAGTCGGCGACATCCGCTGTCTGCGTATGCGTTTCGATGCCGTGAGCGGCAAGATCCGCCGCGTACTTCTTCAAGCGTTCCTCGCTTCTCGCCATGAGGATCACGCGGAAACCGCTCTTACCGAACTTTTCAGCGACTCCATTTCCAAGTCCTTTTCCGGCCCCGACTACGACGATTGTTTTCTTCATGCCTTTTTCCTCCTGTCTTTACTTTAGCGGTATGATTTGGCGAAAATTCCCGCGCAGTCCTCGTCGGACATTTCGCAGGGATTCGCGAGGTATAAGCTGCCCATGGTTTCTCTTGCGTTGACGGCCAACGCTGTCGATTCTTCGGGTTTAAAACCGTAATCGCTCATTCTCAGGCCGTCGACGCCGCAGTCTTTCTGGAGCTGCAGCAGAGCGGCGATAAAATCTTCGGGCTTGTCGGCGTCGACTATTCCCATGGCTTTCGCCATCTTGATAAACTGTCCGTCGCAGGCGTGTCTTTCAATAAAGAACTCTGCAAAAGCCCTGGAGATCATGATCAGCCCCGCTCCGTGGGGCAGGTTCGGATGGAATGCGCTCATCGCGTGCTCCATGGAATGCTGCGAGATTGCGCTTGTGAGCTGCATAGCCATACCCGCGACGGTGCTTCCGTAAGCCACATGCTCGCGGGCTTCCAAGTCGTTTCCGTTCCTGACGGCGCGGGGCAGATACTTCGCTATGTTCTCGATCGCCGAGAGCGCTATCGTTTCACTGAAGATATTCACGCCGTTGGACATCACGACTTCCGTATTGTGGAACAACGCGTCAAAACCCTGATAAGCCGTGTATTTCGGGGGAACCGTTGTGATCAGTTCAGGGTCGACGATGGCGAGGACGGGCGTCAATTCGGGATAACCGAAACCGATTTTTTCGTGTGTATCGGGCTTGATCACCACTCCCCAGCAGTTGATCTCGGAACTCGTCCCTGAAGACGTCGCGATCGTGACGATAGGAAGGACGGGATTCGGCAGACTTTTCCCCTTTCCCGTGCCTCCGTTGACATAATCCCCGAGGCGCCCCGGATTTGTCGCCATCGCGGCTATGGCTTTGGAAGCGTCCAGCACCGCTCCACCGCCGAGCGCGACGATAAAATCACAGTCGTTGTTCCGAGCGTAAGCCGCGCCTTCCATGATCACGCTTTCCACGGGGTTTTCCATGATTCTGTCAAATACGGCGGTTTTAACCCCCGAGCGTGCCAGCAGACCCGCAACTCTGTCGAGAGATCCGTTGAGCCGTGTGGATTTTCCATTGGAAATCAGTAACAGCGCCTTCTTCCCTGGCAGTTTCTGTTTGCCAAGTTCGTCAAGCGATCCACTACCGAAGATCAGGTTTGTCGGATTGTTAAAATGAAAATGCATGTTCATTACGCATACCTCCTCAAAAACGTATCCCTTTTCCGCCGTAACGAAGCGAGAGCCCGCGCGGTCGATGTCGGCGCGCCGAAATCCGAACCGGACATTCCGCCGCAGATTGACACACGATTTCACCTCGGTCCGCAAATCTTTTGTTTTTGCGCCTGTATCCTAACGAATATTTTATTGACCGTAAAGCCACTAATAAATTATAATGGTTTTTAGAAAATCTAAAAACGAGGACCAAATAATGTACAACCGTGAACTGATCACATTCATTACCGTCGCCATGCGCGGCAGCTTTTTGAGAGCGGCACGAGAGCTTTACACCACGCCCGCTTCCGTCATGAATCAGATGAACAAGCTGGAGCGAATGGTCGGGGTGAAGCTTCTGGAACGCGGCAATCAGGGAACGCGTCTGACCGCCGCGGGAAAGTCCCTCTACAAGGACGCGAAGCGGATGGTCGAGTTCGCCGACGAGGCGGTCAAAAAGGCCAGACAACTTGCCGATGTTGAGCGCAACGTTATCCGCGTGGGCACGTCGATCCTTCGCCCATGTAAACGCTTGCTTGATCTCTGGAAAGATATGGACGGCGGGGCATCACCCTTTCAGGTCAGCATCGTTCCGTTCGACGACGACCCCATCGGACTGGAATCAGTTCTTTCGGGACTCGGGAAGCGGATCGACTGTATCGTGACGCCGTGTGATTCAGAGGAATGGAGGAGACGTCATAGCATCCTTCATATCGGTACGCTGCCGTGCCGAGTCGGCGTGCCGAGGAAGCATCGTCTCGCGAGGAAAAAGAGGCTCCGATGGCCCGATCTGGACGGCGAGACCCTCATGATCGTGAGGAGCGGCGACACTCCCGTATTGAAGCGGTTGCGTGACGATATATCGGAAAATCATCCGCAAATCAGGATCGCGGACGTTTCAAACTTCTACGATACATCGGCGTTTAACGAATGCGAGCGGATGAATTACCTGATGGAGACTTTGGATATATGGGAGGAAGTTCACCCTTCACTCGTGACGCTGCCCATGGAATGGGAGTATGAAATTCCCTACGGGATTGTATACGCGAAAAGGCCGTCGGAGCAAGTGAAGACGTTTATCGACGCGGTGCAAAAGGCGCGTGAGGCCGGTAAACAGATGTGATCGTCGTCCGAACCTTGATGGTTCCCGCTTTCCGTGGATGCGGGCGGCCGCTCGAAGCTTTTCCTGAATACGGTACCCGCCTTCAAGATCAACAATCCCTCGGACGTTCCGAAAATGTACTTCACATTCAAGTTCAGGCTTGCGCCGCAAGTTAGTTATGGTATAATAAAACGGTTACAAAATCACACAGCGCACGAGGGCGAGGGCGGTGCCTGTGAACGGGTCCCGAAACCCGCGGATGTGCGCCGGAGGAAAAACCGGGAGGAATTGAAATGTCAGTCATCAGTATGAAACAGCTCCTTGAGTGCGGCGTTCATTTCGGACATCAGACGCGCCGCTGGAACCCGAAGATGAAACCTTACATCTTCACGGAGCGCAACGGCGTGTACATCATCGATCTGCAGAAAACTGTCAAGGGGCTTGAGAAGGCCTACGATTTTGTCCGTTCCGTCGCGAAAGAAGGCGGCAGCATCCTGTTCGTGGGCACGAAACGTCAGGCGCAGGAGACCATCAGCGATGAAGCGCAGCGCTGCGGTCAGTTCTACATCAATCAGCGCTGGCTCGGCGGTCTGATGACCAACTTTACAACGATCCGCAAGCGCGTGCAGCGCATGGCCGAACTGCAGAAGCACGAGGCCGACAACGACTGGGGCAACTACACCAAGAAAGAGATCTCGCTGTTCCGGAAAGAGCTTGCCAAACTGGAAAAGTACCTGCTCGGCATCAAAGAAATGCGCGCTCTGCCTGACGCTCTTTTCGTCATCGACCCGCGCCGCGAAGAAATCGCGGTTCTAGAGGCCCGCAAACTCCACATACCCGTGATCTCCATCGTGGACACGAACTGCGATCCCGAGATGATCGACTATCCCATCCCGGGGAATGACGACGCCATCCGCGCCATCAAGCTGATCACCGGCCTCATGGCCAGCGCTGTGATCGAAGGCCGCGGCGGTGTCGACGGCGCCGTGGCGTCGACCGCCGCTGTGAACGCGGAGGAGGACGTTGCCGCGAGCGACGCCTCTATTCTCGACATGAAGGAAAAACTGACCGAGACCTACGGCGAAGTGACCGCCGAGGGCGGCGACGAATAGTCTTTAAGGAGGACGAACGATGAACATTACTGCTGCGGCTGTCAGCGAACTGCGCGCCCGTACGGGGTGCGGAATGATGGACTGCAAAAAAGCCCTTGTCGAGTGCGACGGAGACGCCGAGAAAGCCGTCGACTACCTTCGTGAGAAAGGACTTGCCAAGGCCGCCAAAAAAGCGGGCCGCAACGCCAAGGACGGTCGTATCTTTTCTTACGTCCACAACACTGGCAAGATCGGCGTGATCGTCGAGATCGACTGCGAGACCGACTTCGTCGCCAAAACCGACGACTTTCAGCAGCTCGGCCACGACATCGCCATGCATATTGCTGCGGCGAACCCCGTTTATCTCGCTCCCGAAGACGTCCCCGCAGATGTTCTCGAGCGCGAAAAGGCCATTTACCGCGAACAGCTCGCGGAGGACGAAAAAAACAAAAAGAAACCCGCAGCGATCATTGACAAGATTATAGAGGGGAAAGTCCGCAAGTACTACGAACAGGTTTGTCTGCTCGAACAGCCTTGGATTCGCGACGACGATAAGAAGATCAGGGATCTCGTCGTCGAGCAGATCGCGAAAATGGGCGAAAATATGAAGATTCGCCGTTTCTCTCGTTTCTCGATTGGCGAATAAGATGCCTTTGAGGTACAGAGTCCGCGAACTCTGTACCTTTTTCTATTTTGTGATACGCGCATTATTCTGACAGTCGAGCAGCGAAGGAGGATATGTGCGGATGAGGTATAATCGTGTACTGTTGAAACTCTCCGGCGAAGTCCTCGCGGGAGAGCAGGGATTCGGCCTTGATTTTCGGGCCATCGACCGTATGTGCGAACAAATCGCGCAGGTGTCCAGAGATGGGATTCAGCTCGGTCTGGTCGTCGGCGGTGGTAATTACTTGCGCGGACGGCAGGCGGTTGAGGAGGGGATAGAGCGTTCACAGGCCGACTACATGGGGATGTTGGGCACTGTTGTCAACGCCCTCGCTCTGCAGGACGTTCTCGAGAGGAAAAACGATATTCCAACGCGTGTCATGACGGCGATTGAGATGCGACAGGTCGCGGAACCGTACATCCGCCGCAGAGCGCTGCGACATATCGAAAAAGGACGCGTCGTCATCTTCGCAGCGGGTACGGGGTCGCCGTATTTCTCCACGGATACGACAGCCGCCTTGCGCGCCGCCGAAATCGGCGCGGCGTGCCTTGTCAAGGCGACGAAAGTTGACGGGATTTACGACAAGGACCCGTTCAAGTTTGGAGATGCCGTCAAATTCGAGCATCTTTCCTACATGGACGCTCTTCAAAAACGCATTGAGGTGATGGACGCCGCTTCATTCTCTCTGTGTATGGAAAACGGAATTCCTATCGCCGTGCTCAACGTTCTGGAAGAGGGTAATCTTCGCGCGTTCCTCCTAGAGGGGCGTAATATCGGCACAATCGTCTCAAAATAGTTGATAAGGAGAGTTTTCACATGTCAGATTTAAACCTTGAGGAAAAAATGCAAAAAGCTGTTGATCACCTCGTTTCCGACTATCAGGGAATCCGTACCGGTCGCGCGCATCCCGGTCTGCTTGACCCCGTGAAGGTTGACTATTACGGTTCACCCATGCCGATCAAGCAGCTTGCGAACGTCACCGTTCCTGAAGCGCGTATGCTGATGATCGCTCCCTTTGACAAGAGCGCCACCAATTTGATCAAAAAGGCGATTCTCGCCGCCAACATCGGTCTGACGCCTAACGTCGACGGAAACAACATCCGACTCGTCGTGCCCGAACTGACCGGCGAACGCCGCAAGGAGTTCGTCAAACTCGCCTCAAAGCTAGCTGAAGAAGCAAAAGTAGCTCTGCGCAATATTCGCCGTGACGCCAACGACAGCTATAAAAAGCAGGAGAAGGCATCGGAGATCACCGAGGACGACCTGAAAAAACTGCTTGACGACGCTCAGAAGAGCACCGACAAGTTCATCGCCAAAGTTGACGAGGAGTTCAAGAAAAAGGAAAAAGAAATTCTCGCCAAGTAGACGCGCGTGTCGCACACAAACGGGGAGCGTTCCCAAAAAGGGAACGCTCCCCGTTTGTGTGCGATATGTATGAAAGCTACTGAGCCATGTTCAAAAGGGGCAGCCACCAAGCGCTGCTTTCCTTGATAAGGAAGAGAGCGGCAAGCAGCCAGAGGATGGGGCTGATCTGTTTCACCTTGCCGGTGACAAGTTTCGTCGCGACGTAGGTCAGCGTGCCGAACTCAATGCCGTTGCCGATGCTGTACGTGAAGGGCATGACGAACACGGCGACGGCGGCGGGGATGGCCTCGGTGAAATCGTTGAAGTCAAGCCCGCGAAGGCTCATCATCATGTATACGCCGACAATGATCAGAGCCGGCGCTGTCGCTGCGCCGGGAACCATCGAGACCAGCGGACTGAAGAACATCGCCAGCAGGAACAGAATCGCGACAGTCAGGGCGGTAAGTCCCGTGCGGCCTCCCTGCTCAACGCCGGAAGCGCTTTCGACGAAGGAAGTGACCGTCGTGACGCCGAGCGCGGCCCCGACCGAGGTCGCGATCGCGTCTGCAAGGAGAGCCTGACGCGCGCGGGGAAGGTTTCCGTTTTCGTCGAGGAGTCCCGCTCTCATGCTGACGCCGACAAGGGTGCCGACCGTGTCAAAGAAATCGACGAAGAAGAACGTGAAGACGACGCCCCAGAAAGCCGCGGAGCCGAGCATTGAGAAGTCGAACTTCATGAAAATCGGCATGATCGACGGCGGAAGGGCGACGAATGACGATGGAACCTTTGACAGCCCTGCGGGCACGGAAGCCGCTGTCGCGGCGAGAATGCCCCACAGGATTCCGCCTCTGACGTGGTAACATTCGAGCGCGACTGTGACGAGGAAACCGAAAACAGCGATCAGGACAGGTTTTGCGGTCAGATCGCCCAAGGCCACAAGCGTCGCGTTGTTAGGGACGACGATGCCCGCGCCTTTAAAGCCGATCAGGGCGATGAAGAAGCCGATACCGGCCGCGATGCCGACCTTGAGGGATTTGGGGATGCCGTTCACGACAGATTCGCGGATGCGTGTCAGCGTCAGCACGATGAAGATGAGCCCCTCAATGAGGATAGCCGTCAGAGCCACCTGCCAGGAGACTTTCATCGTCAGGACGACAGTATAGGCGAAAAAGGCGTTCAGCCCCATACCACACGAAAGGGCGATCGGGTAGTTCGCCAGAAAAGCCATCAGCGCCGTGCCGATCGCGCTGGCCAGACAGGTCGAGACCATGACGGCGTCAAACGGCATGCCGGCGTCCGCGAGAATGCTGGGGTTGACGAAAACAATGTAACCCATGGTCATGAACGTCGTGACGCCCGCCATGATCTCCGTGCGGACAGAACTGCCCGCTTCCTTGATGCTGAACATTGTGCAAAACCTCCCTGTAAAATGAATAAAGCGCCGCTGAGAAAGCGGCACAAAGGATAAGACTGTTCTTCAAGCGGCAAGATCGCGCGAAGTCCATTCGTACGGCCGAGCGGGTGCGTCCATGCGTTCGAAAATCCGGAGAAAACGGGTTTCGTTACGCGCGGAGGGCGCTCAAAACCGCCGACGGACGCGCCGTCACCCGGCGGGGGGGGGGGGGGGACGACTTACGGGAAACCGGCAGTGCCCGCAGCATCGTTCAGACAGACCGGTGAGACACTTTGGCCTGCCGACGAACCTGCCTGCTTCGCGGCGACACTGAAAGCGTATGGACGCCGGTTCATGCGCGAAACTGAGGTTGAATCGGCGTCCCTTTTGCGAGCTGGGGAACGGTTATCCGATCTCAGAAACGTATTCCGCAAAGCGGCGCAGCCCTTCACGGATATCCTCTTCCGAGTTGGCGTAGGCGATGCGTAGCATGTTGTCGGCGTAGAAGGCGCTGCCGGGGGTGACGGCGACGTACTTGGTCTTGAGGAGATCGGAGCAGAAGACGGCGTCGTCGGTGAGTGTTATGTCGCCGTGTTTTTTGCCGATCAGGTTTTTCAAGTCGATCATGACGTAGAACGCGCCGTCGGGTTTGATGTAGGAAATGCCGCGGATCGAGTCGAGAAGATCAAAGACGAGGTCGCGTCTCTTGGCGAACGCCTGTCTCATCG
Organism: uncultured Synergistaceae bacterium; assembly: GCA_964520485.1. Classification (GTDB taxonomy): domain Bacteria; phylum Synergistota; class Synergistia; order Synergistales; family Dethiosulfovibrionaceae; genus Pyramidobacter. The sequence continues at coordinate 32,848 of CAZFNC010000002.1, read as the reverse complement.
TCTCTACGTCAGTGTCGTCAGAACCGCGCAGTCCGCCGAGAGCGGCGTATTGTGCGATGGAGCAGGCGTTGGATGTCAGATGTCCCTGAATGCTGCCCATGGCCTTGATGTACTTGCCGGGGCCCAGCGCATAGCCGATGCGCCAGCCCGTCATGGCAAACGCCTTGCTCATGCCGTTGATGATGATCGTCCTGTCCCCCACGGCGGGGCAGGCTTGTACGATTTCCGTGAATTTGGCGCTGCCGTAAACGAGACGCTCGTAGATCTCATCGTCGACGATGATCAGATCGTGGTCAAGTGCCAGACGTGCAATTCCCTTCATCAGCGCTTCGTCGTACACGGCGCCGGTAGGGTTGTTCGGGCTGTTCAGAAGGATGCATTTTGTCTTGGGTGTGATCGCGGCGTTTAGGCGATCGATGGTGGGTACGTTGTTCGTATCGCGGCATTCGACCAGGACTTCGCGTCCTCCGCAGAGACGAATCTGTTCCACGTAACTGACCCAAGCCGGCGTCGGTACGATCACTTCGTCGCCCGGGTCGAGGATGGCCGCCAGGGCGGCGTAGACGACGGGTTTCGCGCCGGCGCCGACCACGACGTCGTTGGGCGAGTACTCAAGACCGAAGTGCTTTTTGTAATAGGCGGCGATCGCTTCGCGAAGTTCGGCGATCCCGTTGCTCGCGGTGTAATGCGTATATCCTTTGTGAATGGCGTCAATTCCTGCATCGAGCACCGACTGCGGCGAGGTGAAGTCAGGCTCTCCCTGGCTGAAAGCGATGACCGGTTTCCCTTCGCGTTTCATCTCCTTGGCGAGCGCGCCCACGGCGAGCGTCGCCGAAGGTTTCAGATTTGCGGCTTTCTGAGACAGCGTCAATGACATCAGAACCACTCCTTTGAGCAGTAAAGTATGGGAACAGGATCAACGCCAATAATTTAACAGAAATCGACATAAAAATCCAGGGAAAAATAAGTTTTTAAATAACTTAATTTCTGACTTGACCTTTAATAAATAATATGCTATCATATAAACGTCTTTGAAGCGCAATGAGTTCTCTGGAAGGGGGCTTTACGTATGGATATTCGTTTTGTGGTCAAGAACGTTGAAATTTCCGCCGATCTGAAGGAGTACATGAAAAAGAAGTTTTCTAAGATGGACAAGTTCTTTCCGAAAATCTCAGGGCAGATCGCCGTCAAACTTGTCCGCAATACGTATACTGTTGAGATGACAGCGAACGTGTACGGCGTGATCATGCGCGGGGAGGAGAAGGACATCGACCTTCGCAAGGCCTTTGACCTCGGCTTGAAAAACCTGGAGCGCCGGATCCGCCGTCATAAGGAGTTCCTCGTCGACAGAGTTCACCTGAAGGCGCACGACTTCTCTTTTGACGACGAAGAAGCGTCCCCAGTTGAAGAACCGTCCGTCAACGGTGCGATCGTTAAGGAGAAGCATTTCGACCTGTATCCGATGTCGCCCGAGGAGGCGACAATGCAGATGGAACTGCTGGAACATTCGTTTTACATGTTCCTGAACGGCGAGAGCGGGAAAATCAGCGTCGTCTATAAGCGCGAGGACGGCGGGTACGGCCTTCTTATACCCAATTAAGGTGTTTTTACGTCCGCGCTTTCAGTTTTCGATATTCGATCAGACGTTCTGTCGTCGAACACGGCGGAACGGACGATAAAAAAGACGCTGTCTGCGAACCTCGCGGGCAGCGTCTTTTGCATTGTATGTTTTTTTGTATCGACTGTGCGTGATCTTCAGGGTGTTTATAAAAGCCAGTTTCACGCCGACGTGCGATCATTTCGGCTGTTTCTTGGCATTAGAGAGCGCAGTGCCGACGCCTTCTCATAAAAAAATGAGCATCCTGTCCGCCTCGGCGGACAGGATGCTCCCTGTGAAAAAGAGTCAACCTCCCTTGAGTTCATGCGCGTATTGTACACTTTTCCCCGCATCTCAAAGAAGTTCGCCCTGCCGCCCGCGGGACGCGGAGGCAGATCTTCAGGCGCGAACAGAAGATTTTTCAGATGATGCCCTTTTCCTCCAGCTCTTTAAGCTGATCGTCCGAATAACCGAGCAGGCCGCCGTAAATTTCCCTGTTGGCGCTTCCCATTTTTGGACCGGCCCACTTGACCTGTCCGGGTGTCTCCGTCAGCACGGGAAATACGCCCGGCATTTTGACAGGGACACCTTCGTTGTTCTTAACCGTGAGGATGTCGTTCCGCGCGGCATACTGGGGATCATCAAAGATGTCTTTCATGCTCATGATCTTGGAAATGGGCACGCCCGTGCGGTCGCAGACGGCCTTGATTTCATCGTATGTTCGGCTTTTGAACCATGCGACGCATTCCGCCGTGAGCTTTTCCTGGTCGGCGAGGCGCTCCTTTACGGTGGCGTATTTTTCTTTCCATTCAGGCCTTTCCATGGCGTCGCACAGGTGCATAAAGACAGGATTTGTCGAGCAGACCATGATCAGCCACTGTCCGTCCGCGGTCTCGAAGTTCCCGATTGGGCAGGAAATTCCCTTCGACATGGGATGGCGCGTCGGTAGGATACCGAGCTGATCGAGGCGCGCGATGAAGTTCTCTTCCATGCGGAAGATGCCCTCATAAAGGCTGATATCGACTTCCTGCGTTGCGCCTTTCATGGCGTCGCGGTGGTAGAGCGCGAACATCGTACCGATGACGGCATAGAGCCCCGCAACGTAGTCGGCAAGAGGGAAAGGCGGGCTGACGGGCGGGCGGTCCTCATAGCCCGTCAGATAAACCATGCCCGAAAAGGCCTGCAGGGGCATCCCCAGCCCGGCCAGATGACGGTTAGGGCCCGTCTGACCGTAGCCGGTGACGTGCGTGACGATGATGTCAGGGTTGACCCGACGCATCGCGTCAACGCCGATGCCCCATTTGTCGAGCGTTCCCGTCTTGAAGTTCTCGATCACGACGTCGGACTTCTTGACAAGGTCGAGGAACAGTTTCTTGCCTTCTTCGTAGTGGAAATCGAGTGTGACGCTTTTTTTGTTGCGTCCCATCGATGCCCAGGCGATACTCTTGCCGTCTTTCAGCGGCGCCATGCCGCGGAACGCGTCGCCGCGTCCTGTCATCTCCACCTTGATCACTTCCGCGCCAAAGTCTCCGAGGATGCTGGCGGCATACGGAGCCGCGATGACCGTCGCGATGTCGAGGACGCGAATACCCTCAAGTGCTTGTCGTGCCATATGATCTCCTCCTGTCCCGAAGTTCTTGTTTTCCTGAAGACGCCCTGATGATACATCTCGAGGCGGCAAATGAAAAGCAACTTGAATTTAAGCTTGGCAATTTATAATTGCCGATGGGACGGAGAACACGGAATACAAAATCTGTCTGACGGCGCGTTTTTTTCCGACGTTGGGCCTTGTTTGACGCGTCCCGACCGACGAAATTTTTTCGTGCCGGAATACGGGTCTTTCACAAAAAACAGATTGACGAAATCTTCAAACGCCGCTAAAATATGGTGGTTATACCGCGTGGCGTGGGTTTAAAACCCGTCGGGTGCCCGACGCCAGCGAGAGGAGGAAAATGTATGTACGCAATTATTGAAACGGGCGGCAAACAGTATCGCGTGGCTCCGGGCGATGTGATCCGCGTCGAAAAGCTCGGTCTTGAGGCCGGTTCTTCGGTCACGTTTGACAAGGTTTTCTTCGTCGGTGGCGACAAGGCGATCGTAGGTGCTCCCTACGTCTCGGGCGTCAAAGTTACGGGAACGGTCGAAGGGCACGGCAAGGCGAAAAAGGTTATTGCTTTCAGGTATAAGAACAAGACTAATCAGCGCCGTTTCCACGGCCATCGTCAGCCGTTTACGACTGTCAGGATCGACGCCGTCAACGTCGAGTGACAGTTGTCGAGGTCGCACGCAGCGGTGGATTGCCTGTAGGAGTGAGAGCCTGCGGTCACAGCGGTTACGCCGAGGCTGGGGCGGACATCGTCTGCGCTGCGGTGAGCGTGCTCATGCAGACGCTCTACATTGGGCTGCACGACGTGTTGCACTTGAAGCTTGACGTGGCGGCGAACGAAGACGAAGCTTGTATTGAAATTCGCTGGAACGTCAGTGCGGACAGGGCTTTGAATGTTCTCGCAGAATCCGTTATCGAGGCGTTGCGCGAAACGTCGCGCTCGTATGGAAGTTATGTAAAATTTGTGGAGGTGTCTGTATAAATGTTTCTTAACGAAATGAACCTGCAGTTTTTCGCTCATAAAAAAGGACAGGGCAACAGCACCAACGGACGTGATTCTAGTCCGCAGTACCGCGGGCTGAAGAAGACGGACGGCTGCGCCGTGAAAGCCGGAAGTATCATAGTCCGCCAGTGCGGCACCAAATTTCATCCCGGCGTCAACGTCGGACTCGGCAAGGATTATACTCTTTTTGCCCTGAAGGACGGCGTCGTCAGGTTCACAGCGAAGGGCTCTCGGAAGGTCGTTGTCGTCGAGTAAGTCCCGTTGCCGTTGTGTGGCGTTCCGATTTTTGCGGACCCTTGGCTGACAGGGGTCCGTTTTTTGATAGGCGGTGCCGTTTTGCATCTCAAGGCAGGTGAAAGCTTTGAAATTTGTTGATGTCGCTCGCGTTCACGTGAAGGGAGGAAACGGCGGCGACGGCTGCGTCAGTTTCAGACGAGAAAAATTCATTCCCAAGGGCGGTCCCGACGGCGGTAACGGCGGCGACGGCGGAAGCGTCTTCGTGGAAGCCGACCGGAACCTTCTCACGCTCGCGGACTATCAGTACAACCGACGGTTTGCCGCCTCGCGCGGGACATCAGGCAGCGGTTCGCTGTGTTCCGGCGCGAACGGCAAAGACTTGACGATTTACGTGCCCTGCGGGACCGTTATCTTTGAGGTATCCTCGGGCGCCCCCATCGCCGATCTCGTCGAGAACGGCGATCGCTGCGTCGTCGCAGGCGGGGGCAGGGGCGGAAAGGGAAACGCCCACTTCGCCAGTTCGCTGAGGCGCGCGCCTCGTTTTTGCGAAAAAGGCGAGCAGGGCGAGGAGCGTGATATCAAGCTGGAACTGAAGATGATCGCCGATGTCGCGCTAGTAGGCCTCCCCAACGCGGGCAAGAGCAGTCTGCTGAAAGCGCTCTCGCACGCGAACCCTAAAATCGCTGGCTATCCCTTTACCACGCTGTCGCCGAACCTAGGGGTGCTGACGGTTGATGACCAGAGGATCATCCTTGCCGACGTCCCCGGTTTGATCGAGGGAGCCCACGAGAACAAAGGACTTGGGCATTACTTTCTGCGTCATGTCGAGCGGACTCGCGTGAACGTCCATGTACTTGACCTTTCCGTCCTCGATTTCGACGCCGTTGTGCGGCAGTGGAACGTTGTCCTCGATGAGTTCAGACATTACGATCCCTCGCTTGCCGAACGTCCCTGTATCGTCGCTCTGAACAAGATCGACACCCTCAGGGAGGGGGCTGACCTTGTGGAACGGCTTTCAGCCTTTTTCGCGGAGCGAGGCTGCCGTTCCGTCCCGACAAGCGCCTTGCTCGGCGACGGTATCGACGGACTTGTGGCTTTGATCGCTGAGGTCGTGCGCGAAAACCCTCGTCCGAAAGGCTCGTACCGTCTCTATGATACGCCGCTGGCGTTAGAGAACCTCGTTTCCGCCAAGCCCCGTATCGTCAGGGAGGACGAGCGCGTTTACCGCGTCGTCCACGCCCGAATCGAAAAGACAGTTTCCCGCTATGATTTCAGTCAGGAAGAGGCCCCGATACGACTGCAACGCCTGTTGCGCCAGTTCCGAGTCGAGGAGCTTCTCGAAGAAGCCGGCGCGAAAGAGGGAGACACGGTGAACATCGGCTCCGTGTCGTTTACCTTTGAGCCGGAACGCGCCTGCTGACATGTCCCCCGTTTTCCGCGAAAAAGGCGGGATCCGCCGTGTCGGCATCATGGGGGGAACGTTTGATCCGATCCACTTCGGTCATCTGCTCGCGGCCCAGGAGGCATTGTGGCGCCTTGATCTCGAAGAGGTGATTTTTGTCCCGACGGGCAATTCATATCAGAAGTCGTACAGAAACGTCACTCCGGCGGAGGAACGGTACATGATGACCTTTCTGGCGACGCTTGACAATCCGAAGTTTTCCGTGTCGCGAATCGAGATCGAACGCGAGGATCCGAGCCATACCATTGACACGCTGCGCGAGATGCGCTACTGGTACGCAGGCGAAAACATGGAATTTTTCTTTATCACGGGCATTGACGCGCTGATGACGATGAACACGTGGGCGGAGTATGAAAAGATACCTGAACTTTGTACGATCGTCGCGGCGAACCGCCCGGGATACGACTACGAAGGTTCCGGGCTCGAGAACCTTTCCGAAAAGGTTAGGGAAAAAGTGCTGCGTCTCGAGATACCTCTTTTGTCCATATCAAGCACCGAAATTCGCGAACGTGTCGCCTCAGGCAAAAATCTGCGGTATCTTCTTCCGCACCCAGTCGAGCAGTATATTTATAAGCGCGGACTGTATCAGCAACGCGATGGAGAAGGAGCGTGATTCCAAAAACATGAAACGCGGCGGCATCATTTTGACGGTACTGCTTGCGCTGGCCGCTTTTGCCGTGGGCGCGACGATCCGCCTCTATTCGATCGTCAACACGAGCCCCGAGGAAATTAAAAAGACGATCAACTTCGACGAGCAGCACGGGACGCTGAATGTCCTCGTACTCGGGACCGACGACGTCGGAACGGCCCGCCGTTCAGACACGATCATCCTGGCGCGCGTCGACATCGATCGTAAAACGGCCTCCGTGATGTCCATCCCAAGAGACACTAGGGTAGCCATCAAGGGGCAGAAACATCAGCAAAAGCTGAACCATGCTTACGCTTTCGGCGGCATCGAACTGCTTCGCGACACTGTCGTTAACCTGACCGGCGTGCCCGTGAACTATTATCTGATCCTCAATTACGCCTCCTTTCCGAAAATCGTCGACGCGATCGGGGGGATTGACATTGTCGTTCCAAAACGCATGAAATACACCGACAAGGCACAAGGGCTTTACATCGACTTCCAACCGGGCAAGCGGCACATGAACGGCGCCGACGGGCTGAAGTACGTGCGATTCCGAATGGACGCGATGGGCGACATGGGACGAATGAAGAGACAGCAGGATTTCGCGCAGGCGTTCCTGGACAAACTCACATCTCCGGCAATCCTGCCACGGATTCCCGAAGTCGTCGAGCTTGTGCTTTCAGAGATTCAAACAGATATGCCTGTGAAGACGGCGCTCCAGTTGGCGGGACAGTTGAAAGACATGCGTCTGAATAACGTCCGTTTCTTCACGATGCCAGGGGCGCCGGCATATATCGAGGGCATCAGCTATTTTGTTCCCGATTTGCAAAAGTCGTCCCAGGAAATGGACCCGAACTTCGAGAACGTTCCCGCGAAACAGAATCAATCCCCCGCGTCCGATGAACGCGCTCCAGCGCCCGTGACCCCTCGGGAACCGGACGAGGAATTGAAAGAAATCGCGCGCAGGTTCAAGACGCCCATCGCTATCCTGAACGGAACCGGAAAAGCCGGACTGGGCAAGGAATTCACCTCGGCCTTTGAAAAGGCCGGCATTGAAGTCATTTACACAGGCAACGCCAAGCACTCCGACTTTCGTTACTGCCTGATTCAGTACTCCGACAAGGGAACGCTACAGGTCGCGCGTGAACTGTCGCGCCTCTGCGGGATCTCCGAAAAGCTGATCCGCAAAACAAACATTGCCTATCCCGCTGCTCTCATTCTCGGTAAGCTCAACTGCGAAGCGGTGTTGAAACGCATCAGATCACTTCTTGACAAAAGTTAGCTCAAAGGAGACTGTCATGAACGGAGAAACAGAAAAAATTCAGGATGCGATTGTCAGCGCTTTGCTTGACAAGAGAGCTCTAAACGTCCTCACGATGGACGTTGGTGAGCTCACGCCCGTAGCGGACAGTTTCGTGATCGCCTCGGGCAACTCAGACGTGCACATGAACGCTCTCGTGAACGCCGCGACTGACTGTCTTGATGCCTTTCGCGAGCAATACAGAGTCGAAGGTGCGTCGAGCGCTCAGTGGACACTTATCGACGCGGGAAGCATTGTCATTCACATTTTCAGTGTCAAGGCCCGCGAGTTCTACAAGATTGAACGGATCTGGGGCGACGCGGCGATGAAACGTTACGAAAATCATGACTGATGAGCGGGTTTCGCGTGGAAAATCGGCCGCTGTTTTCACGGCGACGCGGAAAAAGAAAACCGGCGCTCGCGTTCAAATAGCCGTCACGGGCAGCCGAGGCAAAAGCAGCGTCGTCCGTCTGCTGCATGCGGCGCTGACGGCATGCTCGCTGAAAACGTACGCGCGCGTGACGGGAGTGATCCCCCGGACGCTGACGCCGGACGGGGAACGGCCGATATTGCGCTTTGCGCCTCCGAGCGTCGACGAGATGAAATGGTGGCTGCGCACGATCCCTTCGGACGCGCAGGCGGTCGTCATGGAGAACAGCGCCGTCGTGCCGCATCTGCAAGGAGTATGCCCTGTCTGCCTTCACCCTCAGGTGACCGTGCTGACCAACGTCCGCCCCGACCACGAAGCGTATTGGGGGCCATCAGAAAATGACGTTCTGCGAGCTCTTTCTGAAGCACTGCCCGTAGGCGGCGCCGTCGTTCTTCCGCGTTTTCTCGCCGTCTGGGCGCCGATGCGTCATCTTTCGGCGGAACGCCGCCTCGCGCTGTTTCCGTCGGAGAAAGTTCCCGGCTTCCCCACTCACCTCGCGGAAAACATGGGGCTCGCGCTCGAGGTATGCAGGTTTTTCCACCTTGATGAAGACTTGTGTCTCAGCGCCATGGATAAGATGGAGCCTGACTTGGCGGATTTCACGGTACTGGCTGCCGGTGATTTCAGGCTGGCTTTCGCTTTCTCCGCCAACGACGTTCAGACGACGGAGGAACTCTTCCTTTCGACGAGCTGGAGCAGAGAGGAGACGGGGGTACTCTTCAATCACCGCAGTGACCGCGTCGACCGTTTCCGCACGTTTGAAAGCTGGATGAAGGATAATAATTGGCGTGAAGTCGTCGTCATCGGCGATCGTCCGCCGTCAGGTTCCGGTTGGTGTGAGTATCGCGCCTGCGCCGCGACGAAAGATCTGTTAAATCGTCTCGGCGGCGGCGACTGGATCGGATGCGGAAACAGCGTGTACGGTCTGCCGCTGGCGTTCAAACTCGAGTGCGAGGAGAGAGGAAACCACTCATGAGAACTCCTGAAATGGTGACTCTGGGAATCGGCATCGCCTTGTCTTTGATTTATGCCTGGCGCACAGGGCTCGGCTGCGGAGGACTGGTCAGCGCGGGGATGCTGGCTCTTTCGCTTCACTCTCCAGAACGCCTTTTGTCCTGTCTTGTCGTTTCGTCACTCATCGTTCCGCCGCTCGGCTGCGCCGTCAGGCGCTGGGGACTTCACGGGAGGGCCCGCGTGGGCTGGGCCATGATGATGTCGCTGGCTGTCCGTATAGCCGCGGGCGCCTTTTTCACGCCCGTACCCTGGGTCGGTTGGGTTGTGCCGGCGCTTCTTGCAGCCGACATGCAGCGCCAGGGGTATGTTGAGACGCTTTCCGCTGCCGTGACGGTCACGTGTCTGACAGGACTTCTCGCTCAAACTGCCCTGCACGTTTGGAGCGTCTACGCATGAACCTCAAAGAATTTGAGCTTTACAAGGAAGCGCAAAGGCGCTTTGTCCTGCGCAACAGAATTATCCTCGCGGCGCTCGCCATAGCTATGTTGGCGGTGACATTGTGGAGCGGGGGCGGCATGTCGTCCCAGGAACGGCGGCTGATCGAAAGGGTGCGAACCGCTCAGGGAATGCTGTATAAATGGAGGGTCACGGGCGGCAGTGAATTTGTGCCTTCGGACGACCCATACAAAACGGGACTGATCGGCCTGGAGTGGAGCGAACTGAGCACGACTGCGGGCTTGCTTGAAGCGAAGAGGACGTCCTGCGACCCCCGCTGGGCGGTTCTCATACGGCGTTGGATGGAGTCCCTCGGTCTCAAGGAAGGCGACAGCGTTGCCATTTACAGCTCTTCCTCATTTCCTGGTATGGCTTTCAATGCTGTAGTCGCGCTGGAGTCGCTGAAACTGACCCCTGTTCTCGTTGTCTCCTTGGGGTCTTCAGTCTGGGGCGCGAACGATCCTCTTTTTCCGTGGCCGGTTATCGAGTCGAAACTGCGCGGCGAGGGCTTTATCAGGACGAAAGCGCTGTTCTATACTCCCGGCGGCGACAACGAAACGGGAGGCGGCGTCCCCGCCGAAGCGCGTGACATTCTGCGAAGAGCCGCAGAAAACGCCGGAGTTCCGCTCGTCACGCTGGAAACGCTGAAAGATGTGATCGATTTCAAGATGAATCTTCTCAAGGAACATCACGTCAAGGCGCTTATCAGCGTCGGCGGTTCCCACGCGAACATGGGAAACGATCAGGCGATTTTACGTCTTCGTCCCGGGCTGCACCGCGGCGGCGACGGTGGCGACGGCGTGATCGGCCGCGCTCTCGCCGCAGGGTATCCGACGGCGCATCTTCTGAACATCAAGGGCCTTTCAGCGGAATACGGAATTCCTTTTGACGCGCAGCCGAGCGGACTGATCTACGGCAAAAGGGTCATCGTTTCCGCTTTCGCCGCTACCCTGCTTTTCGCCGTCGTCATGATCTCTTTTCAGCGATGGAGACTTCTTTGAAAGACGAACGAGAACGAACAGGACGCCCCGTTTGTGCGAAACGGGGCGTCCTGACTTTCTGCGAAAATGCTGATAAAACCATCCTTCCCGCGCAAATGCGCGACGTGAAGACATGTTTTGCGCTGAGGAACTTTTTTTAAAGTGGCAACCGCGTTCCATCGGGGCGCGGTCTAACGGAGACTTCGCCGGAACTGAGATAATCTTCTCGCCCGTCCGCGTAACGCACGTGGAGCCTGCATTCGTCGTCTATTTCAAGCGCCGTCGCCGACACGCGATTTTTTCCGCTGATGACGTCAACCGGCAGGCCGTTCAGAAGGGAACGGCGCCGATATCCGGGCAGAAAGGTTTTTTCGGGCAGATGTTCGTAAAAGTTTCCAAAGCGCGAGATGACTTCCCCAACGATTCTATTCCGCTTATCGCTGTCGTAGGCGATTTTCTCAAAGACGCTTGTCATGACGGTCCGCAACTCATCAGGGTAACCGCCATCGGGCGGACGCATGTTGATGCCGATTCCAAGCACGGCGTAGGCGAGGCGGCCGCCTTCCATGTCTAACGACGCTTCAGTGAGGATGCCGCACATCTTTTTGCCGTCCAAGTAGACGTCGTTGACCCACTTGATCTTTGTTTCCGCGCCTGTGACGCCTTCTACCGCTTCGGCCACGGCGACGGCGGCAGCCGTCGTGATGAAGAGCGATTCCGAGGGAGAAAAAACGGGGCGCAGAAGCAGGCTCAGATACACGCCTGTTCCCCCGGGGGAGAAAAAACGTCTGCCCATGCGTCCGCGACCGGCTGTCTGTTCGGTTGCGATCAGGATCGTGCCTTCAGGCGCGCCTTTTTCGGCCATTTCCTTGAGAACCGTGTTCGTCGATGAAACGACAGGTACGACGCGAATGTCCCACCGCGTGCCGTTGTCGGGAAGAAAGCGACGCACGGCGGCTTCCGTCAAAACGTCGGATCGTTCAAGGCGATAGCCCCGGTTCGTGACGGCGCTGATGATAAAACCTTCCTCCCGAAGCGATTTTACCGTCCGCCAGACCGCGTTGCGGCTGACGTGAAGCCTGCGGGCGAGCGAGGAGCCCGAAACGAACTCGCGGATATGTTCTTCCAGCGCCGCGCGCACGTCATCTTTCGTAGACATCGCGATCCTCCGTCGTAGAGATTTTAATACCAAGATATTATAATGAGGAATCTGAACAAAGTCCATATGCGCGCGGCGTCTGGGAAAAGCCGTTTCGGCATGGGCGTTGAAGCGGCTTTTTCGTCGTTCTAGTTTTCCGAGAGGGCGAGCTGATCGTCTTTGACGCCGAGTCGGAGCGTCGTTCCCTCGGTGAGAGAATGAGCGATCAGGAAGCGCGCGACGAGCGTCTCCACGTTATGGCTGATATAGCGCTTGAGCGGGCGCGCCCCGTAAACGGGGTCGAATCCATGATCAGTGATGAAGTCAAGCGCGGCGTCGTCGACGATGAGCGAAATCCGCCTGTCGGCAAGACGGGCTTTCAAGTCGTCAAGAAGGAGGTTGACGATCGTATGAATCTGGTCCTTGTTGAGCGGTGAGAAGAGGACGACGTCGTCAACCCTGTTGAGAAATTCGGGGCGGAAACGCGACTTCATCAGGTTCATCACAGCGTCGCGCACTTCCTGCGGAATTTTTCCGTCAACGACGCCGTTAAGGAGCATGTCGCTCCCCAGGTTGCTCGTCATGATGATGACGGTGTTCTTGAAGTCTACCGTGCGTCCGTGACTGTCGGTGACGCGTCCGTCGTCGAGAATCTGGAGCATGACGTTGAACACGTCGGGATGAGCTTTCTCGATTTCGTCGAACAGGATAACGCTGTAAGGCTTACGTCGGACAGCTTCGGTCAACTGGCCGCCCTCTTCGTAACCGACGTATCCGGGAGGCGCTCCCAGCAGGCGCGAAACGGAGTACTTCTCCATGTATTCCGACATATCTATGCGAACCATGTTCTTTTCAGTGTCGAACAGCGTGCGCGACAGGGTCTTGGCAAGTTCCGTCTTGCCGACGCCGGTGGGACCGAGGAAGATGAACGAACCGATCGGACGCCTCGGGTCCTTGATGCCCGCGCGCGCCCTCATGATCGCGTCGGCGACGAGAGAGACGGCTTCGTCCTGTCCCACGACGTTCTTATGGAGCTGGTCGTCGAGATGGAGGAGCTTCTCGCGTTCGCCTTCGAGGAGCTTTGTGACGGGGATTCCCGTCCACTCGCTGACGATCCGCGATATCTCGTTCTCCGTGACCGACTCGCGCAGCAGAGAGTTCCCGTCACCCGATTCTCGCAGGGCGCTTTCTTTCTCTTTCAGTTCCCTTTGCAGATGGGGGAGGACGCCGTGCTGAAGTTCCGCAGCCCTGTTGAGGTCGTATTTTCTCTCGGCGGCCTCGATTTCCAGCTTGACGTTTTCGATCCTTTCTCGGAGTTGCTGAACTTCGCCGAGTTTGCCTTTCTCTGAGTTGTAACGCGCCGTCAGCTCGTTCTGCGTGTCTTTGAGGTTCGAGAGTTCTTTTTGCAGTTCTGCCAGTCTGGCTGCGCTGGCTTCGTCCTTTTCCTTTTTCAGCGCGGCTTCCTCGATTTCAAGCCGCACGACTTTCCGCGCCACGGCGTCGAGTTCGGATGGTCTGGAGTTGATCTCGGTTCGGATCATTGCGCAGGCTTCGTCGATCAGGTCGATCGCCTTGTCTGGAAGGTACCTGTCGCTGATGTACCGGTCGGAGAGCGTCACGGCGGCGACGATGGCTCCGTCTGTGATGCGGACGCCGTGATACACCTGAAATCTCTCTTTCAGGCCGCGCAGGATCGAGATGGCGTCCTCGGGGGAGGGCGGGTCGACCATGACGGGTTGGAACCGACGTTCGAGCGCGGCGTCCTTTTCGATGTGTTTGCGGTACTCGTCGATAGTCGTCGCGCCGATGCAGTGCAGTTCGCCGCGAGCCAGCATGGGCTTAAGAAGATTGTTTGCGTCCATGGAACCTTCGGTCTTCCCCGCGCCCACGATGGTGTGGATTTCGTCGATAAAGAGGATGATTCTGCCATCGCTGCGCTTGATTTCGTTGATGACCGCCTTCAGCCGTTCCTCGAATTCGCCCCGGTACTTGGCGCCCGCGATCAGAGAGCCCATGTCCAGCGAGAAGATCGTGCGGTTTTTCAGATCCTCGGGAACGTCGCCTTTGAGGATGCGCTGAGCGAGGCCTTCGACGATAGCTGTCTTGCCCACGCCCGGTTCGCCGATGAGGATGGGATTGTTCTTTGTTTTCCGACTGAGAAGCTGGATGACGCGCAGAATCTCCTTGTCGCGGCCGATGACGGGGTCGAGCTTTCCGCTCCGCGCGTAGTCGACCAGATCGATGCCGTATTTTTTGAGCGCATCGTAGGTCTCCTCGGGGTTGGCGCTTTGAACGCGCGTGCCGCCGCGCACGGTCTCGAGCGCTTTGAGGAACTCGTCGGCTTTCACGCCGCCTTTTGAGAGAACCTGCGCAACGGGGCTGCGCGTGCACTCGAGCGTGGCTAGGAACAGATGCTCGACTGAGACGTATTCGTCGTTCAGGGAGTCGGCGCGCTTTTCTGCGTCTGTCAGAACCTGCGAAAGGTTTTGCGACAGGTAAATCTTGTCCTGGTCGTACCCTCCCGTGATGCGGGGCTTCCTGTCGAGCAGAGCCGTCAGATTGGCGACCAGAGCGGGGATGCCGACGGACAGCTTTTCCAGGATCGACGGGATCAAGCCGTCTTTTTGAGAGAGCAGCGCCAGCGACAGATGTTCAAGGTCAACTTCCTGATGTCGGCGGCCTATTGCGATGTTCTGAGCTTCGGAAAGAGCTTCCTGGGATTTTTGCGTAAGTTTATTGAGATTCATGAGTGAAGTCCCCTTTCATGTCTGATTGACGGCGTTATTATAAATGGTCAGTAAAGGTCAGTCAAGTAGTTAAGGTCAAATTAGGTAAAATTCCTCAAGAAATTTTTTCGACACGCGCCGGATCGCGCGCCGTCGTCTTCCAGCACGGCGGAAAGCTCTTCCTTCCGACAGAACGGGGTATAATTGAAAGGGTGGTCTTCATGCGGAGGTGTCCGCCAAGGTTGACGGTTTTGAGTTTGGAACGGAGGAAATTTTCATGGCTGAGGATGTGCTCGTTTCGTTGATGAAGTTTCTTGATGGGAGCCCGACGATGTTCCACGCCTGCGCGGCGATAGAGGAACGCTTGCTGACTTTTGGATTCCGCGAACTGAGCGAACATCGCGTTTGGAACTTGGATCCAGGCCGCGCGTATTTTGTCGTGCGCGGCGGCTCCTCGGTGATAGCTTTCCGTCTTCCCCAAGCGCGCCCGCGAGGGTTCATCATGGCGGCTGCCCATACAGATTCCCCTTCCTACCGTTTGCGGCAGGACGCCGAAGTCCTCTCGGCCGGCAATACGATTCGTCTTAGCGTCGAGATGTACGGCGGCACGATCGCGCGTTCATGGACGGATCGCCCCCTGTCTGTCGCCGGACGGGTCATTTCCCGCGACGGAGAAAATGTCGTTTCGCGCCTTGTAAACGTCGACAGGGACCTGCTCGTTATCCCGAGCCTTGCCATACATCTTGCAAGGGACGTGGACAAGGGCGCTGAGCTGAGGTCAAACGTCGACATGCTGCCTTTGTTTTCAGGTCGCGACAGTGGGGTTCCCTTTGGCGCGCTGGTCGCGGAATGCGCCGACGTCGATCCCAACACCGTTCTCTCGACCGATCTCTTCCTTTATCCGAGACAACGCGCGACACTCGCGGGCGCGAACGGGGAATTTCTCGCCTCGCCGCGTATCGATAACTTGGAATGCGCTTGGTGTGCCCTGGAAGGATTTCTTTCCGCCGATGAAAGCGAGTCCACGGCCGTGTACTGTGTGTTCAACGGCGAGGAAGTCGGAAGTAATACTTGGCAGGGGGCGGGATCCACGTTCCTCGCAGACACGCTCGCGCGTGTCTGCGAGTCTTTAAGGATGAGCGAAAACGAGCGTCTGAGCGCTCTCGCGAACAGTTTCATGGTTTCCGCCGACAACGCCCACGCGGTACATCCTGCCCATCCCGAACTTTACGACGAAAAGGAACAGCCGCGGCTGAACGGCGGCATCGTGTTCAAGTTCAACGCGTCTCAGAAGTACACGACGGACGGTCTCACGGCGGCTCTTTTCGCGAGCGTTTGCGAGCGGGCTGGCGTTCCCGTCCAGCGATACAGCAATCGCGCCGATCTGCCGGGCGGTTCGACGCTCGGACGTATCAGTTTGGCGCACGTCTCCGTTCTGACTGTCGATATCGGCCTTGCGCAGCTTGCCATGCACAGTTGTTTCGAGCTTACCGGAGCGCACGATCCGGCGAGGTTGTGTGCCGCGATGAAAGAGTATTATTCCTGCTCGCTTGCACGATCAGAAAGCGGGGCGTATCGATTGGACAAACGTGCTTTCGCATAAGAAAGCGGTCTCGTTCCGTGTCTGGAACGAGACCGTCTTTTTTCAGGTCTTGATTACTGCATGATCTGTACGTCATCGCCGTCTTTGAGCGCGTTGCCGCCGAAAACAACGACCTGATCGCCGTTCTTCAGCCCGTCGGTGATTTCGACGCTGACCCCTTGAACGATGCCTGTCTTTACATTGACGGTTTTGATTTTTCCGTCAACGAAGAGAGCCAGTTCGTTCGTGTTTTGAGCGGTACGAGGTTTACGCAGCGCCACCATCGGCACGACGAAAGCGTCGAGCACTTCTTTTTCGATGATAAAAGCTCTGCCGAACATGCCGGGACGGAGGAGATTGCCCGTAGCGTCGTTACGGATGTGAGCTTCGACGCCGGCCGTGCGGGTCTGCGGATCGACGTAGTCGTCGACTCGTACGATCTGCGCACGGAACTCCTCCTTCGGCAAAGCGTCAAGCGTGAGCAGAACGGACATGCCGGGTTTGACAGAGTAGAAGCGGTTTTCAGGCACACGGAAAATAGCCTTGAGCGTGACCATGTTCGCGAGCTCGGCGACAGGCGTGCTCGTGGAGACCATCGCGCCGGGGGCTAGAGAGTAGTCGTTGAGGACCGCGCCGTCGATAGAAGCGTTGATGATGTACTCGTCGCGCGTCACCGTGAGACGCGTCAGGTCGGATCTGGCCGCGTCATACTGGGCCTTGGCGCTGCGAAAAGCCGTGTCCTTGCTGTCGAGGAGCTGCTGAGTGCTGAAACCCTCTTTCTTCAGGCGCTGATAGCGCTGGAGCTCGATCTTCGCGTTTGACCACTCGGCCCGCGTGCGGTCGACGGCCGCTCTGGCCGCGCTGACCTGAGCGTCCTGCTCGTCGTGCACGAGCACGGCGATTCGCTGTCCTTTTTTGACGAGATCGCCCTTGGCGACGGACATCTTCTCCAGACGTCCCGTCACGCGAGGGTAGAGGACGACGCGCTGAAGCGCTTCGAGCGAGGTGTTCTGAGAAAACCCGTCGCGGATCGTGGCGTCGTTTTTCACGACCGAGACGCGCACAAAAGCCGATTGCGGCGGCGCGGCGAACGCGGCGGCGCGGAGAGTCGCGACGGTCAGGGCGGCGCAAGCCCATAAAAGACTTTTTTTCATCGTCATCTGCCTCCCAGCGTCCAGGGGATGAGCGCGCCTTCGGCCCGCTTAAGTTCAACGATTCGCATGAGGTGTGAATAAAGAGACTGGCTGTAATCTTTCCGCGCCGCCGTCAGGTTTGACTGCGCCTCGAGGAGATCAAGCTGAGGCGTGACTCCTTCTCGGTAACCGACCTGCGAGAGACGAAGCGTTTCCCGCGCGAGCGAAAGCGCCTGACGGCTGGCGACGACCTGAGTTTCGCTGTTGTCAATCTCAAGCCACGCCAAGCCTACTTCGGACAGGATGTCCAGTTCTTTTTGCCGTAAATTCTGCCTGTTCTGCTCTTGGACGGCGCGAGCTTTTATGACCTCCCCACGCGTCTGGCCTCCGTCGTAGACGGGAATATCCAGGTTAAGGGCTGCTCTCCATGAGTCCTCGCCGCGATCCTCGTTGTGATAGGGTTTGTCGAAACCCGCGCTGACGGAAACGTCCACATACGGTTTCATCGAACTGGCCGCAACGGTGATCTGTTCCTTCTGAATGGCGATCTGCTTTTCGATGATCGCCTTGTCGGGACGCTGACTTCGCGCCAGTTCGACCGAGGTTTCGGGCGAACCTGACGGACGATCGATCTCAAGCGTTCCCGACGGGGAATAATCCGAAGAGGGCGGCAGCCCCATCAGGTTGAGAAGGTTGATCGTCGCGCTGTCGAGCGTGCCCCTGCTGGAAGCGAGTGACGCCTCGTTCGAACTGAGCTGTTGTTGAGCGCGAATGACCTCAAGCTGGTTGGCGAGGCCGAGACCGAGCATCTGCTGAACTTCCTGAAGGTGCTTCCGCGAGGTCTCCACGGCGTCGGAAGCGGCCGCGACCGTTTCCCGCGCGAGCAGGACGCTGTAGAATAACGTATGGAGATCGACTGCGAGGGCTTCCTCGGCTTCCTGAACCGTGAGTTCCGCCTGGTCTATCTGCTGTTTGGCCTGACGGAGCAGAGCCCTGTTGCGTCCGCCGGCGTACAGAGTCTCAGAGAGACCGACCGCGGCGCTGCGGCTGTCGGTTTGGTTTCCCTTGGCCACTGTAGGATAGCGGTTGTCGCTGTACGAACCGTTAATGCTGATCGTCGGGAAGAAATTGCCGTCCGCCTGCACCTTACTGCCCTTGGCCTTGCGGAGTTCCTCGCGGACTGATTTCAGCGTCGGACTCTGTTCAAGCGCGTACCTGAGCGCCTGGGAGATCGACAATTCCTGAGCGCGGAGGGGGGCGACCGCGAACAGGAAGAGAGCCGCGAGCATATAACGGGAGGAATGTTTCATGGTTCGACTCCTTCAGGCTTTAGGCCTGACCGCTTTCATCTGGCGCGCGCGCTGCATTGCCCTGAAACGGTGCACACGCCCTTTCACGTAATCCGCCATGTCGTCCATCATCAGGTAGACGACAGGAATGACGTACAACGTCAGCAGTGTCGAGGTTGTCAGGCCGCCGATGACTGCCGCGGACATCGGCTGGCGAACCTCGCCGCCGAGACTCAGGCCAAGCGCGATCGGAAGAGCGCCCACCAGAGTCGAGACCGTCGTCATGAGAATGGCGCGCAGGCGGAGAGGCCCCGCGCTCAGCATGGCAGTAACTTTGTCAACTCCCTTGGCGCGTTCCTGATTGGCGAAATCCACAAGCATGATCGCGTTGTTGACGACGATGCCGATTAGAAGGATAATCCCCATCAGGCTCATGACGCTGAGACGGAGTTTCATCAGATAGAGGAAACCGAAGGTCCCGCTGGTCATCAGGGGCAGGGAGAACATGACCGTGAGCGGGTGAAGAAACGATTCAAACTGAACGGCCATGACCATGTAGACAAGGACGACGGCAAAGACGATGCCTGTGATGATGTAGCCGAAACTTTCGTTCATGCGCTCCGAGTCGCCCGCGGGCGTGATCGAGAACAGACCGTTCTGCGGAGCGAGTCTGTGGAAGACTTCTTCCATTTTCCTGATTCCTTCGCCCGGAGATATCCCCACGGTGTTGGCCTCGATCTGGATGGATCGCTGGCGGTTATAGCGCTTGATGACGTTCGGCGCCATCTCGTAAAACGGTCGCACCAGTCCGTCGGCGCGGATCAGTTCGTTACCGCCCGTACGCACGAGCGTGTTCAGCACCTTTTCGGGCGCGTTGCGCTCGGGCTCGTCGGCGCGGATGCGTATGTCATATCTGTACCCTTCGTCGCTGAACGTCGCCGCCGTGACGCCGTCGAACCAGGCTTCAAGCTCCGAGGAAAGCGTGCGGACGTTGACGCCGAGATCGTCCGCCAGAGCGCGGTTGAGCTGAAGATTGATGCGCGGCTTGTTCATCTGCAGGTCGGTGATAATGTCGACGAGGCCGCTTCTTTCGCGCTGGAGTTCCGCCTTGATCTCATCGCCCAGCGCGGCCAGTTCTTCGGTCGTCGGTCCTTGAATGACCAGCGTCAGGTCGCTTCCGCCCCAGTTCCCGAGTTTGATGTCGACGTCCTTGTAGGCTGAGAGCTTTTCACGCCATTCGTTCATGATCGCGCTCGAGTTCGGACGGTGCTTGCGGTCGACGAGATGGACGCGAAGAGTTCCCTTATAGACGGAAGACTGCATGCCGCCGCCTGCGTTTCCGAACACGTAGGCCACGTGCGGATCTTTCCGGAGTTCGGCGGCGATCTTTTTCATGAAAGCGAGCGTGTTCTCGATGGAAGAGTTGGCCGCCATCTCGATCTCAACGTTGAATCTGCCCTGATCCTCGTTAGGGAAGAACTCTGTCCCAAGTCTGCCCGCGAGGAACAGCCCTCCGAGGAACGTGCCGACAGCGATGGCCAGCGTCACGTATCGGTTTCGCACAGCCACCTTTAAAGAGTCTCTGTAAGCCGCTTCAAGCCAGATGAGGGGTTTTTCCATCAAGGTCTGCCAGCGCTCGGGTTTTCTGAAGCGCCCGAGCAGGTGGGCACAGAGAAAAGGCGTCAGCGTGACCGAAAGCAGAAGCGAAATCGCAATTGTCACTGTGACCGTCGTACCGAACGAGTGGAAAAAGCGCCCTATCATGCCGGGCATCAGGGCTACAGGAAGGAACACGGCGATCGTCGTCGCCGCGCCGGCGATGACCGAAGCTCCGACCTCGCCCGTACCGTCCAACGCGGCGCGCATGGCCGTCTTGCCCATCTGCCTGTGACGTTCGACGTTTTCGATGACGACGGTCGTGGCGTCGACCACCATGCCGACAGCCAGCGAAAGTCCCATCGCGCTCATGTTGTTGATCGTCATTCCCATGCCCCAGAGGACGATGAGACTGCCGAGAAGACAGACAGGCATCGTGATGACCGTGACGATCGTTGCCCTGAGGGTGCGCAGGAAGAGGAACATGATCAGCGACGTCAGGAGAATTCCCATGATGATGTCGTTTTTCACGCCGTTCATCGAGTTGATGATGTAGACGGAGTTGTCCTGCACGACCCTGAGGAAAAGCCCGTCGGGCGCGATGCGGTTCAGCTCTTCAAGGCGCTGTCTCACGCCCCGTGAGAGAAGAACTTCGTTCGCTCCGCGCTGTTTGCGGATAAAGACGAGGATCGTATCCTCGGTGTTGAACAAGGCGAGATTGCGCGCGTCCTCGAACCCGTCTTCGACGCGGGCGATGTCCCGCAGTCTCACGACTGCGCCGTTCACGTTTTTGACGGGCAGATTTTCTAGCTCCTCGACGCTCGTGTATTCGCCGTTCAGCCTGATGCCGTACTCAAGTTCCCCCGTCTCGATTCTGCCGGCGGGGAGCTCGACGTGCTGGTTGCTGATGGCATTTTTAACCTCAAGGGCCGTCAGATTGCGCGACTCAAGCTTGTTGGGATCAACCCAGACACGGATCTGACGCTCCTGAAAGCCACTTGTCTCAGCGCCTCCGACGCCCTGAACCGTCTGAAGACGTTCGAGCACTACCTTGTCGACGTAGCGTGAAACCGTTTTTCTGTCCACGCCGCCCGGGTTCTCGACGGCGATGAACATGACGGGACGGTCGTCCAGGTTGAACTTGTCGATCTCGGAACTTTCCGTATCGTCGGGAAGATCGCTCTGTACCATGCTTGCCTTGCCGCGGACGTCGGCGGCAGCGTTGTCGATATCACGTTCGAGCTCGAACTCGACGATGATGACCGATCTTCCTTCAAAGCTGCTCGAGGAGATGTTTTTGATGCCTTCGATGGTGTTGATTCGCGTTTCGAGCACGTCTGTCACGTCGTTATCGATAATGGCGGGACTGGCGCCGTCGAGTTCTGTACGCACCATCACGACGGGGAAGTCGACGTTGGGCATCCGTTCAATGTTGATCTGGGTCATCGCGTACAGACCGAAGAAGATGAACCCCAGCGTGCCGATGATGACCGCCACGGGGTGACGCATTGACGTGTCGACAATTTTCATGGCTTTTCAGTCCTTTAACCATCAAGATTTTCTGACGTCCGTATACCGATGAAAAGGGTCGGAAGATGCGAACACACAGGATTATATGATAGAAACGCCGGAGCCGCAACGTTGCGGCGACGTATCAATAAATATGTATTCTATCTTTGGTCCGCAAGTTGCGCATTGTTGTTTTCTACAATCTTTCCCCGCGCGAGAGAAGGCCGCTCAGAAGTGAGCGTCAGCGCGAAACGTACAAAAAATATAAGCCGAAGTATTTTCCCTGTCCTTGACAGCGGGATAACATGGTATAATAAACGAGTTTTTATTCCGGACCATGAGGGGCGAACGCGCAAGGCGTGAAACACGCGGCGGGAACCCGACGTAGGGGGTGTGGCGTGTGCGGCAGTTGACCGTTGACGATGTCCTGAGATCACTGGACGCGATCGCGCCGTTTGACCTGGCCGAAAGCTGGGATCACAGCGGCTTCAGGCTGGGAAGTCCCCATGCCGTCGTTCGTGCCGCGGCCGTTGCGCTGGATCCGTGCGCAGAAGTCATACAGGCCGCACATGACTTCGGGGCCGATCTTCTGATCACGCATCATCCGCTATTTTTCCGCGCCGCCGAAAATCTCGTCTGCGACACCGTGGACGCGCAGGCGGCGCAGGCGGCTTTTTCTCTAGGCGTCCATATCGTTTCATGCCATACGAATTTTGACAGCTGCGCCGGGGGAGTGAACCAGTTTCTAGCTCAGGCCGCTCGGCTTGAAGACATTGTCCCGCTGTCCTCGCCGCGGTTGGAGACTGGGTTCGGCATGGGGGCCGTCGGGACCGTCGCCGAGGCGGACGCCCTCTCCGTATGCGATAGTGCGGCGCGGGCGTGGGGGCTGAGCGGGTATCGTTATCTGGGAAGCGAAGCGCGCGTTTCACGGGTCGCCCTGTGCGGCGGCGCGGGCGGTGGTCTGTGGCGTTCAGCCCTGTCGCTGGGGGCACAGCTTTACATCACTTCTGACATGAGCTATCATGAGTGCCTTGAGGCTCTGAACTCAGGCCTGCGCCTGATGCTTTGCGACCACGGCGAGATGGAGGAACCCCCTCTTCGCGGCTTAGCGGCGAGTTTCGCTGCCCAAACGGGCCTCCCTGTCCGTTTCATCGAGAGAAAAGCGCTTTCACAATCGATGTCGAGATGGCGCTCGCTGGCTGGAAATGTTTGAGCTTGAAATCGAAGGTTTTTCCGGACCGCTCGACCTTCTCTGCCACATGATCGATCAAGACGAGATCGAAGCCGCGAGGATCAGCGTCGCCGAAGTCGTCGCCATATACACGTCGTACCTGGCAAAAAGCGGGGAACTTCCGATCTCGTCGATCGCAGAATTTATCGCGCAGGCGGCGCATCTTGTCCGCCAAAAGACGGTCTCCATCCTGCCGCGGTACGACGAACCTGACCTGTCGGTCGAGGAGGATTTTATCGTTGACCCGGAAACCGACGTCGTCGGCCTTGTGGAACGCTACCGCCCGTACAGGACGGCGGCGGCGTTGCTGGCGGCCCTGAAAGAAAAAGCGGACAAACGCCGTTTCAGGCGTGAGGAAGATCGCGATCCCTTCTTTGACCTTGGGGATCTGTATTCCCTTTCCATACAATGGCTCGACCTGCTGGACCGCAGGAGACGTCTCTCCGCGGAAGTCTCAGGGGAGGACTATTCCTGGCAGGAGGACGGGCTGCCGGCCGAGATTCCCGACGAAGCCCAGGTCGAGAACAGGATGGAACGCCTCATGGAAAGACTGGGAGCCGTGCGGACACTGTCGCTCCGTTCTGTCCTGAAGGAGGAGCCGGGACGCTCTTCGCTCGTGGTGACGCTGCTGGCGCTGCTTGAACTGTCGCGCCGGAACTTAGTTTCATTGTTTCAGAAGGAGCTGTTTGCCGATGTCACAATCACAGCGAGAGAAGGCGAATGAAACCCTGCGCCGTCAGATCGAAGCGATCTTGTTCATCGCTCCGGGCGGCGCGACGATTCAGGAGATCTCTCTTGCGACAGGGCAGACTTCTTTCTCGGTCAGGAAAACGCTGGAAAACATGCGCGACAGTTACGGCGTTTCTCACGGCATGGAAGTCGTCGAACTGGGCGGCAAATGGGTCATGACTACGTCCGCCGACATGAGCGACACGCTGGAGAAGTTCAGGGCCGCCGACGAGAGCGAGCACGTCAGGCTGACGCGCGCGTCGCTGGAAACGCTGGCGGTGATCGCGTACAGCCAGCCTGTAACGCGTTCCGAGGTAGAGGCCATCAGAGGCGTGAGATGCGACCGAGTGATCGACACGCTGCTCGGACACGGGCTAGTACGCATCGCGGGACGCCGCAAGAGCACAGGCTCGCCTCTTCTCTACAGGACCAGTCCCCGCTTTCTGGAAATCTTCGGGCTGGGCGCCATTTCCGACCTGCCGACGGTCGCGGAACTGGAGGAACTGAAACGCCGCGCGGTGGATTCCGCTGGGCAGACTGTTTCCGCCGTGCCCGCGACGTCTGACGACGGGGGGCCGGAGATCGGCGATGAGACTGAATAAATATCTGGCGCTGTGCGGCGTCGGCTCGCGGCGCAAGGTTGAGGAGTTTATCTTCGCGGGGAGAGTGGTCTGCGGCGGGTGCCGGATCACCGAGCCGGGCTACGACGTGCCGGAGGGCGAAACTGTGACCGTCGACGACACAGAAGTTCGTCCCGCGCGGAAAATATACATGGTTCTGCACAAGCCGCGCGGTTATATCTGTGCTGTCAGCGACAGAAACTATCCCGTCGTCCTGGATTTGCTTCCGTCCGAATATGATTATTACAGGCTTTTTCCCGTAGGGCGGCTCGACCTGCAGAGCGAAGGACTGCTGATGCTCACGAACGACGGCGACTTTTCTCAGGAAATGATCCATCCCCGCGCCGGCATCACGAAAGAGTACGAGGTTCTGCTGGATTGCGCGCCGTCTGCGGAAGAGCTTGCGCGCATGCGCCGTGGAACGCTTTTTGAAGGGAAAAAACTCTCTCCCGTGAGCGTCGAGGTCCTGCGCCGCGAACCGGAGGGCCGATGGTGCCGTTTCGTCTTGAACGAAGGGGTCAAACGCGAAATTCGCATCATCGCCGATTCCGCAGGGCGAGCGGTGCAAGTGCTGTTTCGACGCAGAATAGGGCGTATGGAACTTCGCCGTCTGAAATGCGGTTGCGCGAGAGAGTACACGGCGGAGCAGCTTCGGCGCATGATATGGTACGGCGGTATCGTGTAAATATGCACCAGGAGGACAGGATGGAGAACCGGATCGGAGTCATAGCGATAGACGGACCCGCGGGCGCGGGCAAAAGCACGGTCGCCAAAGCGGTCGCCGCCAAGCTGAGCATCAGCTATCTGGACACGGGAGCACTTTACCGCGCGCTCGCGTTTTATCTGGACGAGTTTTCGATCCTCCCGGAGGAGGACGCGAAGCTCTCAAAGGCGCTCTTCGACGTGTACGTCGAGATAAGCGGCGGGCGGGTTCTCCTCAACGGGAAAGACGTGTCCGACTCGATCAGACTGCCGAGAATCGACAGGATCGCCTCGCTCTATTCCGCGCTGCCTTCCGTGCGCGAAAAGCTCCTGAGCCTGCAGAGAGAACAGGCGCTGAAAGGCGCGCTCGTCGCCGACGGCAGGGACGTGGGCACCGTCGTGTTCCCTTACGCTCCCGTCAAGATATTCCTGACGGCGCGCCCCGAAGTGAGGGCGAGGCGGCGTTTTGACGAGCTGGCGTCCCGCGGGCTCGACGTCGATTATGGGAAAATCCTGGAGGAGATCGTCAGGCGCGACGCAGCCGACACGGAACGCGCGATCTCTCCCCTCAGAAAGGCGCCCGACGCCGTTCTCCTCGACACCTCGGACCTGGACGTGGAACAGGTTGTCGACAGAGTCGTTCAAATCGCGAAGGAGAGAGCAAATGTTTAAACGAACTTTCAGAAAGTGCCTTTACTGGCTCGTGAAAAACCTTTGTCTCGCCGCTCTGAAAATTTACAGCGGGCTCCGCGTCGAGGGGCTTGAGCTTATCCCAGGGGAAAGCCCCGTTATTCTCGCCGTGAACCATACGAGCAACCTTGATCCTGTAGTGGCGGGCTGCGTCTTTCCCGGACGGGTGCGCCCGTTGGGAAAGGAACAGCTCTTCAGGATGAACCCCGTCTTTACGTGGCTCATGAATAACATGGGCGTGATCCCCGTCAGCAGGGAGAGCGGGGCGGCCGCGGCCGCCGCCTTGAAGAAGTTTCTCGGACTGCTCAAGGCGGGCGAGAACGTGATGATCTTCCCCGAAGGCGCGCGTTCGCTCGACGGCCGCCTGAAACCGATCGAAGGCGGCGTCGCTGTGCTGGCGACGAGCGCGAACGCGCCCATTGTTCCTCTCTATGTCGCGGGAACCTACGAATCGATGCCCGTCGGCGCGAGGAAGATCAAGCGCCATCCCATCACAGCCCGTTACGGCAATCCCATTTTCCCGCGTCCTAAGGAGGAACGAGGGAACCTGAAAGAGGAGCGTGAAAGGATACGAGCGGAGTTGCAGAAGGAACTGGAGAGACTCGAGACGGAAATCATTGGCTGACGACCCTGCCGCCCGATTTCAGGGACCCTCTCGGAAAAAAACGCAAGGCGGTCATCACCGGCCTGCAAACGGTCGGGCGCGACGATGTTGAACTCCTTCTTGAGGAACTTCGTCTGCTTTTGGCCAATCTGGACATCGAAACAGCCGCCGTATCTGTTCAGAAAAAAGAGCATCCCGATCCGGCGTTTCTTGTCGGACGCGGCAAGGCCGAGTCGCTGAAAACCCTTGCGCGGGCCTCGCATGCGGATCTCCTTGTCTGCAACGACATGTTGACGCCGATACAGCTGGCCAATTTGCGAGCGGCGACAGACTGCGAGGTATGGGATCGCGCGCTCGTCATTACAAAGATTTTCGAGTCGAGAGCCGTGACCGCCGAAGCGAAACTGCAGGTCGAGCTGGCGCGCTGCCGCTATGAACTGCCGCACCTGAGGGGGCTTGGCAGACAGATGTCGAACGCGGGAGCGGGCATCGGCACGAGAGGCCCCGGCGAGACCGAGTACGAGCGACACCGGCGCAAGCTGCGGCTTCGTATCGAGGAGATCAACAGACGGCTCGAGCAGATGCGCGCGCGCCGCGAAAGCCAGAGAAAGCGGCGCCGAAAAAACGGCATCCCGACGGCGGCGCTTGTCGGTTACACCAACAGCGGCAAGACGACGATTCTCCGTCGTCTCTGCGGCGACGAAAGTCTTTTTGCCAAGGATCTGCTTTTTGCGACGCTGGACACAGCGGTTCGTTCCGTGCGCACCCCGGCGGGGCGCACGGTACTGCTGGCCGACACTGTCGGCTTTATCCGAGAACTGCCCCCGCAACTGATCGCCGCCTTCAGAACGACGCTCGAGGAGACGACTCATGCCGACATGCTGCTTGTCGTCTTGGATGTGAACGACCCCGACATCGTGTCCACCTATGGCGTGATTCTGGAGACCCTTGCGGGCATCGGTGCGTCCGGACTTCCGCGGATGATCGTCCTGAACAAGATCGACAGAGCGGGGCCTGAGAGAGTGGAAAGGGTGAAAGCTCTGTTTCGCGGAGAAGACGCGCCCCTGTGCGCAACGAGCGCCCTGAATGGGGAGGGAATGGAACGGCTCAAGACCCTTCTTGACGGTTTTCCGCCGGCCGTCCGCGCTGAGGAAAGGAGATAAACAGTTGCTGTACAGCATGACAGGTTTCAGCAGAGTAAAAAAAGATTGTCCGTGGGGGGCGATGTCGGTCGAGATCGCCAGCGTGAATTCGCGTTTTCTGGAGCTCAACGTCCGCACTGACCGTGAGCTTTCCGGCCTGGAGCCGCTGATTCAGAACACCGTTCGCGGCAGGTTGGCGCGCGGCAAAGTCTCCGTGCGGCTTGCTGTCAGGTGGACGGCGGGACTGATGCGCGACCGGCTGAACATGCCTGTCCTGAGAGATTATTACAGAGAAATTCAGGAACTCCAAGGGGAACTTGGCGGCCCTGTCCCGTCGGTGACAAGCCTCCTCGCCCTGCCCGGTGTGACGGAAAGTTTCTCACCCGCGGAAAATTCTCAGGATGAGATCCGTCTGACGGTCGTAGAACTGCTTGGAACCGCGCTGGACGAACTTATCAGCATGCGCGGGACTGAAGGAGCGGCGCTCGCCTGCGATATCGGCGGCAACCTTGACGGTTATGAAGCGTTACTGTCGCGCATCTCCGCGAGATGGAGCGAAATTTCGCAGAGGGTCCTGGACGATTACCGTGTGAAGATCACGAAGAACATCGTGCAGCTCGGCTTTGAAGCGGATCCCGCGCGCCTTGCGCAGGAACTGGTCATCCTTGCGGATAAGTGGGACATTTCGGAAGAGTTGACGCGCTCGCAAAGCCACGTTTCACAGTTCCGAACTCTGCTGACAGGTGGCGGCGCGGTCGGCAGAAAGCTTGATTTCCTGCTTCAGGAGATGAATCGCGAGATCAACACGATGGGATCAAAATCGGCGAACACCGACCTGAGATGGATGGTCGTCGACGGCAAAACGCTGCTTGAGCGGATTCGCGAACAGGTGCAGAACGTCGAATGACCACGCAGAGAACGCTAGTCCACGTCGGTTTCGGCAACATGATCGTCGCGGAGCGCATCGTGGCGATCATACAGCCGTCCTCCTCGCCCGTAAAGCGCCTCAAGGAGGAGGCCAGGGAAGCGGGGCGCCTCATCGACGCGACGAAAGGGCGAAAAACTAGGGCGATCATCGTGACCGACAGCAATCACGTCCTGCTGTCCGCCATTCAGCCGGAAACGATCGTCAACCGTATAGCGGAAGGAGACGGCGACGATGTCGATGAAGAGTAAAAAGGGGACGCTGTTCGTCTTCTCCGGACCTAGCGGCGCGGGGAAGGGGACGATCGTTTCAGAGCTGCTGAGGCGAATGGACGGTCTCGCGTACTCGGTGTCCTGTACGACGCGCGCTCCCAGGGAGGGGGAACGCGACGGGGTCGATTACCACTTCATCAGCGACGATGAATTCACAGAACACGTCGAGGCGGGCGATTTTCTCGAATGGGCCGACGTGCACGGGCATCGTTACGGCACGCTCAAGGCCGACGTTCTCGAGGCGCTTGAAGACGGCAGGAACGTTGTGCTGGAAATAGACGTGCAGGGCGCGCTGCAGGTGAAAAAGGCCATGCCCGATGCCGTCACTATCTTTATCGCGCCCCCCTCGCTCGAAGAACTCGCACGACGTCTCCGAGAGCGCGGTTCCGAAGATGAGCGGGAGAGGAGCCTGAGGCTTGCCAACGCCAGACGCGAACTTCTTGAGATGCCCCGTTATGAACTCGCGGTTGTCAACGACGATCTGGCATCGACCGTAAACGCCGTCGAAAAGTTTATGCGATTACACAGATCAAGTGAACCAAAAAGGAGCGAAAAATGAAATTTCACAACGTCGATAAAATCATGGACAACATCGGTGTCCACAATAAATATCTGCTTACGTCGGTCATCGCCCAGAGAGCTCGGCAGATCAGCGAGATGAAAGGGCGCCGTCCGGGCGCCGAAAACGGCGGTGATCCCGCGGAAAAGGCCATCTCTCTCGCGCTGGAGGACATGGAGGAGGGCAACGTGCACGTTCAACTCCGCGCCGCGACCGTCGCCGATGCCGTCGCGGGAAACCGCGCTCAACCGGCCGGTTCCGATGACGCGAACGGAGAAAAAACGAAAGACGCGCCGGTTGCGTGATCCTGGGACAGTGACCGCGGATGCCGCTGATCAAGGTTCTGCTTCCCGGACTGTGGTGGCACGATCTGACGTATCAGTCGCCTGAACTTGTCGAGGCGGGCCGGAGAGTCCGCGTTCCCGTGGGCACAGGGAGCCATGTCGGGCTCTCTCGCGGAGAGGAGGACGGTTCATTGGCGAACTCCGGTTACACGGTTCGCGCCGTCGAATCCGTCCTGGACGAATCGCCCGTTCTTCCGGCGTCGTACATGCGCGCCGCGCGGGTCACGGCGAACGCTTTTCTCTGTTCGACGGCGGAAGTCCTGCGTTCGCTGCTGCCTTCCGGATTTTGGCGGGGCGAGACCTTTCCCGCGTACGCTTTTGCCGACTCCTCGCGGGAAAGCCGCAATCGGTTCATCTATCGTTTCGACGACGGCACGCGCTTTCAAATGTACCGTGACGTGATTACGGAGAGAGAGCGCGCCGCGCTTGTCCTTTTTCAGGAACGCGCATGCGCGAAGCGTTTTTACGCCTCACTTGTCGGCATCGTGCCGAAAGAACGCCTTTTTCTCTGGCCGGCGTCCGGCGCGAAGAGCGCCGCCGCGATGTGGAAAAAAATTATGGAGGCGGATTGTCCCGTGGTTGTCGGCGGTCCCGGCGCCGCGGCGGCTCCGCTTGACGGTTCCGGCACGATTATCGTCGATGAAGAGTCGGGGCCGGCGTGGAGAACGGTGCGCTATCCCGTCTTTTCGGTGCGCAGTTTCGTGGCGGCGCGCGCCCGCGCGTCTGGGGCGGAACTGATTCTCGGGGGGCGCCTTCCTTCGTCGCGCGTGTACAGCGGTTTTTCTCCCGAGGAGATCAAAATGCCTCGGGAAAGGCGCGCCGATCTGCGGCTGATCGACATCAACTCGGTTCCGCGCGTGAACTTCAGAGGAATAGAATTCCCTCTGCCCGTCGCCGATGCCGTTATCGAGTTGACTGTGAGGCAGACGAGTGAGGGACAGATCGTTTTTTGGCTCCTTGATCGCCGCGGAGTCAGCAGCGAGCTTCACTGCGCGGACTGCGGGCAGGTCTTCTCCTGTCCGAGATGCGGCGCCGCGATGACTTTGGAAGATCGTCGGTTTCGATGTTCCGTCTGCGGCTTCCGAGGCGAAGTCCCGGGTGCGTGTCCCGTCTGCGGCGGGCGCCTCCTGCAGGGATCGTCCGCGGGGCTTGAACTGCTTGCGCCGCTGGCGCAAAACCTTCTGGGGAATCGCCCTGTCGTTCTCTGGCACGCGGACAATCCCGCCACCGCGACGGAGGGGAAAAGTCGGACGGCGCTGCTGAAAGCGTCGGGCGGATTGCTTTTGGGATCGCGAAGGGCGCTCTGCCTGCTTGACGAACTCTCTCCCAGCACGGTCGTCTGGCTTGACGCCGACTCCGAAGCGCGTCAGCCGCGTTACGATTCCCGCTTCAATGCCTATGCGATGCTGCTTGAGTCGTGCTGGAGAGGCGCTTCGCGTCGCGAGGTCGTCCTGCAGGTTCGCAGCGGTCTAAAACCGTGGATACGTGGATTGTCCGTCGGCTGGGGATATTTCTGGCAGAAGGAACTCGTCGAAAGGAAGAACCTTGGATTCCCGCCGTATTCGCATCTGGTGCGCATCGAAATGCCGCCTTCGTGCGGCGGCGGAACTGTTTTCAGTGAAATGGAACGGGCCGGTTTTTTCGTCATGCGCCCCGATTCCGAAAGCTCAAAGGCGGCCGTGCTCACTTCGCGCGTGCCGACGCTCAGACGCTTTCTCGAAAAATATTTCACCATCAGGCAGGCGCGCGGAGGTTTTCCACGGCTGGAAGTGTGGTCGGACTGATTTCCGCTTGCGTGATTTGAAGGAGCGCTATTCATGGCAATCGTATCTATCGTCGGGCGTCCCAACGTTGGCAAGTCTTCCCTGTTCAACCGCATCGTCGGAGAGAGACGGGCGATCGTGGACGACATGCCCGGCGTCACGCGCGACCGACTTTACGGCCTCGTCACATGGAAAGAGAAGAACTTTTACGTTGTCGATACGGGCGGACTCCTGATGAAGGATGAGGACCCCGTCATGGAGGGGATGAAGCGGCAGATCTTCCAGGCCATCGGCGAGAGCGATGTCGTCGTCTTTGTCGTCGACGGCTCAGAGGGCGTCACGTGGATGGACCAGGACGTCGCCGGGGCCTTGAGGTCTCTTTCGGCAAAAGTGATCCTTGCCGTCAATAAAATCGACGATTTGACTCATGAAGACGAAGTGATCGAGGCTTACGGTCTCGGGTTCAAGTCGGTCATCGGGATCAGCGCGCTCCATAACCGCGACATCGACACGCTGCTTGACGCTGTGTGCGGACTCCTCGGAGACGCCCCGGCGGAATCGGTCTCCGACGAGGGCACGATCAAAGTCGCCCTTGTCGGCCGTCCGAACGTGGGCAAATCCAGCATTCTCAACGTGCTCGCCGGCAGCGAGCGATCGCTCGTCAGCGACGTTCCCGGCACGACGCGCGATGCCATCGACTCTGTGATCGACTACAAAGGCGAAAAATTCAGGATCATCGACACGGCCGGTCTGCGCCGCAAGAGCAAGATCAGAGACGACATCGAATTCTACTCGACGGTACGGACGATGGATAGCGTCGACCGCTGCGACGTAGCCGTCTTCGTGATGGACGCGAGAGAGATCGCGACCGACTTGGATCAGCGGCTTGTGAACGAAATCCTCGCCCGCGGCAAGGGAGTCGTGCTCGTCGTGAACAAATGGGATCTGCTGCCGAACGCGCCCGAAAAGGGCGATGAAGCTCTAAAAAAAATCCGCGAGAAGTTCCGTTTTGTCAGTCACGCGCCCGTGCTCTTCGCGTCCGCTCTCTCAGGACGCGGGCTGCACCGTCTCCTCGATCTTGTCGCACAGGTTCACGCGCGCCGTCAGTCGCGTTTCAGCACGACTGTTTTGAACAGGATTGTCAGGGACATGCTCGCGTTCGACAGACTGCCCACCGACGGAACTGGGCGCCGTCTGCGAATTTACTACTGCACGCAGAGCTCGTCCGTTCCGCCGACTTTTATCTTCTTTGTCAACGATTCCACAATCGTCACGAAGAGCTTTGAGAACCATCTCTCGAGAAAGATCCGCGAAGCAGGCGACTACGACGGCGTTCCTCTGAGACTCTATTGGCGGACGAGCCGCGGAAGCGCGGAACGGTCCTGAGCGCGCGAAACAGTGTCAAACGGCAGTCTAGTCTGCTCTAGCCGCGCGCGGAGAGAGACCATGTAAAAAGCTCTGCCCGCGAAAGCGGGCAGAGCTTTTTTGCGTGTGTAAGAGCTTCAGGCGGCAATGGGAGTCTTGTTCCCGTACATCTTCTGGCAGAGGAAGTAGAAGGCCACGATGACGGCGGTGCCGCTCAGAGAGACGAAGGGACTCTTC
>CAZFNC010000001.1:0-64566 GCA_964520485.1 uncultured Synergistaceae bacterium | reverse complement strand
GGCGCCGCGCCGGTTCCGGTGCCGCCGCCCATGCCGGCGGTGATGAACACCATATCGGCCCCGCTGAGGAGAGATGTGATCTCTTCCTCCGACTCCTCCGCCGCCTTCTCGCCGATTTCGGGATTGGCTCCGGCGCCGCGGCCTTTGGTCAGCGACTTGCCAAGGACGAGCCTGTCGTGGGCCTCGGAGAGACGAAGCGCGGCCACGTCCGTGTTGGCGGCGATAAAATCGACGTCGTCGGTGCCCGACCGAATGATCGTATTCAGGGCGTTGCCGCCCGCGCCGCCGACGCCGACAACCTTGATCACTTCACGGGGAACCTCGATCAGGTTCGAATCGTCGCCGGGACTGATAGGCACATCGCGCTTCACTGAGAAGATCTCATTGTCATCCATAGAAACCGATCCTCCTTGGCTTTGCCCTTAATATAAATCTAACTCTTTGAAGATATCTTTCGCACAACGCGCCAGCTTGTTCAGAATGGAACCAGACGGACGGCGCGATCCTTTCTGCTTGAAGGTCGTTGTCTTACTCTTGACAATTTCCTTGAGCAGACCGAGCGGCGGCTCGATGTACGAGTACACGTCCTTCCGCTTCTCGTTGATATAGACGATGATGCCCGCCGCGGCCGTATAGCGGCAGTCGTTACGGCCGTCCTGCATCTGCTCGCAGAGCACGGGAACGCCGGTTCTCGCCGCCATGCCCAGATGCTCCTCGATGAAACGGTCAATTCCCGGCGTGAGCATCACGCCGCCTGTGAACACCACGTCCGTTGAAAGTCCCAAATTGCGGACCCCGTTCAGGCAAGGCACGATACTTCCGTCGAACAGTTCGTCCAGCCGGCTCTCGATGATATCCGCCAGGTCCTCTTTCTCCAAAGTCACCTTCTGCCGACGCAGTTCGACCTCGTATTCGCCTGTCGAGCGTTCGTCGGGAGAGATGTTGATTGCCTTTTTGACGTCCTCGGCAAGCGCGATCGGGATTTTCTTGATGTAGGAGATGTCGCTCGTGATGTGGTCTCCGCCGACGGGAATCTCGCCTGCGTGGCGCAGGCGTCCGTCCGAAAAAACGGCCACGCTTGTCGTGCCGCCGCCTATCGTCACCACCGTCGCGCCGATCTCCCGTTCCTCCGCCGTCAGCGTGCCAAGGGCTTCGGCGAGAGGCTTGAGGATCAGCCCCACGACGCGGAGCCCTGCCCTCTCCACACAGTTTACCACATTTTGCGCGATGGAGATAGGGATCACCAGCGCGGTAAGATCGACTTCAAGCTGTGTCCCCGTCATGTCGAGAGGATTGTCGATGCCGCCGGTTCCGTCGATCGAATACTTGATCGGAACCGTATGGATGACCACGTTGCTCAGGGGCAGCTGCAAATCGCTGAGAGCCGTCTCGATGACGCGCTCTACGTCTTTGTCCTCGATCTGACGGGCGGTCGTCCCCAGCGTGATCGTGCCGTGGAGAAAGCGACTTTTCACGTCGTAGCAGCTGAACGCGACGACAACCTGCTCTATTTTAACGCCGCTCAATACGGACTCGGCATCGGCGACCGCATCGGAGATGGAACCGACCGCCTGTTCGAGGTTGACGATCATGCCTTTGCGAAAACCCCTTGAGTCCGAGTGTCCGACGCCGATGATCTGAGCTTTTCCCGGCTCGTCTTCCTCGCGCTCGGCGACGGCGACGACGATTTTTTTCGTGCCGAGGTCAAGGCCGACAAGAACGTCGGAATCTCTGCCCATGCGCACTCCTCCCTTTCGTCAGGAACTTTCCTCGATCGGTTCGCTTTCCCTGCGAATGATGATTTTATCCTCGTATGTCGCGTCGATCGACATGTTCACATCCGGTCTTTCGTCTATCAGTTCTTTCACGACCATGAGGCTTTTTTCATACCCTGAAACGTTTCCCGTGAAAGAAAAGTGTCCTCCGCCCTTCGTCGGCTGAAAGACGCAGGTGATGACATCCTCGCCGCCGCGCCGCGCCAGCAGAAGATCGTCCACCTTGACATCCTTCAGCGCGTGCATCCCCGTCCAGAGGGAGTGAAGCCATCCGTAGGGAACGTTCAGACGAGAATAAGAGCTGCCGTCCGACTCCTTCATCAGAGGGAAGGAAGCCCCTACGTCCATCGAGGGCAGTTCAGGGAAATCGAGGCTCATCGACTGTCTCCAGAGTTCGCCGCGCCACGCCGTCCCGTCTTCGGCGACAAGATAATCGCTATGTCGCCAAACAAGTTTCATCGAGGGAACAAACGGCACAGCCGTCAGCTCCAGTTCGCCGCGCCACGGCGTCCAGTCCGCCTTAACCTTGAGGGGATACTTGCGCTCAAACTCGCGCAAATCCTTGCGCGCCAACAGCCACGCCGGATGAAAGCCCAGGAAAGAATCGCCCCAGTCGCGGAGCGACATCTCGGCTTCCGTCGAGAAATCCTTGATCCGCAGCGACCTCAGGTGAAACGGCTGAAAGCGGTCGTTCAGGCACAGACACGCCCCAGCCAGAAAAGACATCAGGAAACAAGGCCATTTCCTCTGCACTGCCGTCTTTCCCTCCCCTGTGCGGCTCGCATATTTAAAGGGCCGAAGTCGGACGCCTGTTCAGCTCCTGCACAAGCAAATCCCCGACGACACAGACATCGCCAGCGCCTTCCGTGAGGATCAGGTCGTCGGCGCGGACTCGGGACAGCACCGCCTCGACCGCCTTGAGCTTGTTCTCAACCGGCACGCAGTGCCCTCCCAGTTTTTCGACTTCGGAGCTGATCAGCGCCGAGGAAACCCCTGGAATCGGCTTCTCGTCCGCAGGGTAGATGGGCAGGAGCACAGACTGCGGCACGCTGGACAGAACCTTGGCGAAGCGGTCTGACAGCGCCTGTGTCCTCGTGTAACGGTGAGGCTGAAAGACCAGCACAATGCGGCGGTCGGGGTACATAAGCCGCAGCGCCTTCAGCGTGGCGTTCATCTCGCTGGGGTGATGACCGTAATCGTCGTAGACGAGAATGTTGTCGGGGCAGACGGCGCAGAGCTGGAGCCGTCGCTTGGCGCCGTGAAACTTCCGCATCGCCTTCTGGACGATCGGGAAGGGGACTCCCAGCTCGAACGCAACTCCGCACGCGGCCAGCGAATCAATGACGTTATGTTCACCGGAAACGACCAGCTCGACCGTCCCCTGTTTTTTGCCCTTCGCCGTGAAGGTGTAGCGCAGACCGCCTCCGCAGTGATAATCGATGTCCGACGCGCTGTAATCGTACGACGGCCCGCGCCCGAACAGCGATACTCGCTCCTTTGCCCCCGACGGAAGCTTCTCGATCACTCGCCTGACGCCGGCGTCTTCGCCGCAGAGGAACATCCTGCCGCCGGGGCGTGTGTTGCCGAGAAAGCGGACGAACGCATCGACGACCGACTGAAGGTCGGGGTAATGGTTGACGTGATCCCAGTCGACGTTAGTCACGATCGAATAATACGGATGGAAGAACTCAAAGGAACCGTCGCTCTCATCCAGTTCGGCGACCATGTACTTTCCCGTGCCGAGCCTTGCGTTGCAGCCGATGTCGCACAGTTCTCCGCCGACGGCGATCGTCGGGTTCATGTCCGCCTGTTCGAGGATATAGCTGATCAGGGAGGTCGTCGTCGTCTTGCCGTGCGTTCCGGCGACTCCGATTCCCAATCTTGAATCAAACAGCAGGCTGAGGAGCTCGGCCCTCTGGAGGACAGGGATGCCGCGTTCCGATGCCGCCTTCAGTTCTGCGTTGTCGGGGGGAATCGCGCTGCTGTACGCCAGCAGATCGACGGCGCAGTCGTCCAGATGGCGCACGTCATGCCCGTAAAGCACCTTGACGCCCGCCTGTTCAATCTTTTCAGCGTAACTGTTACGTCCCATGTCACAGCCGCTTACGTCATATCCCATCTCATGGAACAGCAAAGCAAGGCCGCTCATGCCCGCTCCGCCGACACCCATTAAATGGATACTGCGCACTTTTGTGAGATCGACCTTATGACAATCCACGTGAGATTCCCCTTTCAGGCGGTTAAACTGTCAAGAACTTTGCCCAGATTGAACGATCCGGCATTCAGATCCGCGCGAGCGGCTTTTCGCTCGCAAAGCGACGCGAGGGTTTGTCCGAACTCCCGGGGCATGTTTCCTTCGAGGAGGACGGGAGCGCCCGTCCTCTTTGCGAACAGCAGGGCGTTGCCCAGCTGATGCCCGTCGGCAGATCGCATCCACGGTACGACGACGACAGGGATGCCCAAAGCTTCCAGTTCGGCGAGGGTGGAAGCCCCCGCCCTGCACACAACGGCGTCGGCCGCGGAATAAACAGGGCCCATGTGCCAGCTCGCTTCATGCGTTAACGCCTCCGGGAACGGCCGGTTTTGCGGCGTCATCCCCATACAGAGGATTTTACAACCTGTAGATTTTATCATATTTTGAGAGTTCCGCAGCACGTCGTTCATTCCGGAACTGCCCAAGGAACCGCCCAGGATGACGATCAGTTTCCGATTGCGCGGCAGGACTTCGCCGATAAGTTCTTTCTGCGCCGCGGAACGATCTCCGAGGACAATCTTGCGAAGCGGCATCCCGACTTCGATCCTCTTTTCAGGGGCAAGTCCGCGGCACTCGGGCCAGGCGCAGGCCACGGGTACGCCCAACCGCGCCGCCAGCCGCGTCACCTTGCCGGCGACGGTGTTCTGTTCGTGCATCAGCACGGGGACGCCCATGGATTTCGCGGCCATCAGGACGGGCAGCGAGAGGTAACCGCCGAAAAGCACACAGGCTTCGGCGCGGGTCTTTTTCAGCGCGCCCCTGGCCTCGAAAAACGAAAGGAAAAGCTGCTTCCACCGCGCCAGGGAGCGGAAACCCGAGACGCCGAGCGGAGATCCTTCCAGCGACAGCCGTTCGGGGGAAATCCCGTGCGCGGCGTAGATATCACTTTCAAGACGGCGGCTGCCGGACAGCCACGAAACTTCCTTTCCAGTCTCGCGAAGCCAGCGGCCGAAAGCGATAGAGGGGATAATATGTCCTCCGGTGCCGCCCGCGGCCAGCAGAACTCTGGTAACCACACGACTCTCCTCCTCACGGACTAAATCTCCTCTTCGGGTTCGCGAACGAGTCTAACCAGCAGCCCCACCCTCGCCCACATGAAAACAAGCGAAGTTCCTCCGTAGCTGATGAACGGCAGGGGCATCCCCGTCATGGGGATGACTTTCATCACGCCGCCCAGGTTGATGAAAAAGGGCAACAGCACTGCCACGCAGCAGCCCCAGATGACGATGCGCCTTTTCGGCAGCGCATTCTTGTACGCGGAATATACGCACAGCGTCCAGAAGAGGAAAATCATGAACACGCAGAACGTGCCGATCAATCCGACCTGTTCCCCGAGCGCGGGGAAGATGAAATCGTTGTGGATTTCGGGCAAAAACTGCTGTCCGCGACCCAAACCTATGCCCCACACGTTCCCATTGGCGAACGCGATCAGCCCCTGAATCACCTGGTACCCCGATCCCAGAGGATCGTTCCATGGGTCGAGCCACGTCATGATGCGTTCGGCACGATAACCGCTGTTGGCTAGGTACCACAGTACGGGGGAGACGGCGGCGGCGCCCATCAGTGGGATCGAGAAACCGTACCGTTCGACGAAAAGCGCCCCCGCGATGCCGAAAAGCAACAGCAGACCCCCAAAATCGGGCTGCTTCATGATCACAAAGGCAAACGGGGAAAAGATGATCGCC
This sequence comes from uncultured Synergistaceae bacterium, assembly GCA_964520485.1. Taxonomy (GTDB): domain Bacteria; phylum Synergistota; class Synergistia; order Synergistales; family Dethiosulfovibrionaceae; genus Pyramidobacter. The sequence goes on along the minus strand of CAZFNC010000001.1, from coordinate 58,852 downwards.
GTGGCGATGAACGCCGACCAGACGTTCTCAACTCGACTGTATACCTTGGACAGGTGAATCATCATGACCAGACTGACGAACTCCAGCGGCTGAAAATTGACGGGGCCAAACCTCAGCCATCGCGAAGCGCCCTTTACGCTGACGCGCAGCGGAGAAGCGACGGTCAGAATCATCAGAACTAAGGAAAGGCACAGAAACACTAGGCTCCAGCGGTACCAGAATTTCAACGGAATCCGCGTGACGACCGTGAAACCGGTGAAGGCGATCCCAAACCAGATGAACTGTTTCATGCCTGGGGACGAGATCGTCCAGCCGGTCATCGAAGCGACGGCGACGACACCGCACGTCGAGAGGATCAGAGGCAGAACCCACAGCCCGTACACGCTGCCGCAGGGCGCTGTATCATAACTGTAAAAGCGCGCTGTCGGCAGCGTCCGTGCGCAGTTTTCTGACGAGTGCCGCAAAGTGATCCCCCCGTTCGTTGAAATTGCGATACATGTCCCAACTCGTGCAGGCTGGCGAAAGCAGGACGGTATCGCCCTCTTTCGCGCAGGCCGCCGCACAGGCCACGGCATCTTCCATGTTTGCCGCGCGCGTGAAGCGAGTAAAACCGGCTGCCGCGAGAGCTTCGCAGATGGCCGGAGCCTCGGAACCGATGACGACAGCGGCAAACGCCTGTTCTTTCACGACGGCCGCGAGCGTTTCGTAGCTCTCGCCCTTCCCTTGTCCGCCGAGGATGACCACCTTGCGCCCGGGAACGCTGCGCAGCGCCGTCGCGGCCGCGGCGACGTTCGTCCCTTTGGAGTCGTCCACGTACAGAACGCCTCCCACCGTCCCGACCTTTTCACAACGATGGCGCGGCGGACGGTACGACGGCAGCGTCTTTTCCACGTCGATGCGCGGAAAGGCAAGTACCGCCGCCGCCGCGGACATGGCGGCATTTTCGACGTTGTGCGAGCCGATCAACGGCAAGGTATCCGCGTGGAACAACACGCGGGAATCCCCGTCTTTTTCCAGGACGACGCGTCCTCTTTCGACCAGGATACGCGCGCCGCGCCCGCCCCCGAGCGCCGCGTACATTCGCCCCTGCGGCACGTGGGGAACCTCGCTCGCGTGGACTATGGCCCAGCTTCCCGCTTTAGGCAGGAAGATTTTGCGCTTGTCGGCGACATAATTTTCATAACCGCTGTGCCAGTCGATATGATCGGGGGCCAGATTTGTCAGAACAGCCACGTCCGGCCTCAGTTTCGTGTTCCAATGCAGCTGAAAGCTGCTCAGTTCCGCCACGATCGCGTCATATTCGATGCCGGCATGGGACGCCAGAGGCTCGCCGATATTTCCGGCGGCGACGGCGTTCAGGCCGTTTCCGCGCAAGATGTGCGCGACGAGCGACGCGCACGTCGTCTTGCCGTTCGTGCCCGTGACGGCGATCAGCTTCCCTCGCAGGAAAGGCGCGATATAATCGAGCTCGCCTCGGACGGGGATCCCCCTCTCGCGCGCCATCGCGACGGCAGGGGATTTTTCAGGCACCCCCGAACCGACGACCATCAGATCGCACTCGCAGCAGCGCGGGGTGTGTCCGCCGCACTCCCACTCTATTCCCGTCCGCCCGAACAGCTTTGCCGTCTCGGGGGCAAGCTCTCCGCGCTCCTCGGTGACGAAAACCCTCGCACCGCCTCTCGACGCAAAAAGCGCCAAGGCGCGCCCGCTCACGCCGGCGCCGACAATCGTCACACGTTGAACCATCCGCGCACACACCTCCGACGTATCCCGCCGATCCTCTCCCGCCTCAGAACGGCCGCGAGACGATCGTCCCCGCGGCGGCGAGGAGAGACGCGAGCAATCCGTGCATCAGCCAGAATCTCACGACGATCAGTTCCTCCGGCCAGCCGAGAAGCTGGAAGTGATGGTGAATCGGGCTCATCAGAAAAACTTTCCTGCCGAACGCGTGAATCGCCACAAGCTGAATCACGACCGAGAGCATTTCGATGCCGAATCCTGCGGCGGCCGGAACAAGCACGAGGACCCCGCCGCCCATAAAGGCGCACGAGACCATCAGAGCGGCGAGGAAATGCGCTCCGGAGTCGCCCATGAAGACCTTCGCGGGATGACAGTTATGCCATAGGAACGCGAGCGACAGTGCCGTCCCGATCGTCGCGCCGAAACATCTGTCCGAACCGAGGCACGCCAGAACGGCGAAACTGACGGCACACCCGCCGGCTGAAAGTCCGTCCAGGCCGTCGGTAACGTTGACAGCGTTCAGGATGCCGACGGCAAAGAAAAAAGCCGCGGGCCAGACAAAGAAACCGACCGACCATGCGCCCCACAGCGAAGGCGTCATGTCCTGCGCGGCAAGCAGAACGAACCAGACCGCCGTCACCGCCGACTGCAGGGCAAATTTCTGTACGCTGCTCAAGCCTTCGCTGGAATGTCCACGATATTTCACCAGGTCGTCCGCTAAGCCGACGGAACCGGACAAAAGCGGATATGCCCAGAACGCGGCGCCCCCAGCGCTGCGCCCTAGCAGGGAGGAGATCAGCATCCCCGAGCCGATCAGCATGAACACGACGCCGCCCATCGCGGGCACTTTCGCCTTCACGTCGGCGTCGATCCGCGTGCCGTAGGCTTTCTGAACCTGCGACACGTGCCGCGCGTGGAGCCATCTGATCCACGAACGCTGCGCGACGATCTCGCACGCGAAGAGGACAAAAAACAGGATCACCGATTCCCTGCTCATAGTTCCAGCGCCTTGACGACCCGTTCAAGATGATTGCCGCGCGATCCCTTGACGAGGATCACGTCGCCCTTGCGCGGCGATCTTTCGTCGACGGCGGCGATCAGGCCTTCAATCGAGTCATAGACGTACTCTTCGGTTCCTCTGACTTTTTTCCAGACGGAGCCGTAGAGGAAAATGTCGTCGCTCACGGCGCGGGCGCACGCGAACACTTCTTCGTGAAGCGCCGGCGCCGACTCTCCCAGCTCGAGCATTTCTCCGAGGATCAGCAGACGGCGGCCTTCGATCCCGCGAGCGTTCATAGAGACGAGCGACGCCTTCACAGCCGCAGGGCTCGCGTTGTAACACTCGTCGATGATCGCCGCGCCCATTCCCGATATTTTCACCTCGCCGCGTCCGGCGACGGCGTGACACTTCGGCAGCGCGGCGGCGATTTCCCTGCTCGTCAGCCCCAGATGACCGGCGACGGCGCACGCGCAGCACAGCGGGTAGAGCTGGTGGACACCTGACAACGGCAGAGAGACGCTGAACGAAATGCCGTCCACACCTGTCAGGATCGCGTCAACTACAAAATGATCCTTTTTCCAGACACATCGTTCCTGCGAGAAAAGGACGTCGCCTTTCCTGCCGAAATAAATGACCTCGGGCAGAGACATCTTAGCGACTCGATCCGCCAGCCGTCTGTTGTCGCCGTTGACGACGGCGCAGCGGAGACGGGGCGACCTGAGAATCTCCGTTTTAGCGTCGAGGATTCCCTCGAACGACCCGAACCCCTCAAGATGAACGGGAACGGCCTCCGTCACGGCAGCCGTCGTCGGCGGCAGGTAACGGACGATCTCGGCGATCTCGCCCGCGTGGTTCGCCCCCATCTCCAGCAACAGCACCTGCACGCCGAGCGGCGCTGCCAGGACCGTGACGACGCAGCCGATCAGCGTGTTGTAGTTGCCTCCCGCGACGTGGAGTCGGAAATTCTCCTCCAGCAGGGCGGCCGTGTAGTTCTTCGTTGAAGTTTTGCCGACGCTCCCCGTGACGGCGACGATCTCCTTCAGGCAGGGCAATGATTCGGCATAGACGGACGCGAGGCGCGCCAAACCGTACTCGCATCTGTCGGGCGTGAGCACGAAAGCGCTGTCCGGAAAGGCGGAAGCCCACTCGGGTTCAAAAGAGGCGGCCTCGCAGACGACGAGCCCCGCTCCCGCTTTCAGCACGTCGGGAATGAAGCGATGGCCGTCGGTATGTTCGCCGCGCAAGGCGACAAATCCCTCGCCTGCGCGCACCTCCCTGCTGTCGACGCGGATGTGAAGCGGCAGATCAACGTCTTTGCCCCGCGGTTGCACGTTCGCCTTCGCGGCGAGCTCGCTCAGTTTCACTGCACCTTCAGCCCCTTCTGACGCGCCCAGTTCTCGACCGCCGCGCGATCGCTGTAAGGATGTTTGAGACCGTCGATCTCAATGTACGGCTCCGGCCCTTTGCCGGAGATCACCAACAAATCGCCTTCGCGGCACCAGTCAAGCGCCTTGGCGACAGCGTCGCCGCGCGGCAGTTCGATTGACCAGCAGGCGTCGGAGCGAACTTCTTTCACGCCCGCCGCGATCGCTTCCGCGATCCTGAGCGGATCTTCCGTGCGCGGATTGTCCATCGTGATGAAAATTCTGTCCGCGTTCCGCGCCGCGGTCCGCCCCAGCAGGGGACGATGACCGGCAAACCTGTTACCGCCGTGGCCGAAGACGCTGACCAACCTTCCGCGCGCCAGAGGACGCAGCGCGGAAAGCAGCGCGTCAAGCGAATCGGCCGTGTGAGCGTAGTCGATGATGACGCGCACGCCGTTTTCCAGGCTGACGCGTTCCATGCGCCCGGGCACCTGGGGCATCTCCTCAAGCCCCCTGACGACGCCGTTTTCGTCGCAGCCGCACGCCAGACAGACGGCCGCCGCGCCGAGCGCGTTCTCGACGTTGTACCTTCCTGCGAGAGGAACGCGAACGCGGGCAAGTTTTCTCCCGTCGAGGGAGAGGTCGAACTCGCCGCCGTCTGCGTCAAGGAAAATGTTTTCTCCGCGCAGCCTCGCCGGAGCTTCTAACGCCCAAGTCAGCGCCTTGGGAAATTCTTCCGCCAGACGACGCCCGTATTTGCCGGCAACGTTCGGCGCAACCGCGGCTTCAGGCTTCAGGTAGCGACAGAACAACTCGCGCTTGGCGGCGAAATACTTTTCCATCGTGCCGTGATAGTCAAGATGCTCGGGCGTCAGATTGGTGAAGACGGCGCCGTCGAACGTACAGCCGCTCAACCGCCCCTGCGCGATCCCGTGCGATGAACATTCCATCGAGCAGGCCTGGCAGCCGTTGACAACCATCCTGTTCAGAAAGCGCTGCACCTCGTCGCTTTCAGGCGTCGTGCGATCGGCCGGAACGGCCTCGCGTCCGTCGTCGTAGACGATCGTGCCGAGCAGTCCGCAGCGGACGCCGCAGCTTTGCAGGATGCTGCGTATCATGTAACTTGTCGTGCTCTTGCCCTGCGTGCCCGTCACGGCGAACATCTTCAGCCTTTCCGCTGGTTCGTCGAACAGTGCCGCGGCCAGATACCCCATCGCCGCGCGGACGTCCTTCACCTGGATCCAGGGAACGGGGATACCTTCAACGGGCCGCTGAACGAGCAGGCACGAGACGCCAGCGCCGAGCGCCTGTTTGATGAAGCTGTGGCCGTCGGAGTGGTCTCCGACGACGCATGCAAAAATATCTCCCGGGCCAACGGTCCGGGAGTCGCTTTTCAGGGTACAGCCCGTCGGCAGTTTATTCCAGTCTCCGCCTATGTCTGTGAGAAGCCCTGACTTTTTCAGGTCGTCAAGGCCTCTTTTTACCCTCCGATCCATGCGCAACGCTCCTTTTTATTTAACGCCGGCGCCTTTCAGACGCTCCACCTCGTCGACCACTTTCTTGAAAACGGGCGCCGCGACCGAACCTCCGTAATAGATCTTTCCCGAAACGTCGCCGAAGACGATCAGCATTGTGTACTCAGGGTCGCTCGCCGGCCAGAAACCGATAAATGAGGCGTTGTACAGTCCCTTGACGTACTCGCCGCCGCGGGCGACCTGTGCCGTGCCGGTCTTTCCCGCCACGTGCACCAGTTCACACTCGGCGGGTTTGCCCGTGCCCTCGCTGACGACCTTTCGCAGCACGCCGCGCAGCCAGCGCGCGTTGCGCTGCGAAACGACCCTGCCGACTTCCATCGGTTCGGAGTGAAACACGCGCACTCCTTCGCTGTTGACGGCGGAGCGGACCAGATAGGGACGGACGAGAACGCCGTCGTTGACGATGGCGTTAAACGCGGTCACCATCTGCAGCGGCGTGAGAGCAAAGCCCTGACCGATGGCCACGTTCGCGGGAGTGATGCCGTACCATTTGTCCGGGGTGTTCAGCAGTCCGGCTTCCTCGCCGTTCAGACGAATGCCGGTGCGCCGGCCGATGCCCCAGGATCGCATCTCCTCGTAGGTCGAAAAAGACGGCATCCTCATGCCGATATGGGCCATGCCGACGTTCGACGACTTGGTGATAATCTGCGTGACACTCAACATCCCGTTATCCTTGGGGTGGGAGTCGCGGATCACACCGTCGGCGACTTTCAGATAAGCGGGACAGCGGAAGGATTCTCCCTGGCGGAGACGCCCCTGCTCGAGCGCCATCGCCACCATGATCGGCTTGAACGTCGACCCCGGCTCGTAAACCCTGTTCACCGCGTTATTGCTGAGAGCCCTGGCGTTGGCGAACGTCGTCCTGTCGTTCGAGTCGAACGAAGGCCAGCTGGCCATCGCCTTGACGGCGCCGGTGCGCGTTTCAAGACACACGGCGGCTGCCCACGGGGCTTTGACTTCCTCTGCTTTCTCACCGAGAAAACGTTCAACGGCGTACTGAACGTCCGAGTCGATCGTCAAAAAGAGCCCCTGCGGTTCGCGCTTTTCCTCGACACCGCCCCTCGCGTCCCCGATTTTGACGGTTGACGAGGCGCCGCGGTAGGTGACGTGAGTCTTCTCGGGAACGACCAGGGCGCCGTTCCACGTCAGTTCTATGCCGGCAAGCCCCCAGCCGTCCTGATCGCAATAGCCGAGGATGTGCGAGAGCAGACTGCCCTTCGGATAAATTCGCTTGCGTTCCTCGCGGATGTAAAATCCCTTGCCGCAATTCTTGACGATCTCCTCGGCTTCGGAACGCTCCAGATAACGTTTCACCCAGTAAAAGCGCCTGTCCAGCTTTTTCCCGAGCGCCCGCGCCTTCACGCTACCGATATACGGCGTCAGCTTCTCGATGGCCGCGGGGGCGAACCCCTGCACGCCCGGGTCCATGAATACGCTGTACGTCGTCACCGAAAGGGCCAGAGGCTCGCCTTTGCTGTCGTAAACGTTGCCGCGGTCCATCGCCGTGCGCTCGCTCATGTGGTACTGCTTCGAGAGCTGATGAACGGCGCGCCTGTCGGGGAACAGCTGTACCTGAACGAGGAATCCGAGATACACAGCCATCGCGACGAAGACCGCGTACCATTGTGATTTACGATATGAAACGGACCTGCGTCCGACGCCCGCGTTCAAGACAGACATCAAGCCTCACCCCCCGCTTTTACCCGAGCGGTTGTTTCTCAGTCACGGTAATCGCGGAATGCGCGCGACAGGGCGGCCATGGCCGTGTCGCCGACATGAACGGGGCCGTCGACGCGGATCAGACCGGCGAGATGCACCTGATTCATTCCAAGTTTCGCCGTCGCCCAAGAGTAGACGGAGCGGGGGGAATTCATCGAGGCCACTTCGCGCTCCAGTTCGCGGCACTCTTTTTCGCACGCCGAGAGGAGTGACTGTAGCGCCGCGATCTGCCCGTCCATCTCGTGCGAGTCGCTCCGCAGCATGGATAAGACCCCCATGGACATGATGCCGACGATGAAAAACATCACCAGCGCATGACTGATTTTCCACGATTTTTTCCGCGCCGACCTTACACCCTTCGCCATGGTCCAATCCGCCCTTCCGCCGTCACCGGCACATTTTTTTTCAAAAAACCGCGAAGCCGCGCGCTGCGGGATTTCGGGTTCAGTTGAATTTCACGTTCGTCGGGGACTTCGCTCCTGCGTGGCTCAAGCGTTCCGAGCCCATTTTGATGCCACTCCCGAAAACGGCGCTTGACCAGCCGGTCCTCAAGCGAGTGATACGAGACGACGATCAGCCGTCCCTCGGGCGCCAGGAGAGAGAACGCTTCCTCCAGCCCCTGTTCGAGAGCGCCAAGCTCGTCGTTGACCGCGATCCGCAGCGCCTGAAAGACTCTGCGCGCCGGATGTCCGCTCATCTTCCTCATCGCCGGCGCGGGGATTCCGCGCCGGATCAGTTCAACCAGTTCGAAAGTCGTCGTCACCGGTCGCGCTTCGCGGGACGCCACGATAGCTCCCGCGATGCCCCAGGCGAACCGCTCTTCGCCGTATTCGCGGAAAAGGTCCGCGAGTTCCTGCCGAGTCAGAGAATTCACGAGCTGAGCGGCGGTCGTCCCAGACGCCCTGTTCATGCGCATATCCAGCGGCCCGTCCTCGCGGAAAGAGAACCCGCGGTCACCTTCGGTGATCTGCATGTTGGACACGCCCAGATCGAGCACCACTGCGTCCACCCGGGCGACGCCGACGCCGGCGCACAGATCTCTCATTTGCCTGAAATCTCCTGAAAGAGCCTGAAAACGTCCGCAAAACGGTCTCAGCCTTTCGCAAGCGATCCCGACGGCCTGATCGTCACGGTCGATTCCCAGCACTCGCCAGCCGGGATGGGCTTTCAGAAAAGCCTCGGCGTAGCCGCCCAGTCCGAGTGTGCCGTCGACGACCAGCGCGTTTTCCCCGAGCGACAGCGACTCCAGAACCTTGTCAAGAAGCACGGGAACGTGCTCAAACGCCAAGGTCGGCCACCCCCTCGGCCAGGGCGGTGAAGTTTTGCAGCATGTCGTCGTTACTGGCCGACCATTTTTCGCTGTCCCATATTTCGAGGTGATCGTTGACGCCGTTGACGACAACCCGTTCGTCGAGCCGGGCGTACCTGCGCAGCTTCGCGGGAAGAAGGATTCTCCCCTGCCCGTCGACGGGCAGTTCCTCGGCGGCGCCGAGAAGTGTGCGCATGAATTGGCGCGCCTGACCTTTCGTAAATGGCAGTGACTGAAGTTTTTGAAGATAGGCGTTCCACGCGTCCATGGGGTAAACGGCAAGGCAGTTGTCGAGGCCAACCGTGCAGACGACGGTCTCCCCGATCTGCGAGCGGAACTTCGCCGGCATGACGAGCCGCCCCTTGCTGTCTATGCGATGATCATAGCTTCCCATGAGCATGGTATTACTCCCCACTTTCTACCACTTTTCGCCACTTGTGCAAAGATTACCCCATTTTTCCTCTTCGGTCAATAGACCAAAATTGGCCTTTCAGGCAAAGAAAAGAAAAAATATCCGCTTAGATGTATTGATTGTACGTCCTATAAATAAGCACTTACATACAGATATAAAAAAAATTGAAACATCCAACCAATGTGGACATCTCAATTTAAATTTTCTCAATATTAAATAAATTTATTAGAAAATAGACTGAAGATTCCGATAAATTATACTCTAAGTCACTATTACTCCTTCTTTTTTTGGAAGGGAACTGGAGTGGTTCATAAGCCGGGTTCTGTCGTGGATAGTCATTTCTCTAGAGCGCGCATCGCTGCGCGCCTCAAGCGATCTGTACCCGGAGGTCGGCGGGCAGCCTCGTTCCTCCCTATTCGATCTTGCTCCAGACGGGGTTTGCCGGGCACGACAGTCACCTGTCGTCCGGTGAGCTCTTACCTCACCCTTTCACCCTTACCCGATGCGGAAATCGGGCGGTCTGCTCTCTGTTGCACTTTCCTGTGGCTCGCGCCAACTGGACGTTATCCAGCGTCTTGCCCTGCGGAGCCCGGACTTTCCTCTCCCGCTTTCGCGGCAGCGACTATCAGAACCACTCCGGTTGAACAGTATACCATTCTTTCGCGTTCCCGTCACGCGGGAAAAAGGTCGGGGGGCACGCGGGACGCCGGCCACCGCACGACGCGCGTCAGGCTTCTGAAATAAACAACGAAGAAAAAGGCCGCCCGCGTTTTGCGGCGCGACGGCCTCCAGCTTCGAAAATACGCAATCAGGCGATTTCCGTGACGGTATAATCCTGATCCTCGACGGCCTTTTTGAGAACGGCGTCGGCAACGTCGCCGCTCAGAGTGACGACGGCGGTTCCTTTCTCGTGGCTGACCGCGGCGTCCGTCACGCCCGCCACGGCGAGCAGCGCTTTTTTAACGCGCGCTTCGCAGTGTCCGCACATCATTCCTTCGACTTTCAGCGTTTTGACCATGTTGTTTTCCTCCGTTTTCAACTTGAGATCTCCCGGATCGACCGGGCGGATTCTTTTATCCCTTTTCGCGCTGTGCGGGTCGAAAAAATTCAGCCTCAACGCGTTGGATACCACGCAGAAACTCGACAGGCTCATCGCCGCCGCGCCGAACATGGGGTTCATCTTCCAGCCCAGCAGGGCGATCCAGGCGCCCGCCGCCAGAGGGATGCCGATGACGTTGTAGAAGAAGGCCCAGAAGAGGTTTTCGTGGATGTTGCGCAGCGTCGCGCGGCTCAGCCTGACGGCGGCGGGAACGTCCGAAAGGCGGCTGTTCATCAGCACGACGTCGGCGGCGTCGATGGCGATGTCCGTCCCCGCGCCGATGGCTATTCCCGTGTCGGCGCGCGTCAGCGCCGGAGCGTCGTTGATGCCGTCGCCGACCATGGCTGTGACGCCATGTTTCCGCAGTTCACGGATAACGTTTTCCTTGCCGTCGGGCAGCACGCCCGCGATCACGGCGTCGACACCCGCCTGCGCGCCGATGGCGCGCGCCGTGCGTTCATTGTCCCCTGTGAGCATGACGACGCGGACGCCCATGTTCCGCAGTTCCTTCACCGCGCGGGGGCTGTCCTCCTTGATGGTGTCTGCAACGGCGATGATCCCCGCGAACGAGCCGCCGCGCGCGAAAAGCAAAGGTGTCTTACCCTGCGCTGCCAGCTCATCCGCCCGCTCTTTCATCGACGGAGGAACGTACAGCTTTCCCGCGACGCAGCTCAAGCTGCCGCCAAGAAGATCTTCGCCGCCAAGACGAGCGGTCACGCCGCTGCCGGGCAGCGCCTGAAATTCGTCGACGTCGGCGGGTTTCATGCCCAGCTCGCGCGCCTTTTCCATGACGGCCCGCGCCAGCGGGTGTTCGCTTTTGCTCTCCAACGCTCCCGCGAGAGCGAGAAGTTCGTTCTCGGATACGCCGGCGGCGGGAACGAGATCGGTCACTTGCGGCTGTCCGACAGTGATTGTCCCTGTCTTGTCCAGCGCGGCGATTTGCATGCGCCCGCAGTTTTCAAGGGATGCGGCTGTCTTGAACAAAATGCCGTTTCGCGCGCCGACACCGTTGCCGACCATGATCGCCACGGGCGTCGCCAGCCCGAGCGCGCAGGGACATGAGATGACGAGTACGGATATGCCCCTCGCCAGCGCGAATCCGAATTCCCTGCCGAGCAGAAGCCACACGGCGGCCGTCAAAACGGCGATGCAGATGACGGCGGGCACAAACACGCCCGAGACCTTGTCCGCGACCTTGGCGATCGGGGCCTTGGTCGCCGCCGCATCGCTGACCATGCGGATGATCTGCGAAAGCGTGGTGTCCTCGCCCACCCGCAGAGCGCGGGCGCGCAGATAGCCGGAACGGTTGACGGTCGCGGCGCTGATCCTGTCGCCCGCCGCCTTGTCGACAGGAATGCTCTCGCCCGTCAGCGCCGATTCGTCGACGGCCGAAGTCCCCTCCAGCACCACGCCGTCTACGGGGACGTTCTCGCCGGGGCGCACGGCAAATTCGTCGCCGACACGCACCTGTTCCACGGGCACGACCGTCTCCGCGCCATCCTTCAACAGAGTCGCCGTTCTGGGAGCCAGACGCATCAGGCTTTTGAGGGCGTCTGTCGTGCGGCCTTTCGAGCGCGCCTCGAGCATCTTGCCGACGGTGATCAGCGTCAGGATCGTTGCCGCCGACTCGAAGTAAAACTCGTCCATGTACGCCACGACTCGCGCCGAGTCGCCCTTCACCTGGGCGTCCGTCATCAGCAGCAGCGCCGCGACGCTGTAAGCGAACGACGCGGCGGAGCCGAGCGCCACCAGCGTGTCCATGTTGGGCGCGCCGTGAATCAAACCTTTGAAGCCGTTGGTGAAGAACTTGCCGTTGATGATCATGATGACAGCGGCGAGGATCATCTGCACGAGCCCCATCGCCACGTGGTTGCCGTCGAAGAAGCCAGGGAGCGGCCAGCCCCACATCATGTGCCCCATCGAGAACCACATCAGCACGGCGAGAAAGCCCAGCGATGTCCAGAGACGGCGCTTGAGCACGGGCGTCTCACGGTCAGTCAAAGCTTCCTCATCGGAAGTTCGGCGGTCTTTCCGCGACTGCGGCGCATCCTTGAGGGAAGCGCCGTATCCCGCCTCTTCGACGGCTTTCACGATGTCGGTCGCCGATGCCGTACCCTCTACGCCCATCGAGTTCGTCAGCAGCGAGACGGACACCGACGTCACGCCGGGCACCTTCGACACAGCCTTTTCCACGCGGGCTGAACATGCGGCGCAGCTCATACCCGTGACGATGTACTGTACCATGATACATACCCCCTTGCCCGCCACGGCGGTTTTTTTTCAGACGAAAAGCGCGAAGGCTCCGCGCCGGCCCGGACCGGGGGGCCTCGAGCGTTACTTCATCAGTCTGTGCAGGACCACAAGCAGCTCTTCGATCGTCCCGTCGCGTCCAGCGCGAATGTCGGCCGCGACACAGCCGCGCACGTGCGAAGCGAGCAGCTCACGGTTGAAAGCGTTCATGGCTGCCGTGACGGCCGCGCTCTGCACGAGGATGTCGGGACAGTAGGCGCTTTTTTCCAGCATGGACTTGATGCCGCGGATCTGTCCTTCGATTCGGTTGAGACGGTTCATCAGCTTCTTCAGCTCTTCCGGCGTGCGGGTTTTCGTGCGCGGCTCGCCGCACGGGCAGTTCGCCTGCATCGAAAATCGCCCCCTTCGTCGTCACAGAGATAATATACCCCTACTGGGTATTTGTCAAGGGCTTAAAATCAGCCGCTCCCCGCGAAAAACGACCGCGACGCGCTGTGCCGAAAACGCGGCGTCGTTCAGTTCAGCGGCACGACGGCGATCGCGTTGAAAGGACTGCCGTCCAAAAGAAGGGTCGAGGTGGCGCAGTAGACGAAACAGTCCGTCTCGCCGTCGTAGAAACGAACGACCTTCATCTTGCGGAAAAACGCGGATCGCGACTTGAACACTTCGGTCTCTTTCTTTTGCCCCCTATCGGGGACGACCGGAGTCGCGGCCGTCCTGACGATGGAGAGGGAAAAGCGCGCAGGATCCTCGGCCAGTCCCACGGCGCCCGAAATGCCGCCTGCCTTGGCGTAGGAAACGTAGCAGACGATCGACGGAAAATCGGGGTCGCGGAACGCCTCGACGACGACCTTGTGATTCGGTCCCAGCAACTTGAAGGCCGTATCGACCGCCCCGACTTCCCAGCGCTCCTTTTGGGCCCAGGCGGGCGCCGCGAGAACAAACAGCGCGCACAGCAGCGCGGCAAATTTTTTCATGTCCAAAGGTTCTCCTCCCGAAAAAAACAAAAACAGAAAACTCTTCTCGCGCGGCTGACGCCAAGCCGCCTATTTTTCCGGCGCGGGCGCTTTTTTCCATGAATCGTCGAGTCTTCCTCCCGCGCGGAACGAACGCACGGCGGATCCGGCGCTCTCATAAGCCGCTCCCACGCCGGCGGAGTCGGCCGCGTAGTCCATGGCGCCCTGGCGCCCAATCCCAATCGAACCGGCTTCTGCGGCGGAATCGATGTTCGCGCCCATGAAAATGAACTTCCAGCCGTACATTTCCTGCGCGTCGCTCACCAGTTTTTTCACGGCGGCGCGGTTAAATTCACGGCTGGCGTTCTCAAGCCCGTCCGTCATGATCATGAAGATGACGAGCTCGGAACGCGGGCAGATCCCCGTCTTTTTAAAAGCGGCGTCTATCCGCAAAATCGTCGAGCCTACCGCGTCCAACAGCGCTGTTGTACCGCGCGCGTAGTATTCCTTCTCTGTCAGGGGCTTGACGTCGGCGATCGCTTCCCCGTCGCAGAGCGTCTCGTAACGGTCGTCAAACAGCACTGTCGTCACCTTGGCAGTCCCTGCTTCGGCGCGCTGCTTTTCGATAAAAGAGTTATATCCGCCGATCGTGTCCCCTGTCAGAGGCTGCATCGAGCCAGAACGGTCGAGGATACAGACGATGTGAGCTTTGTTCGTGTCCAGCGACGGACATTCGGACGTGTGGGCGTGCGTCAGCGCGGGCAGCTTCACATCGGGAATCGGGCGGGGACCAGGGACGGGAATGAGTCTTCTCTCGACACGGGGACGCGCGCAGGCCGCGGAAACGAGTGCCGTCAGCGCCAGTAAAAGGACGCAAGCTTTCTTCATCGGCCGTCTCTCCTTTGACATGATGAGATGATGCGGGCACACTACGGGTTGACCGCGAAAAACAACAGGGGTCAGTCTCACACGCGCGGGCCGTTACCGAGCAGGATCTCGCCGCCGAGAAGAGGCGCGTCCGTGCCCAGCGCGGCTTTCAGCAGCGGCGGCCCCGGGCGGTACGCGGGCGGCAGCAGCGGGAACATGTAGTCACGCAGATCGTCAAACAGGCCTTCGAGGTTCGAGAGCCCCCCGCCGAAGACGATCGCTTCGGGGTCGAGAAGGCACGTCAACGAAGAGACGACGCAGGCGAGCGCCCGCAGAGCATCCGCGAACGGGCGTGCCAGCCATGCGTTCTCCCTGTTCTCCCACAGGACGCGCATGTCGCGGCCGCAGCCTGAACGTTCGCCCGCGCGTTCAAGCGCGGCGGCCGAAAAGAAACACTCCAGATGTCCCCGCCCGCCGCAGCCGCAGCCGCGATCCTCAAGCAGCGGAAAATGTCCGACTTCACCGGTGCGCCCGTGCGCGCCGCGCACGATCCTGCGATCGATCACGACCGAACCGCCGACTCCCGTCCCCAGCGTCATGAGAATAAAACTGTCAAGTTCCCTGGCGGCGCCGCGGCTCATCTCTCCCAGGGCGAACAGGTCGCAGTCGTTGGAAAGAACCGCGCGGCGCCGCGTGAGATCGGTCAGCACGTCCGCAGTCACGTTCTCCCAGCCGCACAGGTTGGGGCAGTTTTCCACTCTCACGCCGTCGACGACGAACCCCGGCACACCGACGGCAAGAGGAACTCCGCTCGCAGCGCCGAACCCGGCGAGCAAAGACTCGATCTCAGAGCAGATGTCCCTCGGCGTGCGCGAAGGGGGCGTCGGCACTGTCTTTTTGAACCTGACTACGCCGCCGTCGACGAGTCCGACGGTCAGCGTATGCCCTCCAATGTCTGCCGCCGCGATCATGACCGACGCTCCGGAAGCTCTTCCCAGCGGGTGGCGAAGAAGGCGATCAGCGTATCGCCGCAAGTGATGCGGTGTCTGAAGCTGAGCCCGTCGCGCTGCGTCTCCACGAGCAGATCCATGCCGCCAACCGCTTCATGCTTATAGACGATGTCCGCGTCGACGATGCCGCAGTTCAGGTAGACTTCCTGCGGTACGGACTCAGCCGCCCAGCTCAGATAGTAGGCGTTGTTCACGTGGCCGTTCACGTCAAGCTCGCCCAGCCGCACGCGAAGCCTTGTCGACAGGTCGACGCGGTCAAGCGGCGGCGGATCGACAAAACGAGGCTCAAGCGCGTCTTCTGCGCACTCCATAAAAACGCGCGGCAGCGCTCGGCTCAGGCGCAGGGGACGGCGCTTTGCCAGATCGACATAACACCACTTGCTGTCAGCCGTCCCGAACTGGACGCCGTCATCGCCGTAAAAGTCGAACCGGCGTACTGAATAGAGATCGCGAAAAGGTCTGTGCCCCGTGTTGACGGTCACGCGGTCGCCCGCCATCAGCGGCTTATTCAGGCGAATCGTGTACTGAAGCAGCATCCAGCCGCAGCCGTTTGTCCAATAGCCGGGCGGCGGGTTGATCGCTTCGACTGCGCCGTCCGCGGCGTCCTGGAACATGTTGAGCATATGGAAAGGCTTCAACGCGTATCCGGGCGTCACCTCGGACAACGGAACGACAAATGTTCGCGTGTACATCAGAGACATGGCAATCAGTTCTCCCCTCCCAGAACACAGTGTAAAAGGACTGGCGTCTTTTCAATAGTGTCGTTTTCTCCAATTTTAGCACCGATTTGTCCGGCCGCTCACGGTAAAAGAGCAAGGTCACGGCGTTTTGTGCGGAAGGGAGAGCGGAACGTTTTTCCCGCGCTGTCCCCAAAGTCACGGGACGCCGTTCACGGCGGGCTCCCCGAGCGCTTTCCTCCATTTAAAGTCAGCGCAGGCGCAAACGGACTGCCGCTCAAACTTTTTTGCACGCACAAAAACGAGACCGCCTGTTCTTCCGACGGTCCCGTCCATGTTCGCGCCCTCCGATTCTTGCGGCGCTGTATAATGACGCTATCTTTTCATGACCGGAGATAAAAAATGCTCATAGTCCATCCGTTGGAACCGTTGTTCGACGAGAACTCCCGCGCTTTGATCCTCGGCACGATGCCGTCGCCGAAATCGCGCGAGGCGCGTTTTTATTACGCGCACCCGCAAAACCGTTTCTGGAAGGTCCTCGCCGCCGTCTTTGAAAAGCCTTTCCCCGCGAGCGTCCCCGAACGGCGAGCCTTTGTCATCGGCTGCCGCGTCGCGCTGTGGGACGTGCTCCGTTCGTGCGAGATCACGGGCGCGAGCGACGCCAGCATCCGAAATCCCGTCGCCAACGATCTGTCGGTCGTGCTAGACCGCGCGCCCATCCGCGCCATATTCTGCACGGGAACTCGCGCGGCGTCTCTGTACCGCCGGCTGATCGAGCCGAAAACGGGAATCCCCGCCGTCCGACTGCCCTCGACCAGCCCGGCCAACTGCGCTGTGTCGTTCGACGATCTCCGCGCAAAGTACGCGGTCGTGCGCCGCTGTGTCGAGTCGCGCTGAGCGCTAACCGTCGAGCACGGCCACCATCGGCGCGATCTTTTCGAGTTCCGCCATTCCCTCGATGTCGCTGTCGAGCATGGGAATCCGGATCACGCCGTATGCGCCGAACTCCGCCTTGATCTGCTCAAGATACCGCTCCTGCTGCTTGCGGCGTCTCTCGAAGAACGGACCAGTTTCCGGCGGCAGAATCCTGTTGACGATCAGCGTGCCGACGCCGATCTTGTACTCGTTCATCGCGGCGACGGCGCGCTCGGTCTCGAGCACGGCCAGTTTTTCGGCGTTGAGGACGAAGTGGAACGTCGTGCTTTCGCGGTCGGTCAGCAGTTCACGCGCGCGGCTGAAACGGTCACGGCGCTTCTGAAGCAGACTCAGCACAGGGTCGTTCTTGATCTTTTCGGCCAGGTCGGGCTCGTAATGCGAGGCGATCTTGAACATCTCAATCGCTTTGCTCCGCTTCGCCAGCAGGTGTTCCATCCAGACGCCCAACACTTCGGGGAGAGTCAGCAGTCTCAGCGTGTGTCCCGTGGGCGCTGTGTCGAAGACGATCGCGTCGTATTCCTTTCCCGCTTTCTCCATCAGGTCGACGAAGCAGTCAAAGATGGCCGACTCCTCCGCGCCGGGCGAAACGTAAGCTACGCGCAGCTGCTGTTCCAGTTCGGCGACGATCGCGGGGCTGACTATTTTGCGCATTTGTTCCCGAACGCCTTCCATGTACTTTTTCGCTTCCAGCGCGGCGTCGACCTCAATCGCGCTGAGGTTGTCCTCCAGCTTGACGACGGAGCTACCGATCTTTGTGCCGAAGGCGTCGGCCAGCGAGTGCGCGGGATCGGTCGACACGGCCAGCGTGCGCACGCCGTTTCTGGCCAGATGAAGCGCGTAGGCCGAGGAGGACGTCGTTTTCCCCGTACCGCCCTTGCCGCCGAAGAACGTGAACCGTTTAAAAGACATCGCGTGCGCTCCTTTCAGCCGTCAAACCCGTACTGTCCGGCCTTCTCGGCCATGATCATTTCCCTGTTCATCATACGCCGCTCCCAGCCGGGCAGATCCCCCGCCACGTAGGGGAGCAGTTCCATCATATAGTAGGAAAGCGGGTTGGGAATCCCCAGCAAATCGCCGAAAAGCAGCAAAAGCACTTCGTCGTTAACGTCGTTCGCTTCCTTGCGGACGACGCCCATGCGCTTGTCAAACGACGCGCCGTAAAAAAACAGCCGCGTCCACTCCCAGGCGGTCGCAAGACGCGTTTTCCATTTCTCGTTCACGGACACCACCTCGAAATCATGACATTTTTTGGCGCCCGAAAGCGTCCACAAAGGGCACGCGGGGCGGCAGAGCCGTTGTTTACGCCTGCGGGAAAGCCACTTTCGGAACTTCGGCCTCGGCATCGGATGCGAGTTCGAAGAACTCCGCCGGAGCGTATCCGCACAGGGACGCGATCAGGCGCGAGGGGAACGACTGCACGCCGATGTTGTACTCGCGCACCGTGCCGTTGTAATAGCGCCGCGCGAGCTGGATGTCGTCCTCCAGCTTGCTCAGCTGATCCATCAGCTGTGTGAACGCCGAGTCGGCCTTGATCTGCGGATAACTTTCCGCGACGGCGATAAAGCGTCCCAGAGCCTGTGTGAGCGCGTTTTCGGCGTCCGCCACCTCGGCGACGGAAGACGCCCCCTGAGCCGCGCGCGCCCGCGTGACCGACTCCATCAGCCCCTTTTCATGACCCGCCAGCCCCTGCGCGGACGCCACAAGATTGGGGATCAGGTCGTGACGGCGTTTCAGCTGAACGAGGATGCCGCTCCATCCTTCGTCCTTGCGCGCCTTCAGGCGCACGCAGCGGTTGTAAACGCAGACGCCCCAGAGGGCGACCAGCGCAGCGACAATAAGACCGTAAACGACAGGACTCATCCTTAAAAGACCTCCTCAAACTGAAAATGGATCGCGTAAAGTACGGCGAAGAAACGGATCGTTTCGCAAAGGGGCACAGACGAAGTTTAAACGCCCCGCCCATACGGGAGCGTTTCGCGTCATTCCGCCGGTTTACGGCGTCTCCTTTCGACGGCGAAGGGAAGCGCCGCCGACAAAGCAAGCGGTCATCGGCGAGAGAGTTTAGCTCCGCTCTCTAGTCGCTCCCGGCCGAGTCAAACATTCTGTAATACTGCACGAACTCGTACTCTCTCAACCTCGACTCTGACGCGCGTCCTTCGGCGATCGCGCTCCACGCCCCCCGCCCGTTCAAGTAACCGTACTCGTTGATCGCCGGAATTATTTCTTTAACCCCGAGAAGAAAGTTCTCGTAATCAGACCGAGGCAGTCCCGACAGGACAAGCGTCTCGATCCCGAGATAGTTCGCGCTGATCACGCTCTTTTGAAGCGGCGTCTTTCTCCGTTTCGCGAGTTCAGGCGAGTTCGTCCAGATAAAATACGGTACGGTGAACGTTTTCTGCACGAGCGACAACTCCGTATCGCTCTCTTTCCTGCCGTCCTTGAGCAGCTGATCGACAAAATCCGCACTCATCATCGGCTGGTGATCGCCGAAAAAGCACAGCACGACGGGACGTTTCTCTTCCCGCAGAACATCGACCAGGCGCCGCAAGGCGGCGTCCGACTCGAGCAAAAGCGTCTCGTAAGCGCGAAGTTCGCCGTTTTCCCTGTACTTCTCGTCAACGCCGGCGCGACGCTTCTCCTCAAACTCCTCAATATCATACCCCCCATGGTTCTGCATCGTCACGTTGAACAGGAACACGGGGCCAGCGTATTCGCCGAGCACGTCGAGGATCTTTCTGTAATTTCCCCAGTCGCTGACCTGATTTCGTATCGTCCGCTCGTATCCCTCGAACTCCCCGATGGAGACAAATCGGTCGAATCCCATGGCCGGATAGGCGGCGTTCCTGCGCCAGTTGTAGGGGTTTTCCGGGTGCATGGCGATCGTGACGTACCCCATCTTCTTCAGGTATTTGGCCATCGTTGGCACGTCCGAGAAATCAAACTGGGAATAGGGGATCGCGCCGGGAAGCCACGCGTGGGAGAAACCTGTCAAGTACTCAAATTCGGTTTTCGCCGTCCCGCCGCCGTACGTTGACACGAAATTCAGGCCGAACTCGAGCGTGCAGGGATCGTCCGCCATCGAGTTGAAAAACTTCAGGTGCTCCTTCGTGCACTCAAGAGGCCCCAGCACGCTCAGGTCGCCGAACGCCTCGTTCATGACGACGAGGATCACCGGCTTTTCGCCGTTCCAGGGAGTCGTTTGAGTTTCAGGACGGACATCCCGCGCGTTCAGGATCTCGCGCGCTTCGTCGCGGGTATACCCCGCGGGCGGCGGAGGGGCGTCCTTGATCTGATGGTACGAGGCGATAAAGGCGACGAGCATCCCGTTGTCGGAGTACATGATGTTCGGCCATATGACGGGAACATTATACGCCCGCGCGAAATCGACGCCCAAAGCCCACGCGGCCCCGCCCGCGGCCGCGAGCACGCCGACAGCGAACAGCCATCGTTTGAGAGCCGCCGACGCGTTTTTAAAGGGATGAACGCGGCGCGTCAGGACTACGGCGAAACCGGCGCACGCGAAAGCGGAGATGACTGCGACGGCCAGACGCGCGTTTAAAAGATACGAGTAGTTCAGCCACACCGCTTTCGCCGCCGAGAGGGAAAGCATGTCGACGGCCATCAGGGGACTGTTGCGGAAACGGATCAGATAATGGTTCACCGAACCTGAAAACAGCGCAAAAGCATAGAGCAGGAGCAATCCCGAGGAACACCTCGGCAGGAGACAGACAAGCGCGATTTCCAAAATCGCCCAGAGAGCCAGATTTAACATGACGCAGAACGGACGAAACGCCGTGACGTTCGTGTTGCACGCCGTTTCGCTGATGAAGAGACAGAGAAAAGGCGTCAGGAACAGAAACATCCCGTAGAGACGTTCGCCGCGGGCGGGGAGGCGGTCCAGAACCTTATCGCCGTAGAGCCAGAAGGACGACGCGAGAAGCGCGCACAACATCACGACGTTCGGCGACAAATAATCGTCAAACTCGGCAAAGCTCGCCCGCGTCATGCTCCTCTGCAGTTCGCCGTCTTGAAGGCTGATGAACAGCACCCAGAACAGAAACAGGCACAGAAAGGTCGCGAGCCAGTCGTACACACCCGTCGTCTTGTTCCCTTTCACGGCATCCGCGATCAGACGTGCCAGATGAAAGGACGCGGCCGCCACGCAGACGGCGTTTCCCCAAAAAAAAGTCTCCTGTCCGCCGAAAAAGAAATAGCACACCGCGGACAGGCACGCCGCGATCACGAGCCACCACAGCGCAAACGCTGACTTTCCGTACAAACGAGACATTCCTTCCACAACGTCCTCCAGAATGTTTCCATAAAGAAAGGCCGCAGTTTTTTATCCGAACGCCTTTCTCGTCCAGTTCCACGAATCACGGCACATATCGTCGAGGCTTTTTTCCGCTTTCCAACCCAGCAGGCGTTCCGCTTTGGACGCGTCGGACCAGCACTCGGCAAGGTCACCCGGGCGGCGCGGAACAACGGCGTACGGCAGGGTCAGAGCGTTCACGCGCTCAAACGTCTTCAGCACCTCTAACACGCTCCTGCCGCGCCCCGTGCCTAAGTTGAACACCTCGATACCCGTATGAGAGCACACGTATTCAAGCGCCGCCGCGTGCCCTCTCGCGAGGTCGGTCACGTGAATATAATCGCGCACGCACGTTCCGTCGGGCGTGGAGTAATCTCCGCCGAACACGTTCAGGCGCGGCAGTCTGCCGACAGCCGTCTGACAGAGACAGGGCATCAGATTGTTGGGAGTGCCGTTGGGCATCTCGCCGACCAGACCGGACGCGTGCGCTCCGACGGGATTAAAGTAGCGCAGGATCACCGCGGAAAACCCCGGACTGGCCGAGGAAATGTCGCGGAGAATCTCTTCGATCATGACCTTCGTCCGGCCGTAAGGATTCGAACATTTCCCCGCGGGCATCTCTTCAGTGTACGGAACAGGGTTCGCCGTACCGTACACCGTCGCCGACGAGCTGAAAATAAACCGTCTGCACCCATGCGCGGCCATCGTTTCGAGCGTCGTCAACGCCGCGTCCAGATTGGCGCGGTAATAGAGAAGCGGTTTGACTGTCGATTCGCCGACGGCCTTCAGACCAGCGAAGTGAATCACCACGTCAATCGAGTTCTCGTCAAAAAGACGCGAAAGCGACTCTCCGTCTGCGACGTCGATGCGATAAAAGCGCGGTCGCACGCCGGTGATCCGCTCGACGCGGTCGATAACGGAAGCCGAACTGTTCGACAGGTTGTCTGCGATCACGACCGCGTGTCCCGCCTCGAGCAGCTCGACGGCCGTATGTGAACCGATATAGCCCGCTCCGCCCGTGAGAAGAATGTTCATGTAAAACGTCTCCTTTAATTGACGTTTTTCAAATGACCGCGGCGGAATAAAAAATCGCCTCGTGTCCGCTTGCGTTACGGCTCCGCCTTTCGATACGAACCGAACACGAAGATTATATCAAAAAAGCGCGCGCAAAACAAAAAATCCTCTCGAACGGTTCCGAGAGGATGATCTTTGGTGGCGGTAACTGGAATCGAACCAGTGACACTGCGGGTATGAACCGCATGCTCTAGCCATCTGAGCTATACCGCCATATGTGGTTGCGGGGAGAGGATTCGAACCTCTGACCTTCGGGTTATGAGCCCGACGAGCTACCGGACTGCTCCACCCCGCGGCGTACACCGTTCAGTGACGACAAAGGGGATTTTAGCAGATACGGCTCGGAATTGCAAGGGGCAATTCGCGAAAAACGCCTATCTTTTCCCTCTCTTTTTTGCGGGCGTTCTTGTGGTATTTTTCGCGGGCGCACGGCGGTTTTTTTTCTCGTCGGGGGCCTTTCTCGCCGACGTTTCGGCCTTCGTCTGTCCTTTCTTTTCCGGCGCGGCGACGGTGGCGTTGGGACCGATCACAACTTTCATGCCGATCCCGACCTGAGATTTGAGCTTCTCGAGATCGTCGTTGTTCATGCGGACGCAGCCTTCAGTGGCAAGCGTACCGATCGACGCGGGATCGTGAGTGCCGTGGATGCCGATGCCCTGCCAACCGCATTTGAGCCTGATGAACCACGGCCCGTAGGCGTTTTCGATAACGCCCTTGCCGTCCTTGAAGTCGTGCGTCCAAGACGAAGAGTTTTGTATCTGCAGCACAGTAAAATTTGCGCCTTCGGGCGTGCGCATGTCGCCGGACTTCGTTTTGTTGCCGGGAACCTTGCCGACGGCGATGCCCCACGAGTTGACGACGTTCGTCCCCTCTGCAAGGTAGAGCCGGAAATTCGCCTTGTCGATGAAAATCCATCTCCCCTTTTCTCCGCTTTCAGCGATGGTCCTTGGGACGCCCTTGGCGGCATTCCGCTTACCGGGCCCTGTGGACGCGGAAGTGCTCCCCAGTCCGCCTTTGCTTCCCCGAGCGATACCCGTCAGGCCTTTGTTCGCGCCGAGGACAACGGCGGACGGGACGTCTTCTGCCTTTTCCCCGTCGGGAGCCGATGCGACGTAAACGGCGGGCGACGCGCCGTAGAGGATTTTCGGCTGCGGCGGCGGGGCGGGAGCGTTCAGGAACTCCCATGTGAAATACGACACAGCGCCGACGACGGCCGCGACAAGTATGCCCGATATCACGACAAAGTTGCCGCGGGCTTTGTATTTCATTCATATTCCTCCTCGCGCAGCGCTCACGCTGCGGCAAAAGTTTCCCGTGCGGTATCTTACTCAGCTCGGGCATTTTACGCAATAAACGCCGCGTGACGACGGAATTGAAAAGACTTCCGGAGGGAACTTTCCACCGGACAGGCGGACGCGCCGCTCGTCTTTTCGGACAACGCGGACCGAGCGGGCGTGAAGACCGTCAACGTGACGAATGAGGGGCCATCCCTTCGGCGAGGCGTTCATCTGAACGGAACGACTCTCGGAGCCAGCGAACCAGCACTGTCCCGGGGGCGCAGGGAGCGACGGCGAGCGCGTAACAACAAAGGCTGTGCACGAACTCCGCGGTTCTGTCCATCTGATTGAACACGACAAAACCGTCGCGCGCGAGACAAGCCATCCCCACACGCCCGTACCCTTCTGGATGTTTGACGCCGCCCTCGGCCTGACTGCACGCGACAACGCAAGGTTTCTTCCCTTCCGCAAACGCGCTTCTCAGGCTGTCCAGCACGACAGGACTCATGTTGCCGGCGCCGTACCCGAGCAGACAGACAATGCGTTCGTCCCCGCTCCAAAGAGGACTGGCGCCGGGCGCCGCCATAAACCAGCGAATTTTCCCGCAGCGGCGGCGCAATTCCCGTGAATCCAGCGCGTCAAGAGCGCGCGTCTCCCGCGAGAGACAGCCGGGATCTGACATGCGCCGGGGGATTCGCGCCGACTCCAGCGCCCAGTCGGGGTTGAAGAAGAGCGGCTGCCCGTTGACGGCGCTGAAGGCGTCAGGGTGCATGGCGTGCGACTTGTGAGCGCGGTCGCCGGGGATCAGTTTCCAGTTGAAGTACACCCAGACGCCGCGCAGATCGGAACAGCAGGCCATCGCCGCGCCGCGCAAGTTCGAGGTCACGTCCTCGGGCATATAGTCAAGCGTCAGCTGGCTGCCCGTAAGGATCACGGGGACCGGCAAATTGCCGAAACACAGGCTCAGCCATGCCGCCGTGTAAGCCATTGTGTCTGTGCCGTGCAGGACCAGCACCCCCGTCAGCCCGCGCTCAAGCTCCCTCGCAACACAACGGGAGAGCGTCAGCCAGTGACCGGGATCCATCTCCGAACTGTCGATGCCCGGGTCGCCGAACGGCTCACAATAAACGGCGTCCACTCCGCGCTCGCCGAACAGTTCCTCGAGCGACGCGCGCAGGCGCGCCGACGCGCCCGGCGCAGGAGTCTTTCCGCCATCGTCAAAGCCGCTCGCGATCGTGCCGCCCGTGAGCACAACCAGAACACGCCCCATACCCGCTCACCTCCGACGACGAAAGCATGACGTCTCCATTGTAGCGCATTTTTGACAAAAACGGCGCCTCGCGCACAAAAAAATCGAAGGCGGTCATATGCTGCCTTCGATTGAACTCAGACTTCGGAAAAACGGCGCAGGGGCGCGGATCAAACAGCGAACGCGGATGTCAGTCCTTAAAGACCGGCAGACGCTCCAGCCACATCAGGTCATGGCCGTCGTATCCCGCCTCTTCGAGCAGAGGCGCGACCTTGGTGACGACCGTGCAGCCCGTCTTGGACAGCAGTTCATCGACGGCGTGCAGGGAACCGCCCGTCGAGACCACGTCGTCGACGATAGCCACGCGCTTGTGATACAGTTTTTTCACGTCGATGCTGTCCATCACGAGATGCTGCTGCGCGGCCGTCGTGATGGACTTGACGTTGGCTATCAGAGGATCGTCCATGTAGACCTTGACTGACTTGCGGATGACGACGTAGTCGATGCCCATGATGCGGGCCATCGCGTGCGTCAGGGGGATTGACTTCGCTTCGGGAGTGACCAGAAAATCGATATCCCCGGGGAGTTTTTTGACCAGTTCCCGAGCGCAGGCTTCGACCAGTTCCGTATCGCCCAGCATGATGAAACTGGCGATCGACAGATGATCGTTCACTCGGTGAATGGGAAGCCTGCGCGTCAACCCCGCGATGTGAAGTTCATACGTTTGTTCCATGTGTAAACATCTCCTTTTAAAGTTGGAAGATCATGCGGATCATGACGCCCGCGATCAAACCCACAAAAGGATTCCAGCGCGCCGAAGCGAAGATCGTGGCACCGACCACCATGCCCCACGGGGCGAAACCAAACCCGTTCAGCGACTCGGGCGGTACGGCAGCCAGAGCCAGCGCCGTGTTGTTGATGAACGTCACGAACACTCCCAGCACCAGCAGGAAACCCGCGATCGATGAACGGTGCACGTAACGTCCGATCGTGGGGAGCAGGCGCAGAAGCAGCAGCGCCGCCATGATCAGCATCATCATCACCGATGAACGCACGGGATTGGGCGCCGTGGCCGTGCCGGAGATAATCGACTCCACAGGGGAACCGCCGAACAGCGTGGACACGATGTCGGCAAGGCTGGAATAGATCGCGAGGTGATCGATGTTGGCGTTCGCGTTGGCGATCGAAGCGGTGATCTTTCCGAACGAGATGTTCGCGCCGATGTTGATGCACGCCATCGCCAGCGCGCCAGAAAGCACGCGGCGGCTGCGCCAGAAGCGCCACTCGATGTTGCCGAACGTCATCCTCTCCTCGGCGACGCCAGCCGAAAGCCTGTCGAGTTCCATCTTCCGCACGCGCAGAAGATAATTGTACAGCAGGGTCGCCGCCGTCACCGAGACGATAATCGTCCATGCCAGATCGCGCGTCGCGAACCACGTGGCCAGCGCCGTGACCACGGAAAGCGTGCCCGACAGCTTCTCCGATTTGAGCATCTCGACGGAGACGTTCGCGAGCATCAAGCCGACGCCCGCCATCATCGAATCGACGACCGCCGGTCCGATCCACGCCACGATCGCCTCGTTCATTCCCATCAGCGACGGCACAAGCAAAAAGACGGCGCCCCAGAACACCATGCTGAGCCGCTCGCGCACGTTCGTGCCGAGATTGCCCGCAAGCGCGATCGTTTCCGCCTGAAACGAGATCGTCGCCACCGAACCGAAATACAGCGAGCCGCCGGCGCCCACGAGAAACGCCAGCGCCGTCGGCAGCGCCGCGAACCCGTACATCAGCGCCAGCAATCCTTGAGGGATGCCGTTGACGACGACCGCCAGCGCGGTCAGTAGATCCGTAAACATTCGCGTTCACACTCCAGTCATGTTTTTTTGGAAGCGGAAAACACGTTACTTTTTAACTCAAACACGAATTAATGTCAATAACCAATTTAGGATCGCGCGACGGCTCCGTTCAAGTCCTCTTCCACCGGCGCCGGTAAAACGCGGACGGACTGGGACACAAGAAAAAACGCGCGTCGAAGGGGCGATAATTTTTCGCAAAACCGCGCGGAAGTGCGCTATAATACGAAAGTGTCTTCGTGAGAAAGGCTTCTTCAGCTCCCCTGACGCGACCGCGCGGGGAACGTACAGAAATTTCATGAAAGGGGGGCGCTTCGATGCCGAACGCGTCAGGAAAGAACATGCCGCCGATGCCTCGTCTTGAGACGCTGAGCCCTCACGAAGCGGCGATCGTCCGTGAGCGCTGGTATCTCGAACCGCGAATTCCCGTTCCCAACGGCTATGCCCTTGAGTCGGAAGCGACAGCCTATTTCAAGGCGGCCGACGTTCCGGATTCCCCGTACTTCCCCCGGATTGACTTTTATCACTCTTACAGCCGCGGCTCGCTGTCGATTCTCCCGTGTTTTCGCACCTACCAGCAGACGCGCGGTTACACTTGCGCGTCCGCGATCGCGCTGATGACGCTCTGTCATTTCGGCTTCACGGGCTGGGAGGAACTGCAGATAGCCGACAAAATGGCGTCCTTTCACGGGCTGCCGCCCGAAACGCGACGCCCCATCCCCGTCAGCGACCTCGTAAAGTTTTTCGAGTCGCTCGGCTGGGAGGTTGAATCAAACCTGGAGTGCGCCGGGCGCGCGCCAGAAGACGACCACGTCTACGACCCGTGGCGGTCGGAGGCCGCGAAGACCTTTCCCACGCTCGAAAGTTTCGCCGAATACTGCCGCCGCACGATCCTCTCGGGCGCGCCGATCATGGTGGAAAACATCGACTGGGGAGCGCACTGGCGTGTCGTCATCGGCTACGACGACATGGGAACGAACAATCCCGCCCACGGCGTTCTGATCCTCGCGGACCCTCACGACACGGCGGATCACTGTCAGGACGGCTACGTGATTGAGCATATCGACAAGTTCTACAGTATGTGGTACGACATTTTCGTGATGGATCGCGACGAGTGCACGCAGCCGTTCGTCGTCGCCCGTCCCCCTCGGATGAAAGGAGACTCGGGGTCATGCTCAGAGAAGTAACGCCGCTTGTGCGTTTCGGCGTCGCCGTGCCCGAAAATCTGCTTGACAGCTTTGACAAACGTCTGGAGGAAGCGGGACTCCCCAACCGCTCGGAAGCGCTGCGGCAGCTCATAAGGGAATACGTCGCGCAGGACACGTGGAAAAAGGACGGTCAAGTCTACGGTACGATCACGATGACCTACAACCACCACGCCAACGACGCGACGAACCGTCTCACTGAGCTTCAGCACGACTTCGGGGAGATCATCGTCTGCGCGACTCACGTGCACGTGGACCATCATCACTGTCTTGAGGTGGTCATCGTGCGCGGCGACGGCGCGCGCGTGAGGGAGTTTCTCACCTCGCTGCGGGCGCTCAAGGCGATCCAGTCCGTCTCGCCCGTGATCTCAACGTTGGTCTGAACGTGGCGCAAACGTCATCCGAACGCATGGGGACCGCTCCCGTCCCCATGCTGGTCCTCGGCTTCGCGCTGCCGGCGACGATCGGCGTGCTGGCGAACGCGCTGTACAACATCGTCGATCGCTTTTTTATCGGCCGTTTCGTGGGTCCCGCTGGGCTGGCCGCCGTTTCCGTGGTCTTTCCCCTCGTGTTGGCCGTCGAGGCGTTCTCGGCGCTGTTCAGCGTTGGCGCCGCGTCGCAGATTTCACGATTTCTGGGAGCGGGAGACCCGCGGCGCGCTGAACGGGCTTTCTCTAACGGGCTGAGCTGCTCCCTGCTGTTTCTGGCCGTCTTTCTGCCACCGCTTCTGCTGCGCCTGCCGCAGCTGGCGACCTTGTGCGGCGCGACGGGCGGCATGACGCCCCTCACGTTGGAGTATCTGCGTATCACCGCTCCCGCCATACCGGCTCCGTTCATCACGAGGTTGTTGATGAGCACGCTTCGGGCCGAAGGACACCCAGCTCCCGCCATGTGGGCGCTGGTGGTCGCCTCTGGTCTGAACGTGGCGCTGGACCGGCTGTTCATCATGAACTTCGGCATGGGAGTGGCCGGAGCCGCCTGGGGCACGGTGCTTTCACAGATGTTCGCCCTGCTGTGGACGGCGGGGTTTTACGCGCTCGGCAGGAGCGAGTTGCGCTTTCGTCTCAGCGAGTTCCGACCGTACCGCGACTGCGCCCCTGAGATGCTCTTTATCGGCTCATCTCCGTTTCTGGTCAACATTTTCTTCTCGGTGATGATGGCGATGTTCAACGTGCTGCTCGGAGCCTATGGCGGCGAGTCGGCTCTGTCGGCGATGGGGATATTCTTCGGCATCGACAGTCTGATGTTCCTGCCCGTCATGGGCGTCGCCGAGGGCACGGCGCCCGTGGTCGGCTACAACTTCGGCGCGCGCAACTTTGACCGCGTGCGCAGCGCTGTCCGTCTGGCTCTCGGCGCCGGCGTCCTGTGGTACACCGCGTCGGAAGTCGTCGCTCTGATCTGGCCGGAGGCGCTGGCGTCGTTTTTCACGACCGACGCGGACGTGCTCGCCCGCACGGCGCGCAGCCTGCGCATAGGCTACGCGCTCATGCCCCTCGGAGCCTTCGCCGTGGTCGGCGGTTACGTGTTTGAAGCGCTGGGACGGGCGCGAACGGCTTTCTGCTTCAACATGTTCAGGCAGTTATCGGCCATTCTTCTGCTGCTGGCGCTGCCGCGCCTATGGGGAACAGACGGCGTCTGGCTGACGCTGGCAGGCGCCGATCTGATCGGCGGCGTGACCATGGCCTGTCTGCTGCGCCGCGAGTCGCGTTCGTGGGACGGGTGACAAAAACAAAGGATCCCCTGCGTTATCTCTCTCAATTTCGTGCTCCTTATTACGGGCCCCGTTTCCCGTCTCTCCCGTGTGACACAGCGCGCCGGTCGGCGTTGCGGCCGATGAAGCGGGCACTGTCCGCGAGAGGGTTTCCTACGCTTGGTATGACGTAAATTCCGCCGCACAGAGGACGGAAAAACACGACGCGCTGTTCGGGATGTTCCACAACAAACGTCTCATTGTGAAAGGATAAAAAAGCTCCTTCGTAAAACAGAGAAAATGTCTGCCGTCTGCCTCATTGCCCGCGGCAGACGTTTTTTCTCTCCCGCGGCGCGCGGAAGACCCTTAGCGCGAAAGCGGCACGGCGGGCGTTCCGCCGTGCTCTCCGCGGCAAATAATATTTGCCCATGTCAAATTTCGTCTGCTTTATATTTGCCTCGATCAATGATATTCTGCATATGGCAAAAGTAAAGTTGACCGCTTTGCGCGAGAGAGACGGGAAAGACGCGCGAGGTTCCGCCCGTCGCGGGAGAATAAGCGCGCGAAATAAGAAGCTTGAGCGGGGCGTTCGAGTTTCAGAAGACGTCGCCGGGGGCGTCGCCGCTCTCGCGGCGACCTTTTTCACAGACCACCGAAAAAGCGTGTCAAAGCGGAATCGTACGGCAACGAAGCGGATCCGACGCCGCCCGTCGACAGAACACGCAGAGAAGAGCCGCCGTAGGCGACTCACACCGCAAAGAAGGTGATTTCCTGATATAAAAACGATACCCGTCATTTTTCGACGGGCTTGGGGAAGCTCGACGGTTCAGGCCGGTCAAACATTTGCCGCCGCTTGGCGGTAAACATGAAAGGAGAGCAGCGCCATGTCTTTGGATTTGGTCAAAAGCATGAAGGTGTGCGAGGTAGGCACGCGTGACGGTCTGCAGAACGAAAAACGGATGTTCAGCGCCGAGGAAAAGATCGAACTGATTGACGCCATGGGGGAAGCGGGGTTCCCCGTGATCGAAGTAGGCAGTTTCGTCAGTCCCAAGGCGGTGCCCCAGATGGCCAACACGGACGAAGTCTTTCGGGGCATGAAGCGAAAGGACGGGGTGGAGTACCGCGCCCTGATCGCCAACGCCAGGGGCGTGGACAGGGCCGTCGCGTGCGGATGCACGAAGGTGAAGCTGAACGTCTCCGCCAGCGTGTCTCACAACCTGGCCAACCTCAACCGCACACCAGCCCAGACTGTGAGCGGCTTTGCCGAGTGCGTCAAGAAAGCGGAAGACGCCGGAATCGCCATCTCCGGCTCCATCTCTATGGCCTTTGGTTCTCCGTGGGACAACGAAATCCCCCTTCGGGACGTCAAAGACATCGTGGAGGCTTACCTGAACGTTGGCGTTGAAGAGATCAGCCTCTCGGACGCTTCCGGCATGGCCTATCCCACTCAGGTATATGACATGTGCCAGGAGATGAAGCGCTGCTATCCTCAAGTGAACTGGTGGCTTCACTTCCACAACACCAGGGGATTGGGATTAGCAAACGTGCTGGCAGGTATGCAGGCCGGTTTCACCCAGTACGACTCCAGCTTCGCCGGCGCGGGGGGATGTCCCTTCGTGCCGGGCGCGGCGGGGAACATCGCGACCGAGGACCTGCTGCACATGTGCGAGGAAATGGGAGTGGCGACCGGCATCGACCTCGACAAGGCCACGGCCATCAGCCGGCGGGTCGTGGAACTGCTCGGGCACAACACCGACAGCTATCTGCTGCGAGCCGGCGCCTCCAAGGACCTGTTCCGAGAGCTCCCGAAAGGTCAGATCGCAAACCAGACCTTGAAAAAATAATATGCCCGATCCTGCCGTCTTCGCGCCGAAAAAAAAACGGTCGGCGGAGTTTGAAGGGGAGCCGATCTCGCGGCACGGAAGATCTGAGAAGAAAAAAAGCAGGAGAAAAAACATGACTGCCCTCTCAGGGTACCTGATGCTGTTCGCCATGATGTTCCTGCTGGTGCGCAACAAGATGATGACTTTTGTTATCTTTGTGACCGTCCCCGTCATCGCGGCCGTGCTTCTCGGCAACGGTCCCGCCGACATCGGCAAGATGGTCGATTCCGGTCTGGGCTCCGTTTGGAAGACCGCCGTACTCTTCATCTTCTCCACGTCCTACTTCGGCATCATGAACAACGCGGGCATGTTCGACCCTGTCGTCAACGCGCTGATCAAGCGCGCGAACAACAACGTGGTGCTGGGCGCCGACACGTTCTACTTCGGCGTGCTCCCCTGCTCGGCAACGCCGCGGCGGGCTTTGGCGTGCCCCAGCTTGACGTCGGCATAGCCATGCTGATCGGCAAGAACGTCGGCATGATCATCTCCCCTCTCCAGCCAACAACCTACCTGGCCTGCGGACTGGCCGGCGTCGAGGTGGCGACCCATATCAAAAAGAACTTCGTGTGGTGCTGGATCATCAGTCTGGCGCTGTGTCTCATCGCCATCTGCATGGGCATCATGACCATCCACTAGACGGCCTCCGGGACACAGTCGGCGCAAAGCGGCCGCTCCGCCGAAGCGAAAAAAGGCGGCAGTGGAAAAAACGCGTAGCTATCAGATGAAAAAAGAGCCCTTGTCGGCAAAAGCGATATGCTCCCCTCTTTCGGACAGTTTTTATTTCTCTCTGTCCTATTCGGGGGAGCATATCACAATTCGGCAAGGGCTTTTTTACGGGTACGGCAGGTCGTATCTGCCGAAATTCCGGCACTGACGGCGGAGTATCTGTATCAGGGCCTTGGCATGACTTCCGAAAACGCGGTTGCGCGCGTAGCCTATGACCACGGGATTGGAGGCCGTCAATCCTTTGATCGGGAAGACGTTCAGCCTTCCGCCGCTTTCCCTGTTTATCTTCTCGAGCGACGGCAGGTACATGGTCAGGCAGAAGCTGGCGGCATGATCACGGGCGCTCATCATATGATGGAGGTCGGGGTGGGAAGACGTGTGCACGCACTCCAGTTCCACGCCCAGTTGGGCCAAATGGAGCCTGAGCATGCGGCTGGAATTGAACTCGGGCAGGTTGAACGCGAAAGGCACGCCGGTGAAGAGACGGAGATCGGCGCCCTCCGCGAGGTCGGCCTTGCACGCGGGGTACGTGTCGGGAAAGTATTTTGCCAGCATTCCGTCGCTGATGACCAGATAGAGGCGTTCGTTCAGCACGTTGACAAAACGGATCGCTTTGGCCGGCTTGTAGTAGAGCCCTGCCACCATGAGATCCAGCTGATTGTTGAGAACCATGTCCCTGAGGTCGGGCGAGGCGGCGCTGAACGTGCGCAGCCGCACCTTGGGAAAGGTCCTGCCGAACTCGCTGATGACGTCGGGCATCAGGATACGGAACCGACCCTCGGTGGTACCTAAGCGGATCGTCCCGCTGTCTTCCTCCCTGATGTCCTCGAACTGTTCTTTCAGGCCCAATTCAGACCTTTCGACCTGACGGAACGCTTCGTAAAGCAGCTGCCCCGCGCGGGTAAGCGTAAAGACAGGCTTGCGGACGCAGAGTGTGACGCCGCACTCCCGCTCCAGGTTGGACAGGTATTTACTTAAATTCTGGTGGGTGACGAAAAGCCGCTCGGCCGCTCTGGTGATGTTTTTCTCTTCGGCGAGGATCAGAAAATAGCGATAATTGGCAAACATGGCGTCACGCTCCCCGTCAGGGAAAGATCGGGACTGTTCGCCCGCCGTCAGAGCCCAGCCTGTTCGATGCCGCTGTAAAGACAACCCATGTGCAGGACGCTGTTCAGCAGCACGACACGCCAGACACCGTTTTGGCATTCGAGCACGTTGATGCAGGTGTTGTCCTGCTTCACCTGCCAGAAACGTTCAAGCCCCATGCCTAAAAGATCGCAGATAACAGCCTTGTTCACGGCGTCGTGAGCGGCCACCAGCAGCGTGCGACCGTCGTAGCGGCGGGCGTAATCGTCGAAGGCGGCTCGCGCGCGGCATCTCACGTCCTCCAGGTTCTCGCCTCCGGGCATCTGCACCTTATACGGAGCCGTGTGCCAGAGCCGATACTCCCCGGGATAAGCGGCCTCTATCTCTTCAGCCGTCATCCCCTCCCAGGCGCCGTGCTTGATCTCCATGAGCCGCGAGTCTGTCTCCACGGTCAGTCCGCGACTTTCGATACACGTCAGACACGTGTCCAGAGCGCGCCGCAGGGGACTTGACACAGCGGCGTCCAAGGGCACGTCCCGCAGCCCTGCGGCCAGCAGTCGCGCCTGCTCAACTCCCCGTGTGCTGAGAGGAATATCCTTTTGCCCCTGATAACGGCCCTCGATGTTCCAGATGGTCTCGCCATGTCGCACGAGGATGACGCGGAGCATGTCTAGTCCTCGCAGTTGATCAGCTTCACGTCGAGAATGCCCTGGATGCCCCGCAGGCGCAGCATCATATCGCCGGGGATGTCGTCGCCCACAGCGATGGCCATGATCTTGATGCCTTGAGCCTCATTGGAGCTCCCCACCTGCATGCCGTTGATGTTGATCCCCGCACGGCCGAGGATGGTGGCGATCTGACCGATCATGTTGGGCTGGTCGACGTGGGGAGCCAGCAGCAGATAGCCCTCGGGCTTGAAGTCCACGCGGTAGCCGTCGAGCTCCACGATCTTCGCCTCTTTTCCGTCAAAGAGCGTCCCGACCAGCCTGTGGACTCCCTTGGGAGTGGAGAGCGCGGCGGTTATGGCTGTGGTGAAATAGCCGGACCTGTGGGACTTGACCTCTTTGACGTTGAGGTTCCGTTTTCTGGCGATGGCGGGAGCGTTGACGAAGTTCACCGTGTCCTGAAGGATGGGCTTCAGCAGCCCTTTCAAAAGGGCCGTGGTCAGCGCCTGGGTCTCCGTCCGCGCCAGATCCCCCGTATATTCGACTTCCACGTCGGTGATGGGGGCGTCGGCAAGATAGATGCCGATAGTGCCCATTCGCTCCGCAAGGTTGAAATAGGGAGCGATCACGTCGGCCACGCTCTTGGGGATGGGCGCCATGTTCACGGCCGTCATGACCGGCCGGCCTTCAAGGGCGTCGATGACGCCGGCGGCTACGTCGACCGCCACGCCGATCTGCGCCTCGACGGTGCTGGCGCCAAGATGAGGAGTCTGAACAACGTTGGGCAGCCCCAGGAAAGGATTGTCCTCCTTCTTCAAGGGCTCATGGGGATAGACGTCGATGGCAGCGCCGGCGATTTTGCCGCTTTTCAGGCCTTCGGCGACGGCCTGCGGATCCATGCAGCCGCCCCTGGCGCAGTTGACGATCCGCACGCCGTCTTTCATTTTGGCGATGGCCGCGGCGTTGATCATCTCGCGCGTCTCGGCGGTGAGGGGCGTGTGAATGGTGATGTAGTCCGACCTGGCCAGCAGCGTGTCAAAGTCCACCAGCTCGACGCCGACCTGACGCGCCCTCTCCTCGCTGATGTAGGGATCGTAGCCGATCGTGGTCATCTCCATGGCCTGCATGCGGCGCGCCACCCTGCTGCCGATGCGCCCAACGCCGATGATTCCCAGTGTCTTGCCCTGCACCTGGATGCCGTCAAAGCTTTTCCTGTCCCACTTTCCCTCCTGCAACGACTGATGCGCCTGAGGAATGTGGCGCGTCATGCTCATCATCATGGCGACGGTGTGTTCCGTGGCGGCGATCGTGTTGCCCTCCGGGGCGTTCAGCACGACGATGCCACGCGCGGTGGCTGCCGGAATGTCGATGTTGTCCACGCCGACGCCGGCCCTGCCGATCACCTTCAGATTCGCCGCGGCATCGATGATTTCCTTGGTGACTTTCGTCTGTGACCTCGTCACAAGGGCGTCATAGTCGCCGATGCACCCGATCAGCTGATCGGGCGTCATGTTGATCCTGACGTCGACGTCGTAGTGCTCTTTCAGCAGGGCCACGCCCTTTTCGCTGACGTCGTCAGAAACAAGAATCCTGTACGTCATATTAAACCCTCCATATGGTCATCATGCTCTCGGTCAGGGAACAGGGATTTTTCAACCCGCGTCCCGCCTGCTCACGACCGCCGTCCCGCTCGGCTTGCGGGACGCCGCGTCAGCCGTTCTCCCTCTGGAAGTCGCGCATAAAGTCGGCCAGCGCGCGGCAGTCGTCAAGGCTGACCGCATTGTAGCAGCTGGCTCTGCACCCTCCCACAAGGCGATGGCCCCCTATGCCGACAAAGCCCCGAGCCCTGCCCCCGGCCACAAAATCCTTCTCCAGGGCAACCGTGGGCAGATTGAACGTGATGTTCATGCGCGATCGGCTTGACGGCTCCGCATGGCCTCTGTAGAAGCCGCCGCTGCCGTCGATGACGTCATAGATCAGCGCGGCCTTGGCGATGTTCCTGCGTTCGGCCGCCTCGACGCCTCCGTTGTCGGCCAGGTAGTGAAGGGTCTTGTTAAGCATATAGATGCAGAAGACGGGGGGCGTGTTGTACAGCGAATCGTGGTCGGCGAACGTCGCGTATTTCAGCATGGTCGGCAGGTCCCGCCTGGCTCCCGCCAGAAACTCTTCCTTGGCGATGACCACCACTACGCCCGCCGGGGCGAGGTTCTTCTGGGCTCCGGCATAGATCAGGCTGAATTTGGAGACGTCCACGGGGCGGCTTAATATATCACTTGACATATCACAGATCACGGGCGCCGGAAAGTCGGGAAACGACTGCCATTCTGTGCCGTAGATCGTGTTGTTGCTCGTGATGTGAACGTAGTCGGTGTCCGGCTGCCATGTAAACCTGTCGGGTATTCTGCTGTAGTTTGAATCGGCGCCGGTAGCGGCCTCGTAAGCTTCGCCGTAGTACCGAGCTTCCGCCATGGCCTTTTTCGACCACACGCCCGTGTTCACGTAGGCGGCTCTGCGTTTCAAAAAGTTGGCCGCCGTCATCAGAAACTGTGTGCTTCCTCCGCCCTGGACGAAGAGTACGCGGTAGTCGTCGGGGATATTCATCAGCCGCCGGAGAAGGTCCTTGGTTTCGGCGTGAAGGGCGGCGTATTCGGCGCTGCGGTGGCTGATCTCCACGACGCTCATGCCCGTGTGGGCATAGTCGACAAACTCATCCCTGGCAGCTTCCAGGACAGGCAGAGGCAGGGCGCTCGGCCCCGCGTTGAAATTATAGGTTCTCTGAGACATAGCTCACAAACTCCTTTGCACATTTTCAGCTTTTTTACGACAGCCCGCCGACGACCTCGCTTCGCGCGCGACGTGCGAACATGGAGGAAGGACAGCGGTTGTCCCGTTTCCCTCCCGTCCGAAGACGGCATGCGAAATCTTCCGGCTGTAAAAAAACTGTCGGACACACCTGAATGTCCGTCGCTTAAAACCGCGGGAATCTCGTCGTCCGGCGGCATCAGCCGTCCGCGTTTCGCGTCTCAAGCTCCTTAAAGCGCCTGCGGTAGACGAACAGAAACGCCATCGTGACGCTGCAGGCGGCGACATCCGCGACGGGATAGCTGGCGAACACCCCCGTCACGCCGAAAAAGCGCGGCAGGAGCAGGAGCGCGGGGATAAAGAAGATGACCTGCCGCGACATCGACAGGAACAGAGCGGGACCGGCGAACCCGAGCGCCTGGAAGACGACGGTGCCGATCACCTGCAGCCCGACAATGGCAAACGTGCTCTGCAAAATGCGCACGCCCCAGACGGTAAGCCTGATCACCTCGGGATCGCCCGTAAAGGCTCGTGCGAAAACGCCGGGGAACGTGAGAAGAATCGCCTCGCCCACTAGCGTGATCGAGAACGCCGCGCCGAGCGCCAGCTCGATCGCCCTGCGGGCGCGCTCGAAGAGACGCGCCCCGTAGCAGTAGCCCACGATCGGCTGCATCCCCTGCCCGAGACCGAAAATCGGCATCACCGCCAGCGAGGAGACCTTCATCATGATCGAAAAGGCCGCGATGTGGAGAGGCGTGCCGTAGCGCGAGATCTGGTTCATCAGAATCGAGTTGGCCACCGTGAGCGCCCCTTGGCGTGCGAACTCCGACGCGCCGACGGAAAGGATGTCGCGATCGATTTCCCAGCGCAGCGGCATCTTGGCGAACTTCAGCGCGATCAGGCTGCGGCTGCCCGACAGGTAATAGCGCAACACCCAGAGCAGCGTCACCAGCTGCCCCGTCACCGTCGCCCATGCCGCGCCCGCCATGCCCATTCCAAACCCGAAGATGAAAAGCGGATCGAGAAACACGTTGAGGATCGCCGGCAACACCATCGAATACATCGCGTAGCGCGTGTTGCCCTCCGAACGGATCGTGTTGTTGAAGAGCATCCCCACGATCACGAGCGGGTTCCCGAGAAAGACGACGCGAAGGTACTCCTTCGCGAACGACGCGACCTGTTCGTCGGTGCCCATCAGCCCGATCAGCCTGTCGAGAAAGGTCAGCCCCAGCGTCATCGTCACGAAGCCGAGGCAGCTTGACATCAAAAAACCGTTCGCCAGCGCGCTTTCGGCGTCGTCGTCGCGCCCCGCGCCGAGTTTGCGTGAGGAGAGCGAAGCCGTGCCCATCGCGATCCACATCGAAAGAGCCCCGACGAAAAGCTGCATCGGGAAGGCAACGGACGTGGCGGCGATCCCCAGCGGACCGACGCCCCAGCCGATGTAAATCGCGTCGACAACGTTGTAGGAAGCCATCACGAACATGCCGAGCATGGCGGGCGCCGACAGCCGAACCAGAAGAGGCAGCAACGGCGCGCTTGCCAGCATCTCACGGCGATTCTGCATGACGTATCACTCCTCTCGGGCCTTTGAAAACGTCGGCTTTCGGTCATCAGGAGATCCGCTCTGCCGCGCTCAAGAAAGATCTGACGACTGTTCAAGGGCGCGGCTTCCTCCGCATTTTCCTCTGACACGGCACATCATATCATGACGAGTGGCAAAGCGGAATACTCGGACAACCCTTACGCGAAGCAGGAACAGATGACGCGACGGTTTGCGCTCCCGGCGGCGCCGAGAGAGGCGAACCGATCGTTTTCAGCGGAAGCGGACTACGGTCACGCCCCAGCCGCCCTCGTTATGGTCTCCCAGACGGAAGTCGGCCACGTAGGGCAGCTTTTTGCACAGCTGATGGACCTCGCGGCGCAGGATTCCCTCGCCGTGCCCGTGAATAACCGTCACTTCGCCGTATCCTGCGCGCATCGACTGGTCAAGGTAGCGCTCCACAAGCGGGATAGCCTCGTCTACGGTCATCCCGCGCACCATGATTGAACTCGGAACGTTTTCCGGCCTGCGCACCACGGCGATCTCTTCGGACGTTTTCAGAGGCGTCGGGGCGGCGGTCGGGACGAGGTCCTTCAGAGGCACGGTGATGCGGATCGGGCCGGACTGCACTTCGGCGCTCTGCCCTTCTATCGAGACGATCTCGCCCTTGACGCTGCTGTCGCGCATCTTCACGTTGGACCCGACTTTCAGCTGCAAAACGGGCGCCGTGGGGGCGCGCGCCTCGATCTTCGTCTGCCGCTGGGAAATCCTGTCGCGCGCGCGGTCGATCCGCTCCTTCTGCCTGGCCATCTCGCGGTGCCCCGCCGACAGGGCCGCGCCCTCAAGCGACTTAAGCAACGTGCGGGCGCGCGCTTCCGCTTCGTCGAGCACCTGCCGAGACTGACGCTCCGCCTTGAGGAGCATCTCGTCGCGTCTTTTCTCGGTGGCCGTCTGCCTGTCGTTGAGTTTCCGGCGCTGTTCGGCGAGGCGCGTTTTTTCGGCGGCCAGCTCGCGGGAAAGCTTTTCGACAGCCGCGCGTTTTTCCTGCAGCTGACCGATCAGCCGCTCGGCGTTGAGTTCGTCGGAGTTGAGATTCTTCCGTGCCTCCTCGACGATGCGTTCGGGCATCCCGTAGCGCGCGGCGATCGCCAGCGCGTTGCTCTGTCCAGGGATACCGACGAGGAGATGATACGTGGGACTGAGCGTCTTCATGTCGAAATCGACGCAGGCCGATTCCACGCGCGGCGTTGTCGTCGCAAAACGCTTGACGGCATTGTGATGTGTCGTCGCCAGCACCATCGTCCCCCTGCGCAGAAACTCCTGCAGCACGGCGATGCCGAGCGCGGCGCCCTCCTGAGGGTCGGTCCCCGCGCCGAGTTCGTCCAGGAGCACAAGCGACCTGGAATCGGCCTGTTCAAGCATGGCCACGATGCGCTTCAGGTGAGAACTGAACGTCGACAGGCTCTGCTCGATGCTTTGCTCGTCGCCGATATCGGCGTGCACCGAGGAAATATCGCCGACGCTAGATCCGTCGTCGGCGGGCACGGGCAGGCCGCACCAGGCGAGAAAGACCGCGACGGCGCACGTCTTCAGCGCCACGGTTTTGCCGCCGGTGTTCGGCCCTGTGACGATAAGCGCCCTGAAATCACGCCCGCAGTACACGTCGATGGGCACGGCCTTTTCGCCGAGAAGGGGATGGCGCACGCCGTAAAAGCGGAACTCCGAGCGGCTCGTCAGTTCGGGCAGCCGCCATTTCAGTTCTCTCATCAACGCTTCCGCGCAGCAGAACAGGTCCAGCCGGGCCAGCGAGTCCTCGGCCTCGCTCACGGCGCCGGCGCGGGCGAGAATGCCCCGAGTCAGTTCACCGTAAACGCGCCGCTCTTCCTGCCTCTGTCGTTCGAGCAGGGCGGCGATGCGGTTGTTGCTCGCGACGAGCGCGTGCGGTTCCATGTAGACGGAGTTTCCCGAAGCCGACCTGTCCGTGACGATGCCCGGGAATCGGTTGACGCAGCTTTGCTTCACCAAAACCGCGAAACGACCGCCCCTGAGCGAAAGCACGCGTTCCTGGAGCATGTTGCTGTAGGAGCCGCCCAGAAAGCCGTTGCCGATCCGCCGCGCCTCCGCCCTTCTGAGACTCAGTTCATCGCGGATTTCGCGCAGAGACTGCGAAGCGCCGTCGGCAAGCGTCCCGTCGCTGTTCAGAACCGAAAGAGATTTCAGCTCGTCGGAGAACTCGCGGATGTGCGCGGAAAACCACGCCAGTTCGGGAAACTTTTCCCGCGCGCGCAGCGCGCAGTCGCGCACCTCCGTCGCCAGCGTCAGGAGCGTCCTGACCTTCAGCAGTTCCTCTCCCAGCAGCAGACCGGTGTGACGAGCCTCCTCCAGGTCGCCTGTAACGGGCTGTACGGCGTCCCTCCAGGGGAACTCGCCGCCGCTTTCGAGAAAGCTCAAATAAGCCGCCAGGAGATTCTGGCGGCTTCTCAGACTGTCCATACCGGCGGCGGGCTTCATCTCCAAAAGACAGTGTGCGCCCAATTCGCTGCGCGTTTTTTTGGACATCAGTCTCAGGACGTCGTCGATATCGAGCGACAGGCACGCCTCTTCGCTGATCTTCACTTCGCTCACCAGGAGTCGGATTGAACGGTGTCGGAATCGTCGATCTCTGACGGTTTGGGGAAAACTTCGTCGATGTACCTTTCCACGTCGGGCAGATAGGCGTTCACGATGTTCACCACGCGGCTTTGTTCGAGGAAACTTCTGGAAATGAAGGACTGCGCACGGTTCAGCACCATGACGACGATCACGACGACTGCCGCTCCCTTGCACGCTCCGGCCAGCAGGCCGAACATGCGGTCAAGCGCTCCGAGCGACACCATCGACAGGATCTTGCAGAACAGGCTGCCGAGCAGCGAACAGACAACGCAAACGGCGAAAAAAACCAGAGCGATCGAGGCGCCTCTGCTCAACGAGGGGCTGAGAAACGTCAGATTCGCGCTCAAAAAGCCGTCGACGATGCCGGCGTAGCGGATGCCGAAATAGACTCCCGCGATCAGGCCGACGACCGAAAAAAGCTCCCTGAAGAATCCACGAAACGCGCCTTTGACGGTAAAAAACGCCAGAACCAGCACCATCGCCAGATCAAACTCGTTGACAAAGCTCACGAACTTTTCCCCTTCCTCTCCATCGAGTTTCCCCGTTCAAAGTGATACTGCTCAAGCAGCAGGGTGAGTTTTTCATCAGTCCGCTGAAGTTTGCGCGCGAGGATGAACCAACCGAGCGCCAGCAGTTCGTCCTGCTCGACGCCGGGATCCTTGAGGAGCTTCGACGGCACGGCGGAGTTGAAGAGTTCCTCGCAAAACTGCGCGAAAGCCTCCGCCTCTTTTTCGTCGAGGTTGAGGCTAATACGGTAGTTCGTGTGCCCGAGCGTCACGGATATCCCTGAATCACGGGGCACGACCGCCATCTTCCTTACCGCCTCTCCAGGGTCTCGGCGTCAGGGAAGAGCGCTTTGATTTTCTTGTACACCTCTTCAAGCTGGCTCTCGAGCAGTTCTTTTTCCTTTTGAAGGTTCATCTTCTCGCGTTCGAGCTCTTCGATCACGCGATCCTTTTCCTTCAGCGCGCGGATCTTGTCAAGCGCCCTTTCGTCAAGCTGCTTTTTCGTCTGGGCGAGCTCGTCCTGCAGGCGCGCCGTCGACGTGGCGGCTTCGCTGAGGCGGCCGGCGACGCGGTCAAGAAGTTTGTCAAAATCGGTCAGATTCGCCATGATAAAACTCCTCCTTCAATATTCTTCAGCTTATCTCAGCTTGTAGCCCTTTCGCTCAAGGCCGCTTCTCAACAGGCTGTGCTGTTCGTCGACCTCGGCGTCCTTCAGCGTGCGTTCGGGCAAAAGGTACGCCGTCGTGAACGCCAGGCTTCTGTAACCTTCGGGCACGCCCTTGCCCTCGTAGATGTCAAACAGACGTACGGTGGCAAGCAGCGATCCGCCGCATTCACGGATGTCCGCGAGCACCGTATCGGCAGGCACATCCTTGGCCGCCAGCATTGAAATGTCGCGATAGACGGGCGGATAGGGGCTGACCTTCGCGAACTTCGGCAGCGGCCTGTCGGCAAGGGCAGTCATGTCGATCTCGAAGGCGTAGACGGGAGCGTCAAGATCGAGCTTGGCAGCGATGTCCGCCTTGAGACGCAGCAGATACCCGACGACAGCTCCGTCTTTGAGGATCTCCGCTGTCTGACCGGCGTGGCCGCAGGGACGCGTCGCCTTACGGAACGTCAGACGGACGCCGCAGCCGGCGGCGATCGCCTCGACATCCCCCTTGACGGTGAGGAGCGTGTCGGCGTGCTCGGGATAGAGCGCGCGCTTTTCCCTGCCCGCAAAGGAAACGCCGCAGACACAATCGATCTCCTTCGCGCCGCCATCGCGCGGCAGGAACACGTGTCCGCACTCGAACACGCGAACGGGTTCGCGCCATCCGCCATGGACGGCCTTGCTGATGCCGTTCAGCAGCGCCGGCAAAATCGTCGGGCGCATGACCGACATGTCAACGCTGATAGGGTTGGCGACGGCTAAGCACGCGTCTGGGTTGGGGTAGCGGATCAGGCTGAGGCTGTCGGGGCTGACAAAACTGAGCGTCACGGCTTCGGTGTAACCGCGCGCGATGGCAACGGAGCGCACCAGCCGGTGGAGCGACATCACAGGCCCCAGTGTGCCGCTGCGGTGCAGAACTGGGATCGTCGGTTCGATCAGGTCGTAGCCGCGCAGACGTCCCACTTCCTCAATCAGATCCTCCTCGATGGAAATATCGGTCCTGCGGGTAGGCACCTCGAACTCTGCGCATTCGGCGTCGCCGCCGATCTTCCTGATGCCGAGCCTGTCGAGGAACTCCGCGGATTGATCCATGTCGGACCAGCCGATGACTGTGTGCAGGAGCTTTTGAGTGAGCTTGACGCGCGCAGGCGCGATCGTGCCGTTTTCCCTGTACAGCGTCTTGCGGAAAGCGCGCACGCCGCCCCATTCCTCCATCAGGTGCAAACAGTAATAGGCCGCCTTTTCGGTCAGCAGCGGGTCGACGCCGCGGGCGTAACGGAACGACGCCTCGCTGGGAATGCCAAGGCGTCTCGACGTCTTGCTGATGTACGGAGACGTGAAGTTGGCGCTTTCAAGCAGGACGTGCTTTGTGTCTTCGGTGATCTCGGAGTTCAGGCCGCCCATCACTCCCGCCAGGGCCACGCCCACGCCGCCGCTGGTGATGACCATGTCGCTTTCGAGCAGCGTGTGCGTCTTGCCGTCGAGCGTGACGATCTCCTCGCCGGGGCGAGCGGGACGCACGCCGATGTTGGGCGCCGGCAGGCTTTTCGCGTCAAAGGCGTGCATCGGCTGGCCGAGCGCGAGCATGGTGTAGTTGGTCGCGTCGACGATGTTGTTGATCGGGCGCATCCCCGCCATGCACAGTTTCACGCCCGCCTGCAAAGGCGAGGGCATGATCTTCACGCTGTCGGCCAGACCAAGGCGGTAGGCGCGACAGCCCTCGCTCTCCAGCGTGATGCCCTCGAACGGCAGCGTCCACTCCCCGTCGTAGGCGGGCAGAGGAATTTCGGGAACGTGCAGCCTGCACTCGGGAAACAGCGCGTGGATCTCGGTCGCGGCGCCGAGAACGCTGAGCATGTCGCCGCGATTGGGCGTGACGGACATGTCGAAGACCGTGTCGTCAAGCCCCAGCCACTTCACGG
Source organism: uncultured Synergistaceae bacterium (assembly GCA_964520485.1). GTDB lineage: Bacteria > Synergistota > Synergistia > Synergistales > Dethiosulfovibrionaceae > Pyramidobacter. The sequence goes on along the minus strand of CAZFNC010000001.1, from coordinate 14,887 downwards.
CATCGGCGCCCAGCGGAGCGTCCTGCGGCAGCATGAGGATGCCGTACACGTCGCTCAGGTCAGGCACGCCCAGTTCCTTCGCCGAGGCCATCATGCCCTCGCTGAGGAAACCTTCCCCGAAGTCGCGCACACCCAGTTCCTGCCCTTCGATCGTGCTCCCGCCCGGGGCGAACCAGGGGATCACGTCCCCCACGTGCACGTTGGGCGCCGTGGTCAGACAGACGTGGTACTCGTCTCCGCCCAGATGCATTTTGCACACCTTGAGGCCGTCCTTGGTGGGATGCTGCGACATTTCGACGATCTTGGCGATTCTCACGCCCTTGACGTTGGCGCAGGGGCGGGTCACCTCTTCGATCTCGTTGCCGGTCACCGTCATCTTCTCGGCGAGGTCACTCAGAGAGACGGGCAGGTCGATAAATTCTTTCAGCCAGTTGATTGAAAGCAGCATTATTTTTGCCTCCCCGACAGCAGATAGGAAACGTCGCCGTCAAACAGCGCCCGAAGGTCGGTCAGCCCGTACTTGAGCATGGCGATGCGGTCCAGCCCCATGCCCCACGCGAACCCTGTGTACTTCTCCGGGTCGATCCCGCCGTGGCGCAGCACGTCGGGATGCACGATGCCCATGCCGCCGATCTCAAGCCAGCCAGTGCCCTTGCAGATCTGGCAGTGAGGATCGGTTCCAGAGCACTTGAAACACTCGATGTCGACCTCAAGGGAAGGCTCCGTGAACGGGAAGTAGCTCGCGCGGTAACGCGCTTTCAGTTTCTTGCCGAAGATGCCTTCCATCATGGCCTCAAGGCAGCCCTTCAGATCTCCCACGGAGATGTTCGTATCGACGATCAGTCCCTCCACCTGATGGAACATGGGCGAATGGGTCGGATCGTTGTCGCGGCGGTAGACGCGTCCAGGGCAGGCGATGCGCAGAGGCGCGCCCATGTCAAGCATGGAATGGATTTGCATCCCCGACGTGTGCGTGCGCAGCAGTCTGCCGTCGCCGAAGTAGAACGTGTCCTGCATGTCGCGAGCGGGGTGGTGCGGCGGGATGTTCAGCGCCTCAAAGTTGTAAAAATCAGTTTCCACCTCGGGGCCCTGCACGGTGACAAAGCCCAGTCCCTCGAGCACCTCGAGCACGTCCATCATCACCTGCATGACGGGGTGAATCCCGCCCATGGGCCTTCCCGCCGCCGGCTGAGTCACGTCGACGCGGTCGCGCATCTCGGCCTCGGTCAGCCGCCTGCTCTCGCAGTCTTCTATGGCGCGCTCAAGTTTGTCCGTCAGTTCTGCCTTGGCCGCGTTGATGATCTTGCCGAAGTAGGGACGCTGTCCCGACGACAGTTTGCCGAGCATCCTCTGCAGGCCCGTCATCGCGCCCTTCTTGCCGAACACCGCGACGCGACACTCGTTCAGAGACTCAAGCGACGGTTCCCCGCTGACGGCCTTGTCGACCATGCCGCGAATCTTCTCGATCTCGAGAGCAATTTCACTGCTCATCCGATTATTCCTCCAATCACGATTGTGCCTGTCCCCGTTCAAACAGCCGGCGCGTATCCGCGACCGCGCGGCGGCGCCGCGGTCAAAGAACTTTTGTGTTCAGGGCGTCCCGCCGCGAGCTTTCGTACCGCGGGGACGAAAAACTTCGTTGAACAGAAAGGCTCCTGTCAGGTGATGACAGGAGCCTTTTGCTGCGTTCGCCCGACAGGTTGAATAAAGTGCCGGTAAAATACGCCGTTCCCTGCGAAACGGACATGAACCCTGCGGACTGGCTCCTTCAGAGAAAAGGCGTTTTTCGCGGACAACTCGGGAGCGCCGCTTCACTTCTGCGCGCGAAACCGTACAGCGCCCGCCGAAAGCCCGTTGTCTTTATATCACTTGGAAGCGGCCGCCTTGGCTTGCTGCGCGATGCTGCGGAACGCCTCCATGTCGTTGACGGCCAGGTCGGCGAGCATCTTGCGGTTGATCTCGATTCCCGCCTTCTTCAGGCCGTTCATGAAGAAGCTGTAGGACATCCCTTCCATGCGGGCCGCGGCGTTGATTCGGGAGATCCACAGACGGCGGAAATCCCTCTTCTTGCGGCGGCGATCCTTGAACATGCTGCTGAGAGCGTGAAGATACGCTTCGCGGGCGCGGCGGTAATTGTTCTTCTTGCGGCCGAAGAACCCTTTGGTGATCGAAAAAAGCTTCTTGTACTTTCTGTCGCTGGAACTTGCTGCTTTAACGCGCATTTTAAATTCACCTCAGATAATGATAAGTCTTACTTGTAGGGCATCATCAGGCGCAGCATCTCTTCCTGCCCGCCAGAGAGAATCCCGTTCTGACGCAGGCTGCGGTGACGCTTGGCGTCCTTCGTGCTCAGAAGGTGACGGCGGCCGTTCTTCTGATACTTCACCTTGCCGCTGCCCGTGTAAGAAAAGCGCTTTTTCGCGCCCGAATGAGTCTTCGCCTTCCTGACCATGCTGATAACCTCCGTAAAATGTCAGTTTCTATACTTTGCTGTCGCTTCTCGCGGAATTTCCGCTCAGCGGAACAAACATAGCCCGCATATAACGGCCTTCCATGCGCGGCTCTTCATCCATCCTGCCGGATCCCGCACAGTCAACCGCCACTCTGTCAATGACCTCACGGCCCTTGTCCAGAAATGCCATCTCTCTGCCGCGGAAGAAAATCGACACCTTAACGCGATGACCGCTTTCAAGGAACTTGATGATGGCCTTCGTCTTAAACTCGTAATCGTGTTCGTCGATCTTCGGGCGCATCTTGATCTCCTTGAGCGCCTGCACCTTCTGTTTCTTTCGCGCGTCCTTGTCGCGCTTCTGCTGCTGATAGCGGTACTTACCGTAATCGAGAATGCGGCAAACCGGCGGTTTCCCGTCGGGAGCGACCTCCACCAGGTCAAGTTCACGCTCTTCCGCTGCGGCAATTCCTTCAGCCGGAGTCATCACACCAAGTTTCGTGCCGTCGTTATCGATGACGAGCACTCGCGCTGCCGTGATCTCTTCGTTCACTCGCGGCTCATCGGGCTGTTTTCTAGCTATGTGAGTCACCTCCAGAGTATTCTCGCGAAAAAAAAGAGGAAAGGCTCCGGCCTCTCCTCATGCTTCTTCTCGCACTCCGTGACGAAAACGCGCACGACCCGTCAGCTGCCAGCGGGCGCCGACCGGGCGAGAGGAGAACCTCTGCTTCTCAATCGCTTTGAGCAGTATAGCACACCCGCGAAGTTTACGCAAGGGGGCTTTCCGGCCGTCGCGGCCAACGGAACCAAGACCGCTCACGCGTCGTTTTCGCGCCTTCCGTCCTCTATTAAATTTTCCGTCGAACGGCCCGCTTCCGCCGCGCGCGCCGGACCCTGAACGAAAGCTCTCCGTCTTTCAGGACGCCCGCGACGGTCGTGCCCTCGGGAATGCCACCCGAAAGGAGCAGGTCGGAAAGCGGATCCTCTATGCGCGTCTGGATCAGACGTCGCAGGGGCCGCGCGCCCTGGTTCTGCAGGGCGGCCTCGGAGAGCAGCAAGCCGCGCGCTGGCTTTTCGAGCGACAGCGTGATGCCGTGTTCGTCGAGGCGGCTTTTCAGGTCGTCCAGCATGATATCAAAGACCTTGTCAAGTTCTTCGTCGGACAGCCTGTGGAACACGAGCTGCGCGTCGACGCGGTTGAGGAACTCGGGCCTGAAGAACTGCTTGACGGCGGCGAGAACGGACTCGGCCTGTTTCCGACGTTCGGTTTCCTGCGAAGAGGAAAAGCCCAGCCCCGACTTGTTCAGCTCGCGCACACCGAGGTTGCTGGTCATCACGACGACAGTGTTCTTAAAGTCAACGCTGCGCCCGTGCGAATCCGTGAGACGTCCGTCTTCGAGAATCTGCAGAAGCAGGTTGAACACGTCGGGGTTGGCCTTCTCGATCTCGTCGAAGAGCACGACCGACCACGGGTGGCGGCGGACAGCGCTCGTCAGGCGGCCCTCCTCGTCGTAGCCGACGTAGCCCGGAGGCGCGCCGATCAGCTTTGCCACTTCGTGCCGCTCCATATATTCGCTCATGTCGAATGAAAGCAGCGCCTTCTCGCTGCCGAACATGACGCGCGCGAGTACGCGCGCCAGCTCCGTCTTGCCCACGCCGCTGGGCCCGAGGAAGAGAAAACTCCCCACGGGACGGCGCGGATCCTTCAGGCCGCTGCGCGATCTCCGCACAGCGCGGCAGAGGGCGGATACGGCTTCGTCCTGTCCGATGAGGCGCTGATGGATCTCGTCCTCAAGGCGCAGCAGGCGCTGCGCTTCGTGCTCCGTGAGCGTCTTGACGGGAATGCCGCTCCACTCTGAGATCACGTCGGCGATGTTGCCCTCGTCGACGGTCAGCCCCTCGGGAATCGACTGCCCGTCCAGGTCGATGCGCACGCGCGCGCCCGCTTCGTCGATCAGGTCGATGGCCTTGTCGGGCAGACTGCGGTCGGAGAGGTACCGGCTCGAGAGGCGCACCGCCGCCTCAAGCGCGCCTTCGGTGTATCGCACGTTGTGGTGCTTCTCGTAGCTTTCGCGCAGCCCCTGGAGAATCGCCAGCGCCGCGTCCTGATCGGGTTCGACGATGTCCACGGGCTGGAATCGGCGTTCGAGCGCCGCGTCCTTTTCGATGTATTTGGTATACTCGTCGCGCGTAGTGGCGCCGATCACTCTGAACTCGCCGCGCGCCAGGCTGGGCTTGAGAATATTGGCGGAGTCAAGCGAACCTTCGGCGCTTCCCGCGCCGATCACGGTGTGCAGTTCGTCGATGAAGAGGATAATATTCCCTGCGGCGGTCAGCTCGTCGACGAGTTTCTTCATGCGCTCCTCAAACTCGCCTCGGTATTTTGTCCCCGCTACAATGCCTCCCATGTCCAGTTCAACGATGCGTTTGCCCTTGAGCAGCGAGGGAACATCTCCCGACTGGATCCGGCAGGCAAGCCCCTCGACGATCGCGGTCTTCCCAACGCCCGGGTCGCCCACGAGGACTGGATTGTTCTTGCGGCGGCGGCAGAGAATCTGCATCATGCGCTTCAGTTCCACGCCGCGCCCGATCAGCGGGTCAAGCTCGCCCTTCGCGGCCTTGGCGGTCAGGTCGACGCAGAACTTGTTGACGACAGGCGTGACGTCGCTCCGCGCTCCGGTTTCGTCGCTTTCCGCGCGCTGCGCGGCGTTTTGAGCCTTGAGCTGATTCCTGATGGCGTCGAACAGGGCCTGTACGTCCAGCCCCAGTTCGGCCAGCGCGCGGCAGGCGGTCCCGTCCCGTTCGCTCAGCACGCCGAGCAGCAGGTGCTCCGTGCCGACATAACTGGAATGGAACTCCCTGGCCTGGCGAATGGCCTCGTTGAGAGCGCCTCGCGCCTGTTCGGAGAGCGGCAGATCCGCCGGCTGGGAATAGGGCGCTTTTTCGGGAGGACGCAGCGCAAGCAGTTTGCGCGCCACGTCTTCGGGCGGCAGTCCTGCGTTCCTGAGGGCGAGGGCCGCCGGCGACGACTCTTCGGCGATCAGGCCCATCAACAGATGTCCCGTGCCGATCTCGGCGTGACCGAGGCGGAGCGCCTCATGGTGCGCGATCTGCACGACGCGCTTGCTTCTTTCAGTGAAAAACTGCCACATGGCGCTTGCCTCCTTTGCGGCGCGGGCGACTTCCCGCGCGTTTAAATTCCCGTTTCATCAGGCCAGGTCGAGTCCGCAGAGCATCCGCTTGAGAAGTTCGGCCTGCATGACGCTCTTTTTGTACGGAGAAACGTCGAAAGTGGTTTCGCAGAGCTCGTCGATGTGCCGCAGAGCGATCTCGACCAGAAGTCTCTCGCGCGCGTTGATCATGCCGCGGACCTGCAGCGATCCCAAAAGGCGTTTCGTGTCGGCGTCGGTTATGGCGTCGCCGACGATGAGGTCTATGTGCCGCGCGCGATCCTCGGGCATCTCGCAGCTGATCTTCAGGATTCGGATATAGCCGTTGCCGCCGCGCTGGCTCTCCACGATAAAACCGCGCTCCGGCGTGAAACGGCTGCGCAGCACATAGTTGATCTGGCTCGGCACGCAGCCGAAGCGCTCGGCCACGTCCTTGCGGCGGAGCGAAACCCTGTCCGCGTCCGTCGCGCCGTCATGCTCCTCCTGCCGGAACAGTTCGTTGATATAGCTTTCAATGACTTCGGTCAGACTGCTCATAAAAGTACCTCCGTTCCGATTTGTCAACCGGAATGATTGTACTCTATTGGTCAAGAATAGTCAAGATTTAATGTCCGTCTCCGCCGCCGACTTTGTTCTCGGTGCCGTGAACGAGGCGATCGACGTTTCCGCGATGCCGCCAGAATGAGAGAAGCGCAAGGAACAGCGCCAGGCCGACGAACGCGCCGTGAAGGCCGAAGAACCAGAACCATCCCGCGATAGCCGTAAGCGCGACAAGCGACGCCAGCGACACGTAGCGGGTGGCTTTCATCGTGAGGAACCAGAGGATTCCCGCCAGCAGGACCGCCGCGCAGGAATACCACATCTGCACGAAAAACAGCGTGCCGAACGTCGTCGCCACCCCCTTGCCGCCGTGAAAACCCAGCCAGACGGGAAAGTTATGTCCGAGGACGGCGCCAAGCGCCGCGGCTGCCAAGGCCGGATCGCCTCCGCCGAGAGCGCGGCAGAGCATGACGGCGGCGCCGCCTTTGAGCATATCGACGACCGTCACGAACACGGCCCAGCCTTTGCCGAGCACACGGCCGACGTTCGTCGCGCCCGTGTTTCCCGATCCAAGCGCGCGGATATCCTTCCCTGTCTTCAACCTGACGACGGCATATCCCGTGGGCAGCGAACCGAACGTATAGCCGATGACAAGCCAGAGCGCGGCCATGGCCGCGGCGTGCAGGTTCATGCTTTCACTCCTTTAAGCCGCCGGCCGCGCCGTTCCCGGGGGCGCGACGCACGGCAAACGCGTCCGCGATTTCCGCGCCGAGTCCCAGCGGCCGGATAAAGATCGGATTGATGTCAAGCTCTTCGATGTCGGGTTCGGCGCAGGCCATCTTGGACAGGACGACGATCTGACTCGCCAGCGCCTCGACGTCGTTCTTCCGCCCGAACCACTCTCCCGATACGAGAGGGTAGCCTTTCAGGGACAGGATCATGCCGCGGGCCGTCTCGAGATCCACGGGCGCGACGCGCAGGGAAATATCCTTCACAAGCCCGTAATACGCGCCCCCCAGCGCCACGGCGACCACCGGCCCGAAGAGGGGATCGCGCTTGATGCCGATCATACATTCCACGCCGTCGGTCACCATCTTCTGCGCGAAGACTCCCTGGACTTCCGCGTCGGCGTGGAAGCGGCTGACCCGCTCGAGTATGCGCCCGTAGGCGTTGCGCAATTCCTCCTCGGTCCTCAGGTTCAGGGCGACGGCGCGCGCCTGCTGCTTACTGGCGAACGACGGCGAAACGACCTTGAGCGCAAGGGGAAAGCCCAGTTCCCGCGCGGCGCGCATCACATCGGAGACCGACGTACAGAAGCGGTGCGGCACGGTGGAAAGGCCGTAAGCCTCGGCGAGAGCCATCGCGTCGCGTTCGCTCAGGGAGCGCGGACATCTGTCAAGGAAGGGTTCGATCGAAGGCCGAGGGGCGGCTGCGGCGACGGAAACGGTCCGCCCGATCCGCCAAAGGCCAGCTAGGGCTTCCGCCACGCGACGCGGGCTGCTGAACAGGGGCACCCCTTCCGCGTTCATGCGGCGTACCATGCCTTCCAAAGGATGCCAGCGGCTGAGGCAGCAGCAGGCAAGAGGAATGTTCGCCGCGCGGCGGGCGTCGGCAAGCGCGCCGGCCAGCAGATCGCCCTGCCGCCTGGTCAGAGCGCCCGTCGTCACGAGAATCATATCGCATTCCCCCGATGACTGGACGTCGGACAGAATCCCCTTAAGGACGCCTTCCGCTGACAGCGCCTTTTCCGTGAGATCGACGGGATTGTCAGCCGTTCCGCCGGCGTCCAGGCGCGCGGTAAGTTTTTCCCGCAGCTCGCGGGAGAAGCGTATGACGTCCAGTCCGGCCGCGGCACACTGCTCGCCCTGCATCACGGCCAGCCCTTCCGAAGCTGCCAGAACGGCGACGCGGCCGCCGAGAGGCGAGGGGCAGGGGCCGGAAAACTTGCCCAGGTCGACGATCTGCTGCGCGTCGTCAAGCAGGACGACGCCGTACTGTCCCGCGACAGAATCCCACATGATGCCGTCGGTCCACGCGGCGTCGGGCCTCCGACGGAGCAGTCGGGGGACGAAACGCCGCTCCCTGCCGCCGCGAAGCAGCACGACCGGCAACCTGCGCGCGGCGGCCTGTGCCGCCAAACGCAGGAATCCGCGCCCGTCGGAAAGTGACTCGATGGCGAGGATCAGCAGCGTCGTCCTGTCGTCGCCGATGGCCGTCCGCATCTGATTGAACAGTTGGGCGTCGCCGTCGGCGCCCACTCCCAGCGAGACGACGCGCCGAAAGCGGACCCCCGACTCGACGGCCATCGCGTAGAGCGCGAACGGGACGGCGCCGCCCTGAGCGATGAGCGTCACGTGACGTTCCTCGGGCGGGCTGTCGGGAATCCTCACAGCCTGCGACCAGCACAGAGCCAGCTTTTTCTCCCAGTCGAAGAAGCCCTGCGAGCCGGGGCCGAGAACGGAACCGCCGCGAGCGCGATACTCCGCGAGCAGAGTCTCCGATTCGGCGTCAAGGCGACGCGCGCCCAGGACGAGACACGCCGCTCCCCTCTCAAGGCACAGCCTCAAGGCCGCCGCTGTTTCCGCACACCCGGGCGAGACCAGCACGACGTCAACCTTCTCGTTCGGATCGAGGCCCGCCGTCTCCGGTTCGTCAAGCACTGTGAGAAAACCGCGACGCCCCAAGCCGTCCATCAGCCTGCACGGGAAACGTCCCTCTTCGTCTTCGGGCCCGCCCGTGAACAGCACGCCTCGCTTCCACATCGGTCTTGTTCCCTCCTCAAGCGGCCGCAGGCCGCGGCGCAAAAATTATACCCCATCCGTCCGGCGCTGTGAAGTTTCGCCGCCGCTTTTCAACTGACAAAAACGGCGTTTCCGAAACGAGTCGGAAACGCCGTTCACGGTTCGTCTGGCAGGACTTTAAGGAACTAAGCCTGCTTCTTCTTTCTGGCGGTCTTCACGGGCTTTGCGGCGGCCTTGGGCTTGGCGGTCACGTCGACGGCCTCGCGAAGAAGTTTGCCGGCCTTGAACACGGGCACGATCTTCTCGGGGATATGCACGACCTTGGTTTTGTCTTGGGGATTGCGGCCGACGCGGGCGCTGCGCTTGCGGGGTTCAAACGTGCCGAAACCGACGATCTGGACTTTCTCGCCCTTGACCAGCGTTTCCTTCACGCCTTCCAGCATGGCGGCAACGGCCTTGGCGGCGTCAACCTTGCGAAGCTCGGCCTTCTCCCTCACCAGTTCAACCAATTCAGCCTTTGTCATTCACTGACACCTCCGTAAAGGATATGGAACTCTGTGATGTGAGTATATCATAGCATTCGTACATGACAAGCCCCCTAAAAGCGCAAATATCGCCGAAGTTGCGGGCTCCGCGGAGGCGGAAGGAAAGTGAAAACGCGTTGTAATTCCGTTTTTACGCCAAAATTCACAGTTCAATATCCTATCGATAAAGATCGTTACTGCAAAATGTGAAAATTTTTGTTATGATAGGTGAAGGGCTGAAAAAATATTTTTTTCGCGCCCGTCACTGTTTTATGCGAGGAGGAACGTTTACATGTACGCTCTGAGTCATGTCGGCATCCGCGTGGCGGATATGGACCGCGCTCTCGCCTTTTACGCGGGCGCGCTCGGAGGAAAGCGCGAAAGCGAGCATCTCATGCCGTCGGGAGCCCGTCTGGTCTTTATCCGCTTTGCAGATTTCAGCGTCGAGCTGATCTGCAAGCCCGGCGACGAGCGCGCGCCGGGCCGTAACCATCTGGCCCTGAGCGTGCCGTCCATTCACGGCGCCGTGCGGCGACTGAATGAACACGGCTTCGTCGTGCCGGAAAGCGGGATCGCCTCAATGGGTGACCACGCGTTCAACTGCTTTGTGAGCGGACCGGACGGCGAGATCGTGGAGCTCTGCGAAGGCTCGCTGTCTTAGGCGACGCCCCGCGCGCCGCGCTGACCGCGCGGACGCGAGCGGCCCGTAAAGGCGCTGTGTCCGACCGACAGGACGCGATTTCGCAAAACTGAATAGGGGTATAATAACCGAAATAAGCAGCCGAAAGGGAGATGATTTGAACATGAATGACAATTTGGACGAGGCGCGGCGGCAGTACATTCGCATGACACAGTCGCCTCTGCGGCCTCTGATCGCGCGCCTTGCCGTGCCGACGATCTGCAGCATGCTGATCACGACGTTCTACAACATGGCCGACACGTTTTTCGTCGCCCGTATCGGCACAAGCGCCGCCGGCGCTGTCGGCGTGGTCTTTTCGCTGATGGCCATCATCCAGGCCGTCGGTTTTATGTTCGGCATGGGCGCCGCCAGCATCGCGTCGCGGCGTTTGGGCGCGCAGAAAAACGACGAAGCCAGCAGGGCGACGTCCTCATCCTTCTTCGCGGCCCTGTTCTTCGGGCTCATGATCACGGCGTTCGGACTTGCCTTCCTCGACCCGTTCATGCGCGCGCTCGGTTCGACGGAGACGATTCTGCCCTACGCGCGCGAATACGCGAGATGGGTCCTCCTGGGCGCTCCCGTGATGACGACGTCGTTCGTGATGAACACCAATCTGCGCGCCGAGGGAAAAGCTTTCTTCGCCATGCTCGGCATCGTCACGGGCGGTCTGCTCAACGTCGCTCTCGATCCGCTGTTCATCTTCGTCTTCCGCATGGGCATCGCGGGGGCGGCGATCGCAACGGTTCTCAGCCAGTGCGTCAGCTTTTGCATTCTCATTTCGCACTACCTTTTCGGGCGGACTGCCATCCGCATCCACATTCGCAGGGCCTCGCCGGATCCGGCCTTTTACGGTCTGATCGTGCGCACGGGCCTGCCGACGCTGCTGCGGCAGGGGCTCGCCTCGGCGGCCGCTGTCGCCCTGAACGTCAACGCCGCCGTCTACGGCGACGCGGCGCTCGCGGCGATGGCCATCGTCATGCGCGTGACGCTGTTCATCGGCTCGATCCTGATAGGTTTCGGTCAGGGCTTTCAGCCGGTCGCCGGATATAACTACGGCGCGCGGCGCTTTGACCGCGTGATCGAAGCCTACAAGTTCTGCGTCAAAACGGGGCTGTGCGTTCTGTCGGCGCTGGCGGTGTTCTTCATCACCTTCGCGCCCGACGTCATCACGCTCTTCCAGAGCGCCGATCCCCGCGTGACGGAAATCGGCACGGCGGCTTTCAGGGCTCACTGTCTGACGCTGGTGGCGCTGCCCGTAACGGTCATCACCGACATGCTCTTCCAAGTCACGGGCAAGTACAGGCAGGCGTCGTTCCTCTCCGGGGCGCGGCGCGGGTTTTTCTTTATCCCGCTGGTCTTCATCCTTCCGCGTTTCATCGGCCTGACGGGAATCCTGATCGCCCAGCCGGTGTCCGACCTGATCAGCGTCTTTTTCGCCATCCCCATGGGAAGACGATACCTCTCCCGAATGCGCGAGCAGCTGCGGGCGGACGAAGCGGCGAAGGAGGAGGCGGGCGCCGATCCCTCGCGGTAAAATCTTCTTGCTCCGGCATCCTCTCGCTTCCTGATCGCGCCCCTTTTGCCTTATGAACGGGCAAAGCGCCGCGTTTTATGCTAAGATATCCCTCGCGCAGGGTTTTATTCATTCCCCGAAAAGGATTTGATCGCATGACTTTGGGACATGGCCTGAGCCTCGTTTTCTGGGCGGGGTTTGACATCGTTTCGTTCACGATCCGCCTGTCGTCGCTGCTGTTCATTCCCCGCCGCCACGCTCCCGCCACGGCCGCCGCCTGGCTGCTGGCGATCCTGCTGTGGCCGTGGCCCGGCATCATCGCCTATTCGCTGCTCGGCACGAACGTACTGCCATCCAGGCGCATGAAGCGTCATACTGCCGCGCTGTCGCACTTCCATGAAGTCCGCGAACGCCTGCGCGATTCCGGCGGCGCGGACGCCGCGCGTCCCGAGCTGCCGCCTTCGCTGGCCGCCACGGCCAGTCTGGCGGAAAATCTCGGCTACATCAGGGCGACGGGCGGCAACCTGATCACGACGATCACCACGGCCGACGAATTCATCGACACGCTCGCGAGGGAGATCGACTCCGCACAACGCGAAGTCAACCTGCTGTACTACATCTTCAACGACGACACGTACGGACGCAGAGTGCTCGAAGCCTGCGGACGGGCCGCCCGCAGGGGCGTCACCGTCAGGCTGCTGCTCGATTCCGTCGGCTCGCGCGAATTTCTCCGCTCGTCGGAGCTGGACGTCGTCCGGCGCGACGGCGTGCTCGTCGCCGAGGCGCTGCCTGTGCGCTTTTACCGCGTCAAGGCCGCGCGTTTTGACCTGCGCAACCACCGCAAGCTGGCGATCATCGATCGAAGGCGAGCCTTCACCGGCTCTCACAACGTCACCGATCCCCGCTACGGCAGATTCGACGACCTCGTCTGGAAGGACGTGACGCTGCGGCTTGAAGGCCCCGTCGTCCGTCAGCTCGAAAGCGTCTTCATCGAGGACTGGTACGTCGAAACGGGCGAGATGCTCGACGCGCAGCGCTGGTCAGACGCGTCCCCGCCGCCCGGCGAAGCCTGTATGCAGACGGTTCCCAGCGGCCCGTCCTATCCCACGGAGAACTACCAGCGCCTGATCATCGCCTCGATCATCGGCGCGCAGCGTCAGGTGACGATTACCACGCCGTACCTGATCCCCGACGTGGGGATGCTGCAGGCCGTAGAGGTGGCGCGTCTGCGCGGCGTGCGCGTGCGGCTGGTCATTCCCGAGAGATCCGACCAGAAGATCGTCGGCTACGCCTCTCGCGCTTACTACAGCGAGTTTCTGCGCCGCGGTGTGGACATCTACCTGTACGGGAAGGGGCTGCTCCACTCCAAGACGATGACCGTGGACGACAACCTCGGCTTCGTGGGGTCCAGCAACTTCGACATCCGCTCGTTCTCACTCAACTTCGAGATCAACCTGATCCTCTACGGCGTGCGCGAAAACCGGTCCCTGCACCGCATCCAGGGGCTGTACATCTGCGACTCGCACAGGCTCACCGCCGAGGAATGGCAAAAGCGCGGAAAGGTTTCCATGGCGCTGGAATCCGTCACAAAACTCTTCAGCCCCCTGCTGTAGCTCCGCCCCGCGCAGCGACAAAAAGCGTTCCTCGGGCGTCTGTACAATTTCGCGGGCTCCCTGTATAATGGGCTCATATTCCTCGGACTTCTCGGACCATCTTTCAAGACTGGAGTGATGTACCATGATTACCAAAGACATGCTGATCGCCGACGTCGTCGAGAAATACCCCCAGGTCGTCATGACGATGATGATGTCCGGCATGGGCTGCGTGCACTGCGCGATCGCCCAGGGAGAGAGCCTCGCCGACGGCGCGATGGCCCACGGCATCGATCCCGACGAGCTCGTGAACACCCTCAACGACGTTCTCAAGACGTCCGGCGCGGCCGACTGATTTCCCCGCTGCGGAAAAAGGACTCCCGAAGTTTCTCCGGAGACTTCGGGAGTCCTTTTATGCGACTTTTCATGACGGAAAGCTTTCCGCGAGAAAACGCCGACGCGCCGCCGCACGGACACGCGGCAGATGAAGCTCCGTGAGGTTCCTGTAAAATCATGCCAGCAGCCGTTCCTCCAGCGCCGTGGCGATCCGATAGGCGGCGTACCCGTCGCCGTAGGGATTTTTCGAGCGCGCCATGCGGCGCAGTCGTGAATCGTCGTTCATCAGCTCGGCAAAAGCGCTCATTGCCTTGCGCGGCTCCGCGCCGAGCAGCGTGACGATGCCGGCTTCCACGCCCTCGGGACGCTCCGTCACGTTGCGCACCACCGCCACGGGCACGCCCAGCGACGCTCCCTCCTCCTGCAGGCCGCCCGAATCCGTCAAAATCAGCGCGCTGCGCGCCAGCAGCGCGGCCATCTGTCCATACTCGAGCGGCTCGATCAGCCTGACGTTCGCGCAACGTGAAAGCGGCGGCTTCACCGCCTCGCGCACGACGGGGTTGAGGTGCATCGGAAAGATAAACGTCCACTCCGGCGACTCGCCGGCCACTTCCGCCAGATACCGCGCAAGATCCGCCAGCACGGGCCAGTTCTCGCGCCGGTGCAGCGTCACCGTCACGACTTTCCCTTCGGGCGGCACACAGTCGGGCAGCGTACCCTGCTTCGACGCGAACAGGATAGCGTCCACCGCCGTCTGCCCCGTCACGAAAATGCGCTCGGGCGCGGCGCCGCTTTTGAGCAGGTTGTCGCGCGCTCCAGCCGTGGGCGCGAAGAACGTGTCGCAGAGGGCGTCGGTGAGGACCCGGTTGGCCTCTTCGGGAAAAGGCTCGCTCAGCGAGCCGCTGCGCAGCCCCGCCTCCACGTGCCCCACGGGGATGCGCCCAAGGAACGCCGCCCACGCCGAGACGAACGTCGTCAGCGTGTCGCCGTGCACAAGCACGTAATCGGCCCTCAGGTCGGCGAACGCCTCCGCCGCCCTCGGCAGAATGCGCGCCGCCAGTTCAGGCAGCGTCTGCCGATCCGTCATCACGTCGAGGTTGCGCGCGCAGGGCACGCCGAAAATAGCCAACGCCTGCTCAAGCTGCGTGCGGTGCTGTCCCGTGAGCAGGATCACGGGCTCGAGCGACGCGCATTTTTCAAGCGCCAGGTAGACGGGCGCCATCTTGATCGCCTCCGGCCTCGTGCCGAAAGCGAGGACAATCCGTTTCTTCATGGTTTCACTTCCTCCGTGCCGCATTATAACAGAAAAAACGCAAAAAGCGGAAAGTCGACCGGGGCACTCG